>NZ_JBCAQT010000001.1:0-429324 GCF_038419845.1 Marinimicrobium sp. C2-29
CGTTCGCCGGTTGCCCACAGGTTCGCGCTCACGCGCCCTTGTCTCGCGGGGCTCGACGTCTCCAAGCCATTTCTGGATGAATGAGACGGGCGCAGGGTGGCCAGGGGCGGAAAGCCGCAGAACGGCATGTAGCCGTAGCGAATGACGTTTCTTAAGTAGGCGTCCAGGGTTTGGAGCTTGTGTCGGGTGTCGTCGTCCTCGGTGACCAGGACGGTGACGCGGTTGCGGTGCTCGTCCGGGTCGGCACCGACGGGGTAGACGTTGAGGCTCAGGAAGCCGGCGCGGGTGTCATAGTGCACGGTGGTGTGGACCTCGCCGGAGAGGCCCAGAATCAGGGCGGTGCCAACGATTTCCGAGAGCAGGGCGTAGATGCGGCTGGTGAGGGTGTCCATGGCTTATTCCCCCTCCAGCAGTTGGTGGCGGAATAGCTCGACGTTGATCATCAGGCGTTTGCCAATGCGGAGGGTGGGCACGTAGCCCCGATCGACCCAGCCTCTGACGACTTTGGGTTCATCGCCTAAACCGATCCATTCGGCGAACTTGACCCAGGGGAGGACCGGGGGCGCGTGATTTAAGGTTTCTGATTCAAGTTCTTGAAAGTCCATGCGGTTTCACTCAGTATTCAACTTTGTTTGTCTTTACCTCTCATTGCTCCCATTTGGGCGGCAATGGAGAAACAATGTCTCTATGTAATAAATTACATGTAAATTAAAACATTGTAGTTTTGTTCATGCAATATATTACATGTATAATTCTATACAAGTTGGTCATATGGACGAGCTAATTGAACGCATGAAAGTTATATGCAAGCACGAAGACCTAACCAGGGAAGAGCTTGCCGCCAAAACAGAAATGACTTACACGAGGTGGCACAACTTGATGAATAATCGAGGTGTGATTAAGCCTGAAGAGATTGTTAAAACCGGAAACGCATTTCCGGAATATAAACACTGGATTGTTTTCGGTGAGGAAATACCGGAAGTAGGGCAGATAAGCCCGATGACAAAGGAGGCTCGAAAGAGCTTAGGAACTCAGGGAAAGGCCGGATAATCGCACAGGAGGTTACACGGAGATGGTGGAAGGGATACTAGCGCCAATGTTTGGCGTTCTGAAATGGGTGATATATGTTGCCGTTGTAGCAGTTGTGGCAGCCGTAGCACTAAAGCTGATAGCCGGTAAAACTAACGGGGTTAGAAAAAATAAGATTAAGCGAAAAGGTGCTCTCAGAATAGTGCCGTCGAGAGAAGAACCTAACAACCTGAAACCAAAAAAAGGTACTAAAACAGATCGCCGAAACCAGTTCACGTACGAGCCTGACGAACTTTGGCCGTTCATTGCAAAGGAAGTGATGACGCGAACAGAGAAAAGGATATACAGGCAACTTCAAAGTGCACTACCAGAATTCGAGATCATGGCACAGGTGCAACTTTCCCAGATTATCGAAGTAAAAAAGGGGCATGACTTTTACAAGTGGTTCAACAGAATCAATAGGATGAGCATTGATTTCGTAATATTGAACAAGGAGTTAAAGGCCCTGGCAGCTATAGAAATCGATGACTGTACCCACAGAGACCCCAAAAGGATGGAGGCCGACGCAAAAAAGAACAAAGCTTTAAGATCAGCAGGACTGACAATACTAAGGTGGGAACCTAACAAGATGCCGAGCAATGAGGTGATAGCGCAATATTTCACCAGTAAAAGCAAAAAGTTACCGACTGATCTGGGCAAGTAAGTCCAATGAAAATGGAAGCGAAGAGGCATTTAGAGCCTCAAGGGAAGGTCGGTTAATCGCTGTAGAGATCGCCAATCTCTGGAAGAAGAGGGGGCATGAGACGAAGTGCAGCTTCAAAATTATCTCTGCTATCTAAGCGCATATTGCAACCCTTCTATACAGAAGGGTTTGTTCGTGAAAAATTTAATCTCGTCAGTCAAAAATAGTGAGCGGATTCCCGGCCGTCGAAATACCAACCTCCTTTTATAAGTGGACCGGTATGACCATTGATGTAATTGATGGTATATATAGATTTCGGAAGGTCACCCATGTACTCAGTGAGAGAGCGGAACAAATAAAAGTTCCCCATAAGAGCATCACAGTAGAAGCAGCCGTTCGATATATAGGTTCTCCCAACTGTTCCGCTGTACCGCTTTTTGATTGCGCCAATTTTGTTTTGATATAACTCTTTGGCCCCAACGTTGTTCATAATAATCTCTGGAACGTCGTCTTCTGAAAACTTCTTAAAATCTACCTCGAAGCCTTCATGACCAACAAATGAAACCCCCAATACAACCCCAGTTTCTCTTTTGCACTTCCAGCAATTCTCGTAGTGGGGGATTATGTTTGCTTTCAGAAGGTCGCCAGGCTTCGGGGTCCAAGCCAGACTGCCTTGCAGCATCCCGCTTACAAACTCTTCTACCGGTTTGTCGAACTGGGGGACATACAGACTAGTCATTCCTTCAGTCTTAGATCGATATTTTATACCGAATACAGGGGTATCGAACTGGTAGGGAATGTCTCCGATATAATAATGCATATTGCTTCTAAGCTTAACTATCCAAGCAGCCCGAACGCCAGAAGACTTATACTTGTTTTGTCGCCTGAAGAATTCATCTCTTGTTTGGCTGGACCACTGAATCTCAAAGGCGATCTTAGAGGTTCCATTTGTACAGAAAACATCTGCAGTCCATTTCTCTCCGTCAGGAGTCTCTCCATCATGCTCTGACGATACCTCCCAGCCATTCTTTAAAGCAATTGTAGATACAAGGTTTTTCAGGTAAATGTGCTCAGGTGATTCTGGGCGGCTGTCACAATGCCCTTTCCTATAGTGTGCAAAAAATAATGTTCCGAGTTTACTTTTTTTAAGTACAGCACGATTATCACAGCAATTCATTATTACCGACTGACTCTTTAGGCTCTCCCAAGATTCCTCGTTGTATTTGAATGAAAAGATTCGCTTTCCGTTTAATGTTGCACTGAGAGGCAATTATTTTCTCCTTATTCTTGAGATTTGTATCTTTTCGGTCTATGTGTCTCTCGGTAGTTGCTATGCTTAAACGATTCGGCAATATCTTCTAGACGAGATGTTGATGGCTCTACGAGCATTTTGCTTATATTGAAGCGAGGATATTTGCCAAAGACCTCTGGGTGTAGCTCGGCGGCAACTGAAACGTCGGACTGGGATATATATCGTCCAGCCCAGCTCTCAATTAAATGTTTCGACGTAACCCCAAACTTGGGGATGGTCTTTATTTTCTTTTGAGCATCAAGCCACTCATAAGCAATGCGGATACAGTCATTATGCTCATGAAGCTGAGCGTCAAGATTATAATCAGTGCTCGATTTCGCAGCTTCTATTTCTTCATCAGTTAGACTATTCATTAAACGACCTGAAAAGTTGACAGGACACAGTATCGCGCATGAGGCCCATTAGTAGTAGGGCACGCTCCTGTTGAGATGGTTAGCAGTAAATTACGCTATTCGTCTGCTCCATAAATTCTATTGATTATGAAAAATCCATAGTCGGAACCTATAAAAATCTTCATACACACTTATTCTAGGCGAGAAGCAAGACCTTGCAAGCTTGGATGTCAATATTGTGTTGATCTTAAATTGGAATTTTGCGGTTTATCGTGACCGGAAATAACAATAACTTATTGATTCTAAAGCAATAGTACAAACTTTCGAGTAAATGGCGGCATTACCAAAATGATTTGAATCCTCGCTTCAAAAGGGGGCAGCCGATTTAAATTGATGCTGTTTCGTTGTCCTAAATTAGCCCCAAAAACTGAGTAGCTGTGAGCATAAATGAGGTTTTAGAAAGCTGCAACTCATTGATTTTAAAAGAATAGTGCCATTAAGGTGTATATTGAGCAGTTACTAAATCGGGTTCAAATCCTACCGTTCCGACCACTATTCCCCGAAGCCCCCGGTTTTCTTCGCGAAAGCCGGGGGCTTTTGCGTTTTGGCCCCTTTTCTGCTTTTATCGCTGAAGTCTTCCCTGTCTCTTCCGGCCGGGCGGATTCTGAACGTCTTGATTTTCGTGGCAGGGGGTAAGTCATGCGCTATGTTCTGGTGGGTACGGGCAATATCAGCAATACCTATGTCGCGGCCCTGGACGAGCGGTCGGGCAGTGAGCTGGTCGGCTGTGTCTCGCGCCGCGGGCGGGCCTTGCCCGCCGCTCCCGACTTGCCCTGCTGGCCCGATCTGGCCTCGGTGGATCGGCCTTTTGATGCGGTGATTCTGGCAACCCCCAACGGTCTGCATCATCAAGGAGCCATTGAGGCGGCCGAGCTGGGCAAGCATGTCCTGACCGAGAAACCGCTGGATATCGCCGTGGTGGCCATGGACAAAATGACTGAGGCCTGTCGCGCTGCCGGGGTGACGCTCGGCGTCTGTTTTCAGCGTCGCACCAGCCCCGATAACCGGGTGGTCAAGGCGCTGCTGGATGACGGGCAACTGGGCCGGGTGTTTGCCGCCGATCTGTCGGCCAAGTTCTATCGCGACCAGGGCTACTACGACAGTGGCGATTACCGGGGCGGGATGGCGCTCGATGGGGGTGGGCCCTTCATGCAGCAGGCCTGCCACAATCTGGATCTCTACGCCTGGTTTTTCGGGTTGCCCGAGCAGGTGGTGTCCATGCTGGGAACCTTTGCCCACCAGATTGAAGCGGAGGATCACGGGGCGGCATTGATGCGTCATGGTAACGGCATGATCGGCACGGTGGTGGCCTCCACTGCCACACGGCCCGGCTTCTCCGCCCGCCTGGAAGTGCACACGGACCGGGGCAGTTTCACCCTGACGGACGACAGCATCAGCTTCTGGGATATTGAGGGCCTGGCGAACCCGGGGCGGCAGGATTTTCAGTATGCCCACGATGGGGCCACAAGCGCGTCGGTGACGGACACCTCGGCCCATCAGGCCATCATCGAGGATTTTGAAGCCGCCGTGCGCGAGGGGCGCGAGCCCCTGGCGGGGGCCGCGTCCGCCCGGCTGACCACCGAGCTGATTCTGCAGATTTACCGCGAGCGGGTGTAGGGCCTCGCGAAGGGACCGCTATCGGGGAAAGCGCTGGCGCCAGCGCTCGTACTTCTCCAGCACCCGGTTCGGATCGGTGGTGTACCAGCCGTAGCCTTCCCGGCGTTCCATGGAAATGTCTTCGATATCGTAGTGCACCGAGTGATCCCGATCCCCGAACAGGGGCCGGCTGGTGCCGATTTCGGCAAAGCGGGACCACAGCGGCGGCGCGTCCTCGTCGGGCACAATTTCCCGCGCCTCGGTATCCCAGGCGTAACCCAGAATTTTGTTGGCCTCATACCAGGCCATGGCCGAGTGAATCGAGTGCTGGATGGCCTTTGACGGCTGCTCCAGATCCATCATGAAGTCCAGCAGTGACACGCTCTCCGAGGTGGCCAGGGCGACCATCTCATAGGCGCGGGCTTTGCGCGGCTCCAGTGTCTTGGGGTCGTGTTGTCCGCCCCACAGAGTGGGGGTGTCGTCCACGGTTACCTGGGAGGCGACCACCAGATCCAGCCCGCGCTCCAGGCTGTCGAGCGCCTGGCGGCGCAGGGCCGGGGGTGCCGACTCGAACGGGGCCATGCCGTTGCCCAGCCGGTGCAGGATGGTCAGATTGTTCTCCATCACCTCATCATTGTAGGTGATGTAATCGTGGTAACCCCCGCGTAGCGGGTAGGTCTGAGGCCAGCCGCCATTGGGGTACTGGGCTTCGAGGATCAGCTCCACTCCACGTATATAGCCCTCCAGATACCGGTGGTCGTCGGTGGCGGCGTGGGCACGGGCGAGCGCGGTGATCTGGGTGGTGGTCGCACTGTTGTCAAACGTCGGAATATAGTTGGACTCAACGCTGAAGGCCTGCCCGGTCTGGCGCGGCTTGTGGCCCATGTCCGTGCGCTTGGACCAGCCGCCGGAGGGCGTTTGAAACGAGAGAATGATTTCGGCGACCCGCTGCCCCTCTTCGGTGGCATACCACTCAGTGGGTTGATTCGGGTCAAAACCGAAGCGGTGGGCCTTGCGCGGCTTTTTGGGCTCATCCAGGCCCTCGGCGGCCACTTCGGCGCGGATGAAATCCCGGTCGAGGGCGCGCCAGTGCTGGGAGCGCGCCTGGTAGTCCTGCCACTCGTCGGCACTGGTCTCGATGGAGTCCCGGAATTCGTGCGGGGTGTTCTGTGGGGAGTGGCTTTGGCAGGCGGCCAGCGTCAGGACACAGCCGGCCACCAACAGCCATTGGCGGTTGATTGATTGCATAAATACTCTCACTTCTTCTGATCGTTGTCGCAGGGCTTATGGTCGCCCTGTCTGTGAGAGAAAGCTTACAGGAATATATGATCCTCGTCAGGGAATACCCCGGCTTTCACATCGGCCACATATTTCTTCATGGCGCCGGGGATATCCCCGGCTTCGGTGAGAAAGTTCTTGGAAAATTTGGGAGGGTGTTCGGTCAGCCCCAGAATATCGTTGATCACCAGGACCTGAGCGTCGGTATCGCGCCCGGCGCCGATGCCGATCACGGGGATGGGCACTTCCCGCGTAATGCGCTCAGCCAGTGCCGAGGGCACGCACTCCAGAACCAGAAGGTCCGCCCCGGCTTCGGCCAGCAGGTGGGCATCGGCGGCAATCTGCTCGGCCTGCTCGGGCTCGCGCCCCTGGACCCGAAAGCCGCCAAACTTGTTCACCGACTGGGGCGTCAGCCCCAGGTGGGCGCAGACGGGAATGCCCCGCTCGGCGAGCATACCCACGGTGCCCGCGAGCCACTGGCCGCCCTCGATTTTGATCATCTGGGCGCCGGCCTGCATCAGGCGGGTGGCGTTTTTCAGCGCGTCGGTGGAGGTGGCGTAGGTCATGAACGGCAGATCGCCGATGATCAGGGACTTGCGATTGCCCCGGGCCACGGCTTCCACATGATAGATCATCTGTTCCATGGTCACCGGGATGGTGCTCTCGTAACCCAGCACGGTCATTCCCAGTGAGTCGCCCACCAGCACCGCCTCCACGCCGCACTTTTGCGCCATCCCGGCCATGGGGGCGTCATAGAGCGCGACCACCACAAATTTTTCCCCGTTGGTTTTCATCTTCTGCAGGGTTTTGATGGTGACGGGTTTGTTCAGAGCGTTATCGACATCGGATCCGTAGGGCATGACGTTTCTCGCTATGGCAGGTCGTTATGTCAGGTCAAAGGGCCGGCGTCGGGTTGTAGTAGTGCCGGCCACTCTTGATGGTGAGCACCGTCTCCACCAATTGGTGGAAATGCTCGCGGTTGTTGGCCAGGTCCAGGTCCTGGGCGTTCACGATCAACAGGGGTGAGCTGTCGTAATAGTGGAAAAACTGGGTATAGGCCTCATTCAGGGCCTCGATATAGTCGGCGCTGATGCCCTGCTCACTGGCGATGCCGCGCTGGCGGATGCGCTCGGTGAGCACCTTGGAGGGCGCCTGAAGGTAGATGACCAGATCCGGTACCGGCGCATCGATGGTGAGCTTGTCGTACACCTGTCGGTAGATGGCGAGCTCGTCGTCATCCAGGGTGACCTGGGCAAAGAGCTGGTCTTTTTCCATCAGAAAGTCGGCGACGCGCACCGGCTCGAACAGGTCGGACTGACGCAGTTCCTGCAGTTGGTTGGAGCGCTGGAACAGGAAAAACAGCTGGGTGGGCAGGGCGGCGGTTTTCGGGTCCCGGTAGAAGCGCTCGAGGAACGGGTTTTCCTCGGGCTGCTCCAGAATCACATCGTAGTTGAACAGCTGGGCGAGATTTTTGGCCAGGGTGGTTTTACCGACCCCGATGGGGCCCTCGACCGCGATATAGCGGGGCAGATCGGCTTTGTTGTAGTCCACTTGTCGCTCGTCGTACATGGCTTCCACGGACTCGATACTCCCAGGTTTAAAATTCAGAGGGTGGTGGCTCAGCGGGTGATAGCGGCTCCAGCCCCCGGGGCGAACAGGCCTCCAATAATGACGCAAGAGGGGTGCCCGAGGGAAGTGTCAGCTCGGGGCTGATGTCCGCTAAAGGGTAGAGCACAAAGTTGCGCCTTTCCAGCTCCGGGTGCGGCACTGTCAGGCGCGGGTGCTGAATCTGCCGATCGGCGTAGAGCAGCAGGTCGAGATCCAGGGTACGGGGGCCCCAGTGCTCGCGCCGGACACGCTGATGCTGCTGCTCCAGCGCCTGGAGGGCATCCAGCAGCGCCAGGGGCTCCAGTTCGGTGTCCAACTGGGCCACGGCGTTGATGTAGTCGGGTTGGGGTGGGCCCACCGGATCGCTGCGGTAGAGGCGCGAACGGCCGCTCAGATGGCTCTCTGGCAGCTCCGCCAGCTCATCGAGCGCCCGCTCGACCTGCTGGCGCGGGTCGTCCAGGTTGCTGCCGAGGCCAATATAGGCGCGGACCACGGCTTACTCCTGCCCGCTGGGGGAGGGCGCCTGGTCAGGGTTGGTTTTTTTCCGGGGGCGACGCCGGCGTCCCTTGGCTTTGGGGTTCTTGCCGCGGGTTTCGGCGATCATCTTCTGCTGTTCCTGCTCGTCCACTTCCTGGAAGCGGGTCCACCAGTTGCCGGCCCCGTCGAGTTTCTCGCCCGAGGCTTCGCGCAGCAGCAGGAAGTCGTAGGCGGCGCGGAAACGCGACTGCTCGAGCAGCCGCTGGGGCTGACGCCGCTGAACCAGCCGATGCTGCATGTCCCACATCTCCCGCATGGGAATCAGGAAGCGCTTGGGCAGAGCGGTGTGCCCCAATTGCTGGCCGATAACCTCGGTGGCGGCCTGCTGATAGGCCGGCTGGGGCGGCATATCCTCGATCAGGGCATCGGCCCGGGCGCGCATGGGCGGCCAGAGCAGGGCGGCGTAAATGAACGCCGGGGTCACGGGTTTGTCGGCGCGCACCCGCTTATCGGTGTTGGCCATGGTCTGTTCGATCAGCGCCAGCCCCTGCTCGTCGCCCGCCTGCAGAGCCGCCTCGGTGGCGGGAAACAGGTGTCCGAGCAGATGGTACTCGCGCATAAGGTTGAAGGTGGCAGTGGCCGAGCCGTTCATGAACAGCTTGAGCACTTCCTCGAACAGACGGGCCGGGGGGACGTTTTCCAGCAGGGCGCCGAGCTTGAAAATGGGCGCGGCAGTGGCCGGCTCCACGCTGAACCCGAGCTTGGCGGCAAAGCGCACCGCCCGCAGCATCCGCACCGGGTCTTCCTTGTAGCGGGTTTCGGGGTCGCCGATCATCCGCAGGGTGCGCTTTTCCAGGTCTCTCAGGCCGCCGGTGTAATCGTGAATGGCGAAGTCGTTCAGGGTGTAGTAGAGCGCATTGACGGTGAAGTCCCGGCGGGCCGCATCGGTCTCCAGGGAGCCGTAGACGTTGTCGCGCAGGAGCATGCCATCGTCATTGCCCGACTGCTGGTGGTGGCCGCGGAAGGTGGTGACCTCAATGATCTCCCGGCCCATGCGCACGTGCACAATCTGGAAGCGGCGGCCGATAATGCGCGAGCCGCGAAACAGGCGCCGGATCTGCTCGGGCCGGGCATCGGTGGCCACGTCGAAGTCCTTGGGGTGGCCGCCCAGGAGCAGGTCGCGTACGCCGCCCCCGACCAGAAAGCCCTGATGGCCGGCATCTTCCAGGCGTTTCATGATGCGCAGAGCGGCCGGACTGATGTCACGGCGGGAGACATTGTGCTCGTCGCGGGGGATGATCTTGAGCGGGTCCCTGGGTTGAGAGCGCGGCAACAGCTTGTTAATGAGCCTTTTCAGCATGGGCAACGGTTTACGGTCAGTGAATTCGGTGAAAGCGGCTGAGTCAGCCAGTTTGCGCCGCCAGACGGTTTGTTGTGGGGTTCGATGCTGGCTAAGCGGCGGGCAGTTTAGCACGGGCCGCGCACGGGGGAAACGTGCCGGGCCTGGGCCGGGTGTTCTTCAGATAGCAAAACGGGAAAGCCTGAGCTTTCCCGTGGGATTGGGGTGCCTTTGATCCAGTGTTGGCAAAGCGGCGCTTCCGTGCCCTCGTATTAAAGGTGCGTTCTTGCAATCCCGCTCCAGTGTTTAGTCAGTCTTTCCGCTTGTTGTTGTCTTTTATCGTTATTTTCTTATTTGCGTAAAGCTCTATGGCTTTCGCTTTTTCTTATTGTTGTTTCGTTTTTATTATTGTTGCTCTTTTTATTGTTTGTTGTTGTTATTTTTGAACTTGCTCGTTTCTTATTGTCTATTGTTGTAATTATGGTGTTCTGCTTTTCTTATTGTCTGTTGTTGTTATTAGTCAGGAACTTTTTTTATTGTCTGTTGTTGTTATGTGCCCGTATAGAGAGCATTTCCTGTGCCAGGATTTGAAAATACAATAAAATCAACAACTTAGTTCAATTGTATGATCTCTTATTAAGTTTCGTTATTTCGAATGGTTACAAATCTTTAACCGGTTTGTTACGAAATCTGTGCCGGGTAACAGTTTCCGTCGGGGTAACAGCCGACCGGAAGGGTCACAGCCGGTAACAGAAGTGACGCTCAAAACCTCTTTGTGGCGTAAAAATCCGAAATTGGGTGTTACTTTTCCCGCTTTTTTGATGCAGAGACGGCCCTCACGGGGCTTGGTGCCTGCCTCCGGGCGCTCCATGGCGGGGCGTAAACGGGCGGTACGGGCACGCTCCGGTGGCAGCCGGGAAGGCCGAGCAGAGGGAGATCAGAGCGGTTTTTGGGGCGGTGTGAGCATCGCCCCGGGAAACCGGGGCGATGGTGGGGCACTAGTTTGCTGCGACACCCTGGGCTACTTGATGGCGGCACTTTTGTTGCGCGGGATACCAAAACGCTGTCGGCGCTCCCAGAGGCATTTTCGGCTCACCCCGAGTTTGCGGGCCAGCTCGGTCTCGCTCATGGTGTCTTGATGCTCAAGCACAAAGCGCTGGAAATAGTCTTCCAGTGACAGGTCTTCGGCCGGGTCCTGGGGCGAGCGGCGGGGCTTGAGGCGCTCGGGTGCTGCGGCCGGGTCTTCCTCGTCCTCATCAAAGCGCACCAGATCCAGGTCGATGTCCAGCAGCTCATGGCTGATTTCGGCCGAGTCTTCGCACAGAATCACCGCGCGCTGGATGGCGTTTTCCAGCTCGCGCACGTTGCCGGGCCAGGTATAGGTGGTAACGGCCTGTATCGCTTCGGGCGAGAGTTTGAGGTCGGGCTTTTCCATCTCCTGGCAGTAGCGCTGCAACAGCGACTCGGCCAGGGTGATGATGTCGCGCCCGCGCTCGCGCAGCGGTGGCAGCTCCAATTGGACCACATTGATCCGGAAGTACAGATCCTCACGGAAGTTGCCCTCCCGCGCCAGTTTGCGCAGGTCCCGGTGCGTGGCGGCCACCAGGCGGACATTCACCTTGCGCGACTCCACCGAGCCGATGGGCCGGACCTCGCCCTCCTGCAATACACGCAGCAGGCGGGCCTGGGCCTCCAGGGGCAGCTCCCCGATCTCATCCAGAAACAGGGTGCCGCCGTCGGCGGCGGCCACCAGGCCTTCACGCGTGCTGGCGGCGCCGGTAAAGGCGCCTTTTTCGTGACCGAAGAGTTCGGATTCGATCAGGGTGTCGGGAATGGCGGCGCAGTTGACCGAGATGATGGTCTTGTCGCGGCGCGGGCTCTCCTCGTGAAGGGCGCGCGCCACCAGCTCTTTACCGGTACCGGTCTCACCGTGGATGAGCACGGTGGCCTTGGTGGGCGCCACTTTGTGAATCCGGTTGTACAGATCCTGCATCACATCGCTGCTGCCGATCATGCCGGCAATGGCGTGGCTGGCGGTGGCCGAGCTGTGCTTGTTCTGGTTGGCGGCGTTGGCCTTGCCGATCACCCGTTTGACCGCCGATACCATTTCCTCGTGATCGAAGGGCTTGGCGATATAGTCGACCGCCCCCATGCGCATGGAGTCCACCGCCGAGCGCAGACTGGCGTAGCTGGTCATGATCAGCACTGGCACATTGCCCGCTTTGCTGATCAGGTCGGTCCCGGGGGCGCCCGGCAGGCGCAAATCGCTGATGATCAGGTCAAAATTGGCCAACTCGAACTTGCCGGTGGCCTCCTTGACCGAGGGTGCCTCGTTGACCTCGTACTTGTTGCGCTCGAGCAGGCGGCGCAACGCGGTACGGATGATAGGCTCGTCTTCAACGATCAGTATTTTGCTCATAGTGCTCACATCGCCTAGGGTCACGTGGGGCAGAAAGTATACTCTTCACCCTTGGGCAAACCAGCATACCCCGTCAGGGCCGGCCTCAGTAGGCCGGTTGCATGGAATCAATGTGCCGCGGCAGCTTGATGGTAAATTGTGCACCCGTTTGGCGCACGGGGTCCACAGGGCTTTTGACATCCAGTTTGCCGCCGTGATCCTCAATAATGCTGTAGACCATGGCTAGCCCCAGGCCGGTGCCTTCGCCAGGATCCTTGGTGGTAAAGAAAGGCTCCAGGATCTGGTCCATTTTGTCGGCCGGAATGCCGCTGCCCTGATCCGTCACCGTAAAGATGATGCTGTACTCGTCTTCGCTGCTGTCCAGAGTAACACGGCCGCCGGGTGGGCTGGCGTCGCGGGCGTTGGACAGCAGGTTGATGAAGACCTGAATCAGGTGCTGACTATCGCCCGCGATAATCGCATTTTTGGCGATGTTGTTGCAATATTCCACCTCGTTTTTGTCTTTCTGTAGCGACAACAGCTGGATGGCCTCATTGGCGCAGGCGCGCAGGTCCACGGCTTCGAATTCGCTTTTCTTGTTCTGGCCGCTGTGTGAGAAGCTCACCAGAGACTGGACGATGCGGGTGACCCGGTCGGTCTGGCTCAGGATCTGTTCCGCCGTCTCCAGCAGTTCGGGGTCGTCCGAGTCGTAGCGCAGGTTCTGGGCCAGGCTGGAAATGCCCGTGATGGGGTTGCCGATCTCGTGCGCCACGCCCGCCGCGAGCCGGCCCACCGAGGCGAGACGTTCGCTGTGGATCAGCTCCTGCTCCAGCAGTTGGGTCTCGGTCACATCCTCCAGCAGAATGACCTGATCGTATTCACCGGTCTGCACGCTCCCCTCGATATTGGCTTTGTGCAGGCTGATCCAGTGCGGCCGCCCGTCCAGCTCGATTTCCTGGCGGTAGTAGTGCGGTTCGCTGTTTTCACTGAAGTCGATCAGCAGGGCGCGCCAGGGCTCTTCCAGGTCGTCCAGGCGCGAGCCGGTGACATCATCGCTGGCAATCTGGGTGAGCAGCTCCATGGCCCGGTTCCACATCAGAATCTCACCGTCCCGGCCCAGCGAGCAGACCGCCATGGGCAGCTCCTCGAGGGTTTTACGGTGGTACAGGCGCAGGTTGTTGAGCTCGGCGGCCATGCCGGTCAGATGGTCGCGATACTGGGAGAGCCGGTTTTCGATCAGGTTGATGTCCAGCGTGTCCCGCCGCTCGGCCAGCTTGTAGGGCAGGTGCCGGTCCATGATCTCGCCCGCCACGTGAATGCCCATCAGCCCGGACAGGTTGGCTTCGATCTGGTCGCGCAGGCGGCGCAGGGCGTAGGGGCGCCGCTCGGTGATTCTCAGCCCGAGCTCACTCAGGGCCACATCCACTTCGCGGCTGGCCGTGACCTTGCCCAGCGAGCGGGCCAGGCGGGGCTTGAACTCGGAGGCGCTGTGCACGTCCAGCGCCTGGCGCACCGGCTGGCTCAGCTCATCGGCGGCGCACAGCTCGGCGCTGTACTGCTCTTCTTCGGTCTGCCGGGTCAGCAGCGAGAGGCCCACAAAGATGGCGGTGTTCGCCCCGAGCGAGAGCAGGGTGACCGCGCTCCAGTGGCCCATCCCCAGGGGCAGGGTGTACTCGGCGCCGGGTATGGGCAGCCCGGAAATTCCGACAATGACCGGAATCAGCAGGCCCACGGCCCAGATCAGGGTGCCCACACTCAGGCCCATGATCAGGCCGCGCCGGTTACCGCGGGGCCAGAAGACAATGGCGAACATGCCCGGCAGAAACTGCAGGGTCTCGATAAAGGTCAGCAGGGCCAGGTGGGTCAGGCTCTGGCGGTTGTCCAGCAGCCAATAGAAAAAGTAGCCGCTGAAGAAAATGGTGGCGATCAGCACCCGGCGCAACCATAGCAGTTGCCGGTAGAGGTCGTCGCGGGTGCGCAGGCTCAGGGCCGGCAGGATCCAGTGGTTCATGACCATGGTCACCAGCGACAGGGTGATGACCACGATGGCGCCGGTGGCGGCCGAGAGGCCGCCGATAAAGGCCAGCACGGTCAGCCCGGGCGACTCGGCCAGGATGGGAACGCCCAGGGTGAAGTACTGGGCCGGCAGCGGTACCGACAGCTCAAAGCCCGCCCAGAGAATGGGGAAGATGGGCAGGGCCATGAGCAGCAGAAACAGCGGAAATGCCCAGGTGACCGTGTGGGTGTTGCGCATCAGCAGGTTTTCGGTCACGCCCATGTGAAAGATGTGCGGCATGGTGATGGCCGTGGCGACGAAGACCAGCAACAGGGTATGGGCCGCGCCATCCTGAACCGGGGCGTGCAACAGCGCCAGGTTTTCCGGGTTCTGCTGCAGCCATTCGTCCAGGCCGCTGAAACCGTCGAACACGCCATAGACGGCCAGCAGGCCAATGGCACAGAGGGCGAAGACCTTGATCAGGGACTCGAACGCCATGGCGGTGAACAGGCCCCGGTGCTGGTCGCGGTTGGAGCCAAACAGAATGGTGAAGACCGCCAGCAGCAGACAGTAGCCCAGGGCCATCAGGTCCTTGAAGGTAAAACCGGTGCCCACCGCCGGCAGGCTCGGATTGCGACTCACCGTGAGGATGTACATGGTGTCGGCAATCGCCTGTATCTGCAGGGCGATCAGGGGCAGAATCCCCAGGAGCATGCACAGGGTTGTCAGGGCCCCGACACCGTGGCTGTGATAGCGGAACACCAGCAGGTCGGCCAGGGAGTGGACCTGATGGCGGTGGGCCAGCTCGGCCAGGGGGGCCAGCGCAACCGGCGCAAACAGGAACAGCGCGCCGGTGCCCAGATAGTAGGCGAGGGCGCCATAGCCGAACTGGAAGGCCAGATCGATCACCCCGTAAAACGCCCAGGCGCTGGCAAAGATGCCCAGCGACAGAATGTAGGTCACCGGGTGGCGGGTGATGGCCTCGGGTATCCAGCCGCGCTCGGTGACCCAGGCGATGCCGAAGAGCACCAGCAGGTAGCCGACGCAGATCAATGCAACATGGAATAACTCAAAGGTCATGGGGTTTCTTCTTGCGAATTTGCACCACGTAGGCGATGACGATGACCAGCACCCAGATTATGTAGGGGCGAAACCAGGCGCCCTCGGGGTTGATGATCCAGGTGAACAGGGTCGGGGAGAAAATGTAGGCGATCAGCAGCAGCAGAATCACCAGACGCTGGTTGTTCATGAGGGGTTCCTCTGCTCCTGTTGGTCGACGGGTTGGGACTTTTCCGCCGAAGCGGCGCGGTCTTTGTCCCGATAATCGGCCGCAGGCGCTTTCCTGTACTCGGCCGCCGGCGCTTCCCGGTCGGGGCCGTTGACGGCGCCGGTGTCCCAGTGCTCCAGAGCCCAGTCCAGTATCTCGCGCACCGGCGCTGAGCGCAGCTCCGGTGGGGGTGATTGCCGCAAGAATACCAGAGCCTGCCAGAGGTTGGAGCCCGCCCGGGCCGGATCCAGCGCCGGTGCATGGTGCTGCTTGCTCAATTTCTGGCCCTCGGCGTTGAGGGCGACGGGCACATGGCCAAAGGCGGGCGCTTCGCCCCCCAGAATGCGAAAGGCGTTGATCTGGCCGGCGGTGAGTTCCAGCAGATCGCCACCGCGGATGACGTGGGTGATCTGCTGGTGGATGTCATCGACGATGACCGCCAACTGATAGGCAAAGAGGCCATCTTTGCGCTTGATGATCGGATCACCCGCCTCCCGGCGGACATTCTGGCGCTGAGGCCCCTGGATCAGGTCGTGAAACCGGACCTCGTCCTCCAGGTTTACGGTCGCGCCCCGTGAGTTGACGCTGGCAGCGTCATACACTTTCAAGCGCCAGGCGTGGGGTTGCACCGTGTCGGGCTGGCGCTCCCGGCAGCGACCATCGTACACACCGCCCATGGCACGGATATCCTTTCGGGTGCAGGTACAGGGGTAAACCAGCCGTTCCGCGTGGAGCCGCTCCAGCACCTCGGCGTAGGCTTCCAGCCGGTCACTCTGGTACAGAACGGGGCCATCCCAGGTCAGGCCGTGCTGCTCCAGGGCGCGCAGTATGGCCTCATCGGCGCCCGGTTCTTCCCGGGGCGGGTCGAGGTTTTCCATACGCAGATGCCAGAGCCCCCCGGCCTGGCGCGCGTGAGCATAGCTTGCCAGAGCACTGACCAGGGAACCGAAGTGCAGGGGACCAGAGGGTGAGGGGGCGAAACGACCAATATAGGGGCGGTGCTCGCCGATGGGCAGCGACGAGGGGGTAGCGTGGTGGCGGTTTGCTGGTGTACTCATAAAGCGAGTATACCCGGGGGCGCCTGCGCGGCCCCCGGACGGCGTCAGCCTCCTACCTGTTTTTCCTTGATTTCGTCCAGGGTCTTGCAGTCCACACACAGCGTGGCAGTGGGGCGGGCCTCCAGACGACGAATACCGATTTCCACGCCGCAGGCGTGGCAGAAGCCGTAGTCATCGTTCTCGATCAGCTCAAGAGTGCTGTCGATCTTCTTGATCAGCTTGCGCTCCCGGTCGCGAGTGCGCAGTTCCAGGCTGAACTCTTCTTCCTGGCTGGCGCGGTCGGCGGGATCCGGGAAGTTGGCGGCTTCGTCCTTCAGGTGGCTCATGGTGCGATCCACCTCTTCCATCAGCTCCCGACGCCAGGCGAGCAACAGCTGGCGGAAGTGCTCCAATTGTTTTTCGTTCATATACTCCTCGCCCTTCTTTTCCTTGTAGGGGGTGAAGTTGCTTATTGAATAGCTTTCCGCGGTAGATGAACTTTTCGGCATGATTTAGCGCCTCGTGTGACTTCCTAATTTGACTGGCCCACCCGGTGGTCGCCTGTTTGCGGAGGCGGGACTCAGGGTGGCTTGCCCGTGTTGACTTGCCGTGGCATCCGGCCCGAGCCGGGTGCCGCTTCAATGATCCAATGGGCCTCAGGTCCTGCTCTGGGCATTGGTTTTGAAGGGATGGCAAGCTACCAGATATCAAATGGCTCCGCTAGTACTTTTTGCTCAATTAACGCTCAGTGTCGGAAGATTGAGCAGGGCGGGTTTTGCTGTGAGAATAGGGCAAAGTTTTTGATTGGTGCATACTATGAGAAATTATGACTCCATAGCTGGAGGTGTGACCGATGACGGCGTGGTTCCCTCGTGGCAGCGCGGGACCCTGATTCGCCGCTACAAGCGGTTTCTGGCGGATGTCCAGCGGGATGACGGCTCGGTAATCACCATTCACTGCCCCAATACCGGCTCGATGAGGAACTGCGTTCTGCCCGAGTCGCCCTGCTGGTATTCCGCCTCGGATAATCCCAAACGCAAATACCCGCATACCTGGGAAGTGGCGACGGTTCCCGGCGGCCATCTGGCCGGAGTGAACACCGGTCGGGCCAACGCCCTGGTGGAGGAGGCGATTCACAGCGGTGTGATCGCCGAGTTGCAGGGTTACCCGGTGTGCCGGCGCGAAGTGCGTTACGGGCAGGAACGCTCGCGTGTCGATTTTCTGCTGGAGGATGGTGATGACCGATGTTACGTGGAGGTCAAAAGTGTCACCCTGATGGAGGCGCCGGGGCAGGGGTTGTTTCCCGATGCCGTCAGTCAGCGGGGCAGCAAGCATCTGCGGGAGTTGATGGAGCGGGTAGCAGCAGGTGATCGCGCCGTGCTGGTATTCTGTGTGCAGCACTCGGGCGTCGAGTGGGTGGCGCCGGCCGATGCCATCGACCCGGTCTACGGTGCCACCCTGCGGCGGGCCGCCGAGGCGGGTGTCGAACTGTTGGCCTACCGCGCCGAGATTGAACCCGAGCGGGCCAGTATCCGCCTGACCCACCCGGTCCCGGTGCGGCTGGACTGACCCGTCCGGACGGGCTTTAAAAAGCGGTGCTACCGGTCAACGGGTGCGGCCAGGATCAGGGTCCGGCGCCGGCTCTCGCCCCTGCGAACAAACACCAGCTCCACCTCGTCGCCCGGTTCGTGCTGCTCCAGCGCGGTCATCAGCTCGTCGTAATTGCGTACCGGCCGGTCGTCGATCCCGGTGATGATATCGCCCAGAACTACGGCACCCCAGCGGTTGCGCTGCGCGCCCCTGAGCCCGATCTTGTCCGCCGGGGAGTGCGGCGCGACGCGCAACACCGGCACGCCTTTCACTCCGGCCCGTTGTGCCCACTGGTCCGGAGCAATATCAATGCCCAGCACCGGGCGCACGATGCGGCCGTGCTCGATCAGCTGCGGCACGATGTCCTTTACCGTGTTGACGGGAATGGCAAAGCCGATGCCGGCATTGGCGCCGCTGGGGCTGTAAATCATGGTGTTGACGCCGATCAGCTGCCCCTGCGAATTGAGTAGCGGGCCACCGGAGTTGCCGGGGTTGATGGCTGCATCGGTCTGGATCACGTTGCGGATCTTGCGCTGGTTGGGTGCCTCGATCTCCCGCCCCAGGGCGCTGACCACGCCGGTGGTCAGGGTGGCGTCCAGGCCGAAGGGGTTGCCGATGGCCAACACTTTGTGTCCGACCGACAGCTTGCTGGAGTCGCCCCGGCGCAGGGGCTCGAGTTTTTTGTCGGGCGCTTCGATCTTGAGAACCGCCAGATCTTTTTCCGGGGCCAGGCCCACGACCTCGGCGGGCCAGATGCTCTGGTCCTGCAGTGTGATCATCAACTTGCGGGCGTTTTCGATGACGTGAAAGTTGGTGACAATGTAACCCCGTTCGTCCCAGAAAAACCCCGTCCCCGCACCGCGCGGTACCGTCAGCAGGTCGAACGAGCGCGGGTCGCGCACCAGTTGCTGATTGGTGACGTAAACCACACTCGGGCTCGCGTACTCGAACACCTCCATGGTGTTGCGCTCATCGTCGGTGGCAAAGTCGGCGCCGAGGGCACTGGATGAGTGTGCGAGCAGGAGTAACGCGACCCAGGCGAGGGTCGCGCGCCATCGTGTGACGGTCGAGCCGGTGCTCGGATGCATGGGGCCTCCTTTCACTGGCGTGTTCACTACTGGACTTTGTTGAGAGCAGCAATGCGCTCTTCCAGCGGCGGGTGGCTGGAGAATAGCCGACCGAAGGTCTGCTTGAACCCGCCGCTGATGGCAAAGGCTTTCATGCTGTCGGGCATGGGGTTCTGCGCCCCGGCCTGTACTTCCGCCTGCAGGCGCTGCAGAGCGCGGATCATGGCACCCCGGCCGGCCAGACGCGCGCCGGCGGCATCGGCCCGATACTCACGGTAGCGGGAGAAGGCCATGACGATGGTAGATGCCAGAATGCCCAGAACGATTTCGGCCACGATGGTAACAATGTAAAAGCCGATACCGTGGCCGTTTTCGGTTTTGAAGATCACCCGGTCAACGGTGTGCCCGATGATCCGCGCGAAGAACATGACAAAGGTATTCACCACCCCCTGGATCAGGGACAGGGTGATCATGTCGCCGTTGGCCACGTGGCCGATTTCGTGCGCGAGCACCGCCCGGACTTCGTCCCGATCGAAGCGCTGCAGGAGCCCCAGACTCACGGCCACCAGGGCCGCGTTGCGGTTCCAGCCAGTGGCAAAGGCGTTGGACTGCTGAGCGGGGAAAATGCCCACCTCGGGGGTTTTGATGCCGGCGTCGCGCGCCAGTTGCTCTACGGTAGTGACCAACCACTGTTCATCAGCGGTTTGGGGGCGCTCAATGATCCGGGTACCGGTGGTTTTTTTGGCAATGAATTTGGACAGGAACAGTGAGATGAACGAGCCGGCAAAACCGAAAATCGCGCAGAATATCAGCAGGCTCTGCAGGTTCAGCCCGCCCGACTGGTCCAGGTAGTGATCAACCCCGAGCAGGGATAGGGTAATGCTGGCGACCAGGATCACCGCCAGGTTCGTCATTAAAAACAAGCCAATTCGCAACACTGTTCAATTCTCCAAGGACAACGATGACAGAGGATAGACCGCAATATCGCGGTTTATATGCGTGCTGGCGCGAGAATTTCAAGAGTGTTTGAAGCGGTATGGGTGGGAAAAAGAAAAGTGGCCACCCCGGAGGGTGGCCCAAGCAACCGTGATTAGCCAGAGGCTGGCGACGTCCGGGCGGGACGCCGCCGATGCCTCGAGGAGAAGATCCGGAGCGTCTCTCGCGTAATCCCCTGGATCACGCAAGTGACAACCAGACTTCCACAACGGTCGGGAGGGGAGAGACCGCCCGACCGTTAATTGAATAATAATTATTATCATTATCGTTGTCAAGCGCGCAGAAGTCCGTCATGCGAACCAGTGCGCATTTTCCGAAAAGCGTCGGGTTAACTTCCGGTTGAGGGGAATCAGCCCTTGGCCTGAAGGGCCAACAGCTGACCGTTGAGTTGGTGGATCTTGGAGGCCATCTCCTCCACCAGCCCCAGGCAGATTTGTGGTTGCAGCTCGACCAGATCGGCGAATTCCTCTTTACGGACCGCCAGAACGGTACAGTCACTGGCCGCAACCACCGAAGCCATGCGTTTCTGCCGGGTAAAGACCGCCAGCGCACCAAAAATCTCATCGGCGAGAACGTCGCCCACCTTGACCCCATCGCGCATGGCATCGGCCTGGCCCTCGAGCAGGGTGTAGACCCGGTCGGCTTCGGCTCCCTGGTGGATGATGGTCTCACCCGCGGAGAAATGCATGAACCCGGCCGAGGGCTGAAATTCCGCGCGAATCTCCTGAGCCAGGGCCGCGCGGTAAAAGCCCGCCGCGTAGAGGCTGTATTCGAGGGCTTTCGAGGGTGACTCTGTCAGCACCTCACTGCGCCGGTAGGGCTCCAGTGTGATCGGGCCCGAGCAGCCGTAGGCGCCCTGATCGACCGGCAGGGCGCGCTCCAGCCCAATGAGATCGCCAGGCGAGTGTCGGGTGATCAGTTTGCCTCCTACGCGGTAGAAGAGCTCGCCCTCTACCAGTAGCCAGACCTCATCCTCGGGCAGGCTGGCCAACAGGTCGTTGCTGGCGGTGCGGGAAAGACGTTCGCCCGAGGGGCTCAACGGGGTGAGCAGCTCACGGGTCAATTCCCGCAATCGGGCGGCGCAGTCGGTGATGATGTCCGACTGTTTGTGGGGTAAATGCATGCTGCCCTCCAGAGAACAGGCCGGCCAGAGGCTAAGGTCGGCCAGAGGATAAGTCGGCGCCGGGGGCCATGCGGTTACCCGTCAGGCTTCGCTCAGCGAGTCCTGTTCGGCCTCGGCCACCAGCTGGTTTTTCATGTCCGGCGGAAGGTCGTTCCAGTGAACGTCCATCAGCGCTCCCTGCAGTGCGTACAGCATGACCTTGGAGACGTTGATGTTTCTGGACTTGATGCGCCGGTAGGCTTCGACGGCGCCGATCTCGCGCAGTTCACTAAAGGTTGTGATACCGATGGCGCGCAGAATATTGACGGTCGCCATTCCCAGGTTCTTGAGCTGGAGTAATTCACTATGACTTGTGGTCATACGGTTGTTGCTCCATTTCTTCGTTATCATTATGGTTAGTGGGCCATGTTCCAACCGCTATGGCCCAGAAGCTAATAGTACATTTTTCGTTGATAAGCGCAAAACTTTTCCGTACTTTGGCGCATAATACTTTCGGATGTAATGCACAATGGTTATTCTGAGGTAGCGAGTGCTCGTCGGAGCGCCTGACGGAAGGATGAAACCACTGACGTGACCGATTTCAACGTTCCAGACAGCCCCTTCGAACCCGGTCGCCAGGCGCTGGTCGGGCTCGATGAAAGCCAATTGGTCCCCAGTGGTTTCGGGGCGGCCCGGGTGCATCGCGGGATACGGCCAGCCCTGGATCAGTTGTCCCAGGCGGCACGTGCCCAGGGCTTCGAGCTGCACATCGCCAGTGGCTACCGCAGCTTCGAGCGCCAGTGCGCCATCTGGAATGCCAAGGCGCAGGGAGCGAAGCCGGTTCTGGACGATGCCGGGCACCCCCTGGACCCGCTCGCACTGACGGCGGTGGAGCGTATTCACGCCATTCTGCGCTGGTCGGCTCTGCCGGGTGCCTCCCGTCACCACTGGGGAACGGATATCGACGTCTACGATGGCTCCCGCCTGGCGGAGGGGGAATCGGTGCAATTGACGCAGGCGGAGACCGAAGGGGACGGGCCCTTTGCCGCCTTTCATCAGTGGCTTTCAGGTTATCTCGCGGGCGATGAAAACCCGGGATTCTACCGGCCCTACGACCGCGACCGGGGTGGCGTGGCCCCCGAGCCCTGGCATCTGAGTTTTGCGCCCCTGGCCAACCGCTACTATCGGGACATGACAGTGGCGTTGTTGCACGAGGCCCTCGAGTCCCGGGATGTGGCGCTCAAGCGGGAACTGTTGCCCTTGCTCCCCGAGCTGGTGACACGCTATGTCCAAGTGCCCGAGGGGCCAGAACCCGCTCCACAGTCGACTCCCGACCATCCCCCGCCCGGTGCGCCGCAATGAACGCTTCTGACTCTCAGCCCGACCTGCCTGACCAGCCCGACGTCCAGCCGGTTTCGCAATTCTCCCTGTTGCGGCGCCGACGGTTCTGGCCCCTGTTTCTGACGCAGCTGGGCGGTGCCTTCAACGACAACTTTTACAAAAGCGCGCTGCTGATGCTGTTCACTTACGGCGGAATCGAGCGCTGGGGCTTGAGCATTGATGTGATCAACAACGTGGTGGCCGCCACGCTGATCGTGCCGTTTTTGGTGTTCGCACCGCTGGCCGGGCAGTACGCCGACAAGTTTGAAAAGTCGGCTTTTATTCGTCTGATCAAGATCGCCGAAATCGGCATCATGTTGCTGGGCGCCCTGGCGCTCTGGCTCAACAGTGCCGCGCTGCTGTTGCTGGTGTTGTTTCTCACCGGCACCCAGTCGGCCTGCTTCAGTCCGCTCAAGTATTCGATCCTGCCTCAGCATCTGGAGCGGGACGAGCTGACCGGGGGCAATGGGCTGCTGCATACCGGCACCTCGGTGGCCATCTTTCTGGGCATGATCGCCGGGACCCTGGCGTTGAGTTTTTCCGGCGGTCGCTGGTGGGTGGCGGCCGGAGCGCTGGCGATTGCCTGGTTCGGCTGGCGCGTCAGCCGCCTGATCCCACAGGCGCCCTCATCCGACCCCGAGCTGGCGCTGCACGGTAATCCCTATCGGCAGACGCGCCGAAGCCTGGCCTGCGCCCGGGAAAACACCATGGTGTTCTGGTGCATTATCGGTTCATCCTGGTACTGGTTCCTCGGCTCGATTTATCTGACCCAGCTGCCCAATTTTACCCGCAGTGTGCTCTCCGGCGCCTCCGCGGCGGTCAGTCTTTTTCTGGTGTTGTTTCTGGCGGGGATCTGCGTCGGCGCTCTCTTGTGTGAGCGGCTCAGCCGGCAGCGGGTCGAGCCGGCGCTGGTGCCTCTGGGAGCGATTCTGGTGACGGTGTTTGGCGTGGATCTGGCGTTCGCCGGCAGTGCCTTCGCCAGTGCCCACCCCGCTCCCGGCCCCGATCTCTATTACTCGGTGGTGGAGCTTCTGCAGCGCCCGCGCTGGTGGCGGGTGGCGCTGGATGTGGCCTTGCTGGGCGTCGCCGGCGGGCTTTACGTGGTGCCGCTGTCCGCTCTGATTCAGAGTCGCAGCCGCGCGGAGCATCGGGCCCAGGTGATTGGCGCGGGCAATGTCATCAATGCGCTGTTCATGGTGGCGGCGTCTCTGGTCGGGTTGCTGGTGCTGGGTATGCTGGGCCTCAGCATCCCTCAGCTGTTCCTGGTGGTCATGGCGCTGCACCTGCTGATATCGGCGCTGGTGTTTGTGCGTCAGCCCGAATTCCTCCAGCGGTTTCGCCAGCGATTTGTGTCTGTGCGATAATTCGCCGCATGGACCAACAGGTAACCAGTGAATCGGGAGACTATCCATTGCCCACCACCGACACCCAGGCGGCGCTCGTCGATGAACTCTGGCAGGCAATCCGTACGGAGGCGCAGGCCGCCAGTCTTGAGGAGCCGGCGCTGGCCAGTTTTTATCACGCCACATTGCTCAACCATGAGAGCTTCGCCAGTGCCGTGAGCTTTCATCTGGCCAACAAGCTCGACAGCCAGGCGGTGCCCGCGATGATGATCCGCGAGGTCTTTGAAGCCGCGATGGCGCACGACCCCAGTATCGAGGCGGCCATGCGCGCCGATATTCGGGCGCATTGTGAGCGCGATCCGGCCTGCGAGAAATTCTCTACCCCGTTTCTGTTCTTCAAGGGTTTTCACGCCCTGCAGAGCTACCGCTTTGCGCATCACCTCTGGCAGCGTGATCGTCGTTCGCTGGCACTCTATTTACAGAATCAGATCTCCCAGGCCTTCGGGGTGGATATTCACCCGGGCGCGCGTATTGGGGAGGGGATCATGATCGACCATGCCACGGGCGTGGTGATCGGTGAAACCGCGGTCATCGGCGATGAAGTCTCGATGCTGCACTCGGTGACCCTGGGCGGGGCCGGGCGGACGGCGGGTGACCGGCATCCCAAGATCGGGCGCGGGGTGCTGATCAGTACCGGTGCCAAGATTCTGGGTAATATTCAGGTGGGCGAGTGCGCCAAAATTGGCGCCGGTAGCGTGGTGCTCGATTCAGTGCCAGCGCACACCACGGTCGCGGGGGTCCCTGCCCGGATCGTAGGACACCCGAAAGGGGAAATCCCCGCGCGGGACATGGACCAGGGGTTCAACGGCGACTGAGCGCTCCGTCACCTTGTGCCGGTGCGCTCGGCACAGATGATGTCCTCCTCGCCATGATCCAGCCAATTGAGTACCGATCGTCGACTGTCCAGCATGGTGCGGTAGGTCTGGATTACATGTCGGTTGGGGCGCGTCTGCTGCTCCATGTCGTCGATCCGGTCTCGCAGAAAATCGATGTCCTGTTTGACCCGGGTGCGCACGGCACGGGCGCCAGCCAGCGGCCCGCCGGTGAACAAGCTGGGTTCTGAGGTGTTCTCTGCCTCCGACATGTTTTTGATCATGAGACCCTCCATTGCTTCGCCATTGGCCTGTATCTGCCGCTCTCCTCTCCACGCTCTCCTCTCCACTCTCTCTTCTTCGCGCTTTCCTCTTCGGGTAAGTATGGGAGCCATGGGCGGGTTTGCCAGTCACTGGCAAGACTGTTTTGTCACTAATACGGCCGCGCAATATTGCGAGTCTGCATAGGGATGGCTAAGATCAGGGGAGTGGTCATAACGAGAGGATGGGACTGGATCAATGGCAGATGAACGCTTCGACCTGATTTTCCGCGGTGATATTGTGCTCGGGCAGCCCCTGGGCGAGGTCAAACAGCGGCTTCAACAGCTGCTCAAGACCGACGCGGGCAAGATCGAAAAGCTGTTTTCCGGTCGTCCGGTCGCGCTCAAGCGCGGCCTGGACAAGGCCACCGGAGAGAAATACCAGAAGGTGCTGCACAAGGCGGGCGCCCTGGTCAGCCTGGTGCCCGCTAAGAAAGCGTCCGGACAAACCGGCACGGCGCGAGCGCCGCAGCCACAACGACAACCGACGGGGCTGTCTCTGGCCCCTGTGGGCGGCTTGTTGCTCAACCCCACTGAGCGGCCGCGATTGACGCCGGTGTCGGTGGATACCAGCCAGTTGAGTCTGCGCCCGGCGGAGGGCGACCTGCTGGATGCGACCGAGCGACAGCGTGTGGAGGACGCAGCGGTGATGGTGCCGGACTTCGATCTGGCCGAAGCGGGGGCGGATCTGTTGTCGGAGGATGAGCGTCAGGGTCTGCCGTTGATGGGGGTGGAGCCCGAAGACTGGGGCCTGGCCGAGGCCGGCAGTGACCTGCTGAGCGCCGAGGAGCGCGGGCCGGAGCCCGAGCCGCCAGCGGTGGCGGCCGATTTTGACCTGGCGCCAGCGGGCAGCGACATGGGGCAACTGAAACCGCAGCAGCCGCCGGTGTCACCGGATATCAGCGGCTTGCGGCTGGAAGAGTGAACCGTTGAGGGGTCGCTGATGCTGGCCGGTGCCGGCCGGTGAAAGGGGGTCACTCACCGGCCAGACGTTCCAGAGCCGGTTACCCTTCTTTTTTGTACCGCTCGACCGAATCCAGGATCTCGCGACGCGCGGCGTCGGCGTCTTCCCAGCCGTCGATTTTGACCCACTTGCCTTTTTCCAGATCCTTGTAATGCTCAAAAAAGTGAGTGATCTGGGCCAGAGTGATCTCCGGCAGGTCGTCGGCGGACTTCACCTTGCTGTACAGCGGGGTCACCTTGTCGACCGGCACGGCCAGCACCTTGGCATCTTCGCCCGACTCGTCGGTCATTTTCAGGACACCGACCGGGCGGCAGCGAATCACGGAGCCGGGGGGCAGGGCGTGCGGAAATACCACGAGAACATCCACCGGATCGCCATCACCACACAGGGTGTGGGGCACATAGCCATAGTTGCAGGGGTAGTGCATGGCAGTGCCGAGCAGGCGGTCGACGAAAATCGCACCGCTGCCCTTGTCCACTTCGTACTTGATGGGTTCGCCGTTCATGGGAATCTCGATGATGACGTTGATATCATCGGGCACGGCCTTGCCGGAGGCTACATTGTCTAAGCTCATGGGTTGATAATCCTGCTCATTGATTGAGTGAAAAATTCGGCGCGATTTTAGCACAGATTGCCCGCGCGACGCCTACCCCGGCGGTCAGACCCAGAAGAAAGCGCCCACCAACAGCAGCACGGCGGCGAGCACCACAAGCCACAGCCAGATTTCCTGGCGCCGCTCCTTGTAGGTGGGTTCCTGACGGTTACCGGGCGAGGTCGGGCGCGTTTTCCAGCGCCTGGGGGGTAAATCGGTGATTTTCTTCGGCTTAGGCTTAGGCGTCGGGCGCTGGTTCACCGTGGTGGTGGCGCGCAAGCGGGTGCGCTCGCGATCACCCGTGGGGCTCACTACACGAAAAGTGTACACATCCAGGCGCAGCTGGTCTCCCCCGTGGGCGAGCCCTTCGGTCACCGGGCGGTCGTTCAGGTAGGTACCGTTCACCGATCCCAGGTCCTTGACGTGCAGGCTGCCGCCCTGCACACGCAACTCCACATGCCGCCGGGACAGGTGGGTTCCGGGAATGACAATATCGCACTGACTGGAGCGCCCGATGATCGCCGTGCCCTCCTCGGGGATGGTGTAACTCTGGCCTGAAAGCCAACTGCCGCTGGCCACCAGGCGCCAGGGGTCGGCGCCGCTGCGACCGGGGAGGGTATCGTCGTTGGGTTCCAGCACTTCCAGTTCCACCGGGCCCAGACGGAGTTGGTCCCCGGGGAGGATTTCCCGCTGGGTAATGCGCTGGCCATTCACAAAGCAACCGGTGTCGCTGTTGTTGTCTTTGAGAAAAATTTTCTCGGAAGTGGCGATCAGGCGCGCCTGCAGCGGGGCGATACCCTCGTCCTTGAGCACCAGGTGGTTGTCTTCCGAACTGCCGATGCTATACAGCTTATCGACCACCCAGAACGGCGGCTGGCGCTGATCCTTGAACTGTAGCTTGAGCATAAACCACTTCCATCTCAGGCGGTTGTAGGATTATATCGACAGTCTTCCAGACTTTACCATAGACTGGCGCCCAGAACCCGCACAGGGTCCGCTATCGGGCGGGCTCTTGAGGTACACTAGCGCGTATTTGATTCCCTATGAGCCATTACGGATAAGGTCATCCCCATGCTGACATTGCTTGACTCCTGGTACCGAGCCACCATCCTGCGTCACCCGGCGATCGTGCTCGCCGTGGTGGTGCTGGTGGCGATTGTGGCGGCCCTGGGGCTGCCCAACTTCAAACTGGACGCCTCGGCCGATTCGCTCACGCTGGAGAGCGACCAGTCCATCGACTACTTCCGCGAAATCAACCAGCGCTATCAGAGTGGCGATTTTCTGGTGGTGACCTATTCGCCCGAAGCCGAGATGTTTTCGGAGGAGTCTCTCGACACCCTGGAATCACTGCGCGATGAGTTGGCCGAGGTGCAGGGGGTGGAGAGCATCAACTCCATACTGGATGTGCCGCTGCTCTACTCCCCGATGCGCTCCCTGGATGAGCAGAAGGAGTCCACCCGGACACTGCAGACCGAGGGCGTCGATAAAGAAGCCGCCAAGGAAGAGTTTCTTACCAGCCCAATCTATCGCGACACCCTGCTCAGTCCCGATGCCCAGACCACGGCCCTGCAGCTGAACCTGGAGGTGGACAATCGCTACATCGACCTGGCACGCGAGCGGGATGCACTGCGCCAGAAGGCTTCGGAAGAGGGGCTGAGTGAGGAGGAAGCGCAGAGACTGGAGCAGGTGAGCCAGGAGTTCCGCTCGTACCGGACACAAGCGGCGGAGAAGGACCGTGCCCGGGTCCAGACCATACGGACCATTCTGGAAGGTTACGACGAGCGGGCCGAAGTATTCCTGGGCGGGGTGAGCATGATCACCGCCGACATGATCGCTTTTATCAAAAGCGATCTGGTGGTCTTCGGCAGCGCGATTCTGGTGTTCATCATCCTGATGCTCGCGTTCATTTTCCGCCAGTGGCGCTTTGTGATTCTGCCGCTGGCCACCTGTGTGTTTTCGGTCCTGATCATGCTCGGCTGGTTGAGCTGGATCGACTGGCGCCTGACGGTAATCTCTTCCAACTTTGTCGCCTTGTTGTTGATCCTGACCCTGGCGCTCACCATTCATCTGATTGTGCGCTATCGGGAGCTGCATGCCCAGCATGCTGACTGGCCTCAGGAGTCGCTGGTGTTGGAGACCGTCCGTCAGATGGCGCGTCCCTGTCTGTATACGGCGCTGACCACTATGGTTGCCTTTGTCTCGCTGGTGGTGAGTGATATCCGCCCGGTGATCGATTTCGGCTGGATGATGACCATTGGCCTGAGTCTGGCATTTGTTCTGGCATTTGTCCTCATCCCCTCGGGCCTGATGCTATGGCCCAAAGGCGAGCCCAAGGACAAAGGCGACCAGTCCGGCGCCATCACCCTGATTTTCTCCCGCTTCGCGGAGCGGTACGGCACGTTGGTGATTCTGATTGCGCTGGTGGCGGCCCTGGTCAGCGTCTATGGCAGTACCCTGCTCAAGGTGGAAAATCAGTTTATTGATTACTTTCACGAAGACACCGAGATCTACCAGGGCATGTCCGTCATTGATCAGAAACTCGGCGGTACCATCAATCTGGATATCATCCTGACGGCCGAACCGAGCGAGGATGCCGGCGCGAACGGTGAGGATGATCCCTTTGCCGAGCCAGAAAGCGCCGCCGATGAAAGTGCCGCGGAGGATGATCCCTTTGCCGCGCCGGGCGAAGAAGAGGGCGACTCGAGTCAGAGCGCCTGGTTCAACCGGGCGGCCCTCGACAACATCAAGGAGCTGCACAACTATCTTGAATCCCTGCCGGAGGTGGGTAAGGTCAATTCACTGGCGATTGCCTACGAAGTGGCAACCGATATCAACGGTGGCCGGCTCAACAATTTCGAGCTGGGCGTGATGCGCAACTCCCTGCCGGAGAACATCAAGAAAGTACTGATTGAGCCCTACCTGTCGGATGAGCACAACCAGGCGCGCGTCAGTCTCCGGGTGAAGGAAACCAGTCCCGAGCTGAACCGGATTCAACTGGTAGAGAAGATTCGCGAATACGCGGTCGAGGAAGTCGGGTTTGAGGAGGACCAGGTCCGCTTCACCGGCATGCTGGTACTCTACAACAATATGCTGCAAAGCCTGTTCAGCTCACAGATCGTGACCCTGGGCGCGGTATTTGTGGGCATCATGGCCATGTTTCTGGTGCTGTTCCACTCGCTGAAAATCGCCATCATCGCGATCCTGCCCAACATGCTGGCCGCCGGTGTGGTGCTCGGTGGCATGGGGCTGGCGGGCATTCCGCTCGACATGATGACCATCACCATTGCGGCCATCACGGTGGGTGTCGGGGTGGATCACGCGATTCACTACCTGTACCGCTTCCGCATGGAGTTCGCCGAGCGTGGTCGCTACGTCGACTCCATGCATGCCTCGCACGCCTCCATCGGGCGGGCCATGTACTACACGGCAATCATCATCATCGTGGGCTTTTCGATACTGGCGCTGTCAGAGTTCATTCCCTCGATCTACTTCGGCCTGCTCACCGCGTTGGCGATGTTCGCGGCGATACTCGGGTCCCTGACGCTATTGCCGAAATTGGTGTTGGTGACCAAGCCGTTTGGGAAGGAGAGCGACGCAGGATAGGGTTGCTATCACCCATAAAAAAACCGGCCTCGGCCGGTTTTTTTTATGGATGGCGTTTATTACCTGATCAGCCAGGTCAATTTCCACTTGCTTGATCACCAGGGCTGTGGCGTCTGCGTTGTGGGCAAGTACGGCGGTCGCGTTGCAGTCGGTACTGACACAGACGGAGGACCAGGTATCGACATCAAGACTAGAAGTCTCTGTGAATTATTTCCCGGCTGGAAGTGGGTTGGGTTGTCTGGTAATTAAAGCGGGATTTTTATGACTTTTTGGTGAAAGGTGGGGGCGTCGTGGAATAAAAAAACCCGGCTCCTGGGAGCCGGGTTTTCAGTCGAGTAGCCGAAGCTAGCCTTTGGTTGGATTACTCAATGGTGATTCGACGCAGCCACAGCTCTTCGCCTGCCTCACCGTCGTTGTCCAGGCTACCGCGCTGCAGCTTCAAGCCAACGCGCAGTGCGGGAGGATCTGTGGGAACGTCGGTAAAGGTACGCTCAAAGCGGTACCAACCATCGCCCAGGTCTTCCGCGTCGCTGAGACTGAACATGCTTCCGAAGAGACCTGTATAGCTGTCGCTATTCTGCTGGATGTAGAACTGGTACTGCATTCCGGGGTTTTCAGTCACATAGTAATCCGGAATGAACAGTTCATAGCCGATGGTGGCGCCTTCCAGTTCGGGCAGTTCGTCCTCACCGGCCACATACATAATGGTGCGTTCGCCGCCGGCATCGGTCGCGTCCCAGTTGGGTGCGATAGCGAGTACCCCTTCCGCTTCGTTGAAGCTCAGGTCTGGGGCGCCATTAAGGTTCTGCCAGTTGTCGTTGCTCCAGGCGGAGTCAACATTGTCGGCCGTGGCGGTCAGCTCGAACGGCCCAGTGTCTCCACTTACGCCGCCGGCATCGATTTCCATGCTGTTGATGGTCACGGTGCCTGCTGGTTCACCTTTCACCTGGAGGCCGACGCGAATGTTCTGCCCTTCTTCGGCAACAAAGGCTTCGTTGCTGGTTTCGCAAGTGAATTCAAAGGGTTCGCCGGCAGTCAGTGAGCCGTTGCCAACGTAGCACCCGAACTCGCCGGTGTAGCTGCCGAAGTTCAGCTGGATGATCGGCTGAACATCGCTGCCGCTATCTTTGAACGCCTGGTCCACGGTGAAGGTAAAGGTGAAGCTGCGTCCCACCAGGTCAGCCGGGCCGTCGAGCAGATAAACGAGTTTCTGATCGGCAGCGGTCGGTGAGAAGGCCACGGTGCCATCGGCTTGCTGAAGCTCAACACCGGTCGCGTCCATTACAGCCCAGTTTTCACTGGCCATATCGACTTCAAGCGGACCGGAACCCGAGCCGGGTGTCAGAACCACGTTGTCAATCCAGAGTTGACCGCCGACGTCGACGGGCTTGTCATTGGCCGCAAACCGGACACCGACTTCGTTGATACCCAGCAGGCTAAAGCCAGCGTCATACATGGCAAAGCTACCGTAATCTTCTTCACCTTCCTCAACTCCGCCTTCGGTGGTGGTCGCCATCTCCCAGACGTCGACACGGTTCCAGCCGGCCTCTTCAACGGGGAAGGGCTCGCTGTATGCGTTGGTGCCGTTGGCATTGGTCAGCACTAGATGCATCGCCAGGTTGCCATCCGAGACGTAGTCTTCGGTGACAAAAACCCAGACGCTGGCATTGGCGCCTTCCATATTGCTGATTTCTTCAACCGGGGTGTAGATTTCCAGGTTGTCTTCGGTGCTGGCCCATTCGGGGGCGACCGCGAGGACTTCTTCGTCGGCGTTCCAGCTCAACCCGGCCGTAGCGTCGCAGCTCTCGACGCAGCGATGCGCCCAGGAATCGATGTTGGCCTCTTCGTCAAACCGGATGTCGGTCCAGATTTCCGGCTCATCTTCGCCATTACCGTTACCGTTACCGTTACCATTTCCGTTCCCGTTACCATTGCCATTCCCGTTAGCGGGAGGAGCCTGGTCCGGGCCCAAATCGAGATCGCCGCCGCAGGCGGTGAGCGCGAATACTGTGCAGAGTGCTATAAGTGATTTCTGTAACATGTTGTAAACCCTCTATTATTCTAGTCTTCAGCGAAAGATGACCGAACTCGGCTGACTTGCCGCCTTCCAGCTGTCTGTTTCAGGAATCCATGGTCGGCCCTGACAAGCCTGGTACCGCTCCTGAATTGACTGCATGACATCTAACATAGCACACAAATGTTCTTGATGACCATAAGGTAAATGCATTTTATTTTAAGAGATTTGTGTGCCAAGCCAATTGTCTGATAAATAAACGGCTGGGGCGTCTGATCGGGCAGGGTGCAGTGGCAGGCAGCGGCGGGCTGGGACAAGCTGTTAGGGCAGGTGAGGGCAGGGCGCGGCGATCCGGTCGCCGCGCCCTGAACTTACTCCAGCCAGTCTTTGAAGATCGGCTTCAGGTTCTCGGCCCAGATCCGGTACCCCTCCCCGGACAGGTGCAGGTGATCGGGCATGATGTCCGTGCTGATATCGCCATTGTCCTCAACCAATTGGGGGCCAATATCCAGGAAGTACACCCGTTCGCGGTCGGCCAGGTGGGCAATCTGGTCATTCAGCTGCCGCACCTGGTCCCGGGCGGGGTCCTGGGCCGACTCCTTGTAGGGAAAAACGCCATGCACCAGGATTCTGGCGTTGGGGAAGGCACCCAGCAGGGTGTCAACCACGGCCTCCACACCCTGATAGACGTCATCGGGCTCGTGCTCGCTCAACCCGAAATTGTTGACCCCGATCAGCAGGGAGACCACTTGTGGGTCGAGGTTGCCCACGGCGCCGTTGTTCAGGCGCCAGAGCAGGTTTTCGGTCTTGTCGCCACCGATGCCGAAGTTGGCCGGGTTGTATTCACCGAAGTACTTCTCCCAGAGTGGCTCCGGCCAGCCTTCGGTAATGGAGTTGCCGATAAACAGCAGGTCCACATCGCTCTCGCTGGCCACCTTGACGTCCTCGGCATGCATGGCTTGCCAGCGCTCGACTGACATCCAGTCGTACTCGGTGGTCCGGGGGGAGGGGATGACCGATTCGGGGTGAGGTTCGCGCTCTTCGGCTGGCTCCGAGCAGCCCGAGAGCAGAATTCCGGCCAGCAGCAGGGCGGCCAATCCCGGGTTCGGCGAACGAGTCCATGAAGGGTTCAGCATAGTGTGGGCTCCAGTGGTTATGATTGTTGGTTGTGACCGGGTAACCGGATGTTACAGCTTCAGTGCCAGGCGCTCATTGGCCGGTTGCAGGCTCTGCACGCCCGCGAGGTTGAGAGTCAGGTCCAGCAGCTCGTCCCAGGGGTCGGCCTGGCGCATCCCCTTGATCGCCTTGTCCACGCCATTGGCCTTGCGCAACAGTTGCTGCAGTTGAGCCGGACGCAGGCGGCGCAGGGCCGTCTGGATCAGGGGCTGGCGTTTGGTCCAGACTCCGGCGGCCTGGGCGGCACGCTCAAAGGCGATGCCCTGGGCCGTCCCCTGGGAGATCTGGACCAGGGCCCGAATGTCCCGCGCCAGGGCCCACAGCAGGGTCAGCGGCTCGGTCCCTTCGACCCGCAGGCCCTGGAGGGATTTCGCGGCGCTGCGGGCGTCCCCGTGCAGCGCCTTGTCCACCATGCCGAACACATCGTAGCGGGCGCTGTCGGCGACCACCGAGGCCATCAATTCCGTGCTGATCAGCGAATCCGAGGTGAGCAGCTTCAGTTTTTCGATTTCCTGGGCGGCGGCCAGCAGATTGCCCTCGACGCGTGAGGCGAGCAGTTCAATGGCGGTGCTGTCGGCGCGCAGGCCTGCGGCTTTCAGGCGCTGTCCGATCCAGCGGGGCAGCTGGGCCGGTGGTACGGGCCAGACCTGCACATGGGCTCCCTGGCCCTCGAGGGCTTTGACCCACTTGGATTTCTGTACGTTGCGATCGAGCTTGCCGGTGACCACCAGCAGCAGATTGTCGGGGGAGGGGTCCCGGGCATACTCCTGCAGCACCTTGCTGCCTTTATCGCCAGGCTTGCCGGTGGGCAGGCGCACCTCGAGTATTTTCTTGTCGGCAAACAGGGACAGACTGTTGGCGGCGCTGAGCAGTTGGGTCCAGTCGAAACCGGCATCGGCGTGGTAGAGCTCGCGCTCAGCAAAGCCGGAGGCGCGGGCGCCGGCGCGAATCTGGTCGCAGGCCTCCTGAATCAGCAGAGGCTCCTCGCCGCTGACCAGATAAATGGGCGCCAACCCCTGTTTCAGGGTGGCCTCCAGCTGCTCAGGGCGCAGTTTCGCCATTATCCGCGTCTCCGTTTCCCAGTGTGGTCGGAATCGGCTCTTGAGTGGCAGGCGGTTTGCCCTGATCGGCCTGGGCGGCGTTGATGGCCGCCTGCAGCTGGCGCAGGATCTGTTGCGACAGCTCACGGCGCATTTCGCTCAGGACCAGCTCCTCCTCCTGGGCGCCGCTGCCGGCACTGCTGGCACTGGCGTCGTAGGAGCGGGTGACGCGGCTGGTGAGATTGTTGGCCAGCGCCGTGCCACCGCCGTTGAGGACATTGAAGCGGGCGATGAGAGTGATTTCGTAAGCGCTGGCCAGAGCGTCACCGCCCACCGCGGCGACCCGTTTCTCGGTGGTTTCTTCGGTGACCTGCAGGGCGTACTGCGCCCCGACGGGGCTGTCCACCAGAGTGACGTCGTTGGCCTGCAGCCGTTGGCGCAACTCGGTCATCAGTGGGCCGTAATCATTGCCCCCGGTCAGGTAGAGGGTGTCGACCATGCTGGACAGGGCGACGCTGCCGCGCAGCTGCCAGCCGCAGGCCGAGACCATCACCATCAGAAAGCCGTAAAAAAACAATCGCAGCATGCGCAGCGTCCTCGAGCGGGCCGCCGGCGGGAGAGCCCGCCGGGGCTTATCCAGTTAAGAGGCAAAATATTCAGTTGGCGACAATATTGACCAGTTTGTTGGGCACGACAATGACCTTGCGCACCGTCGCGCCTTCCAGAAAGCGCTGGACATTGGGCTGTGCCCGGGCCAGCTTTTCCATGTCTTCGCGCGGAGCGTCCACTGGCGCCTGGATCTTGTCCCGGACCTTGCCGTTGACCTGTACCACCACCTCGATGGCCGAGCGCTCCAGTGCCGCCTCATCCACGCTGGGCCAGGGCGCGTCCAGGGGGATGCCTTCGTGGCCCATGGCCTGCCAGAGCGCCTGGGTCAGGTGCGGCACAATGGGTGCCAGCAGGAGCACGGCCGCCTCCAGTGCCTCACGTTCCACTGCCAGTCCTTCCGGGTTGGCCCGGTCGGAGAGCTTGCCGACCTCGTTCATCAGTTCCATCACCGCGGCAATGGCGGTGTTGAAGGTCTGCCGACGCCCATAGTCATCGCTGACCTTGGCAATGGTCTCGTGGGTCTTGCGGCGCAGGTCTTTCTGTTTGTCGGGCAGGGCGTCCTGATCGATCTGTCCGGGTTCGCCCGCCTGCAGATGGGAGTGCACGGTCTTCCACAGGCGGCGCAGGAAGCGGTGGGCGCCTTCCACGCCCGAGTCGCTCCACTCCATGCTCTGCTCGGGTGGGGCGGCGAACATGGAGAACAGGCGTACCGTATCGGCGCCAAACTGATCGATCAGCTCGCCCGGGTCCACGGTGTTGCCCTTGGATTTGCTCATCTTGGCGCCGTCTTTGAGCACCATGCCCTGGCACAGCAACCGCTCAAACGGCTCGGGGCAGCTGACCAGCCCCTCGTCGCGCATCAGCTTGTGGAAAAAGCGGGCGTACAGCAGGTGCAGAATGGCGTGCTCGATGCCCCCGACATACTGATCCACCGGGAGCCAGTAGGCGGTGGCCTCGGGGTCCAGCATACCCTTATCGTACTGGGGGCAGGTGTAGCGGGCGTAGTACCAGGACGATTCCATGAAGGTATCGAAGGTGTCGGTTTCACGCTCTACGGGCTTGCCGTCGAGCTCGTCCTTGCGCCACTCGGGGTCGGCCTTGAGCGGCGACTGGACCCCGTCCATCACCACGTCTTCGGGCAGGAGGATCGGGAGTTTGTCCGCCGGTACCGGAATCTCGCCGCCCTCGGGCAGGCTGTACATGGGAATGGGGGCACCCCAGTAGCGCTGGCGGGAGACGCCCCAGTCGCGCAGGCGATAATTGTGAGTGATCCGACCCTGGTTGGCGGCCTTCAGTGCCTGGGCGATGACTTCAAATGCGCCCTTGAAGTCCAGGCCGTCGTACTCGCCAGAGTTGATCAGGACGCCCTTTTCGGTAAAGGCGGCGGTTTCAATGTCGCACTCTTCGCCGTTGGCGGGGGCAATCACCTGCTTGATGGGCAATTGATAGTTGCGGGCAAACTCGTAGTCGCGCTCATCGTGCGCCGGTACGGCCATCACCGCGCCGGAGCCGTAGCTCATCAGCACATAGTTGGCGACCCAGACCGGGACCGGCTCGCCGGTGATCGGGTGTTTGGCCTTGATGCCGGTGTCCATGCCCTGTTTCTGCATGTTGGCCATGTCGGCCTCGGCCACGGACTGCTTCTTGCACTGCTCGACGAAGGTGGCCAGTTCCGGGTTGTTTTCCGCCAGCGCCTGGGTGATGGGATGCTCGGCGGCCAGGCTGACATAGGTCACGCCCATCAGAGTGTCGGGACGTGTAGTGTAGACCTCGAAGCTCTCGTGCTCGCCCACCGGTTCGGACAGGTCGAAGCGCATCTCCACGCCCCGGCTTTTGCCGATCCAGTTGCGCTGCATGGTTTTGACCTGCTCGGGCCAGTGGGGCAGCTTGTCCAGATCCGCCAGCAGTTCGTCAGCGTAGTCGGTGATCTTGATGAACCACTGGGGAATTTCCTTGCGCTCCACCAGCGCGCCCGAGCGCCAGCCCCGGCCGTCTACCACCTGTTCATTGGCCAGAACCGTCTGGTCTTCCGGGTCCCAGTTGACCGTGGACATCTTCTTGTAGACCAGCCCCTTCTCGTACAGGCGGGTAAAAAACCATTGTTCCCACTTGTAGTAATCGGGTTTGCAAGTGGTCACTTCGCGCGACCAGTCAAAGCCGAAACCCAACTGCTTGAGCTGGGCCCGCATGGCCTCGGTGTTGGCATAGGTCCATTTTGCAGGGGCGGTCTTGTTCTTGATGGCGGCGTTTTCCGCCGGCAGGCCGAAGGCATCCCAGCCCATGGGGTGGAGCACGTTTTTACCCTGCATCCGCTGATAGCGAGCGATCACATCGGAGATGGTGTAGTTGCGCACGTGGCCCATGTGCAGTTTGCCGCTGGGGTAGGGGAACATGGACAGGCAGTAGAACTTCTCGCGGCTGCGATCCTCAACAACTTTGAACGTCTGATGTTCGTCCCAGTAGCTCTGGGCCTGGGCTTCGACTTGCTCGGGATGGTATTGCTCTTCCATTGGGGGTTTGGGCCTGTTTCGGTCATCAATGTCAAAAGCGGCAATTATAGAGCCTTGGGGCCTATAAAGCGAAGGGGCGGGAAGCTCCCGGGCGCTGTGATATGCTCTGATGCTCCAATAAAACCAAAATACCTGAACTTGAGGGATAAATGATGAGAGAGAACCTCTGGGCGCCCGGGCGCCTGCTTTGTCTGTTGGTTGCCTGTCTGCTGCCGCTTGGCGCGATGGCCGGGCCGGAGAGACCGCAAAATGCCTTGCCACTCTGGCCCGAGCGCGAACCCGTGACGCCCGATCGGGAGACCATCAAAGACAACCGGGTCTTCAGTGTCGATAACCCCTCGATCACGCCTTACTGGCCCGACGCTCCGGCCGCCGGCGCGCCGGCCGTGGTGATTTTTCCCGGAGGCGGCTATCAGCGTCTGGCCTTTGATAAAGAGGGCGTGGCCGCCGCCCGATGGCTGAACGAGCTGGGCATAGCCGCCTTCGTCGTGAAGTACCGGATGGTGGAATACGGCCACCCCGCGCCGCTGCTCGATGGCCTGCGGGCCGTCCGCCATGTGCGGGCTAATGCGGCCACCTGGGGGCTGGATCCCGATCGGATCGGGGTGCTGGGGTTTTCCGCCGGCGGCCACCTGGCGGGCAGCGTGGCGCTGCGCTCAGCGTTTACCCACTCTGATCTGGCCGATGATCCCTGGGGTCGGGTAAGTGCCCGCCCGGATTTTGCCATTCTGCTGTATCCGGTGGTCACCATGGAGGACCCGCACACCCATAAGGGCTCGCGTGAGGCGCTGTTGGGGAAAGACCCTTCAGAGAAGACCCAGCGCGAACATTCGCTCGAGCATCAGGTGGGCAGCAGTGCGCCTCCCCTGTTTCTGGTTCACGGCAGCGGCGATCAGAGTGTGCCGGTCGAGAACAGTCTGATGTTGTTCGAAGCCGCGCTTCCCAAGAGCCCAAAATCGGAGTTGCACATCTACCAGACGGATCGACACGGTTTTGGTCTGTTGCCGGACGAGGGCTCGGCATCCTTCTGGCCGGAAGCGGCGGAGCAGTGGTTACGATACAATGAGTTCGTTGAGTAGGGTCGAAAAAAGGCCCGCTTGTGAGACTGAAAACTAAAAAAGAGAGAATGAACCATGCAATCAACCATCGTAAAAACCTGGGCCCAAACCCTCGGGCTTCTGGCGCTGGCGGCCGTCATTGTTACCGGCTGCACCACCACAGAGCAGGCACCCATGCAGAGTAAACCCACCCTGTTTCTGGTGGGCGACTCCACCATGGCCGATCAGCCTGCCGACAAACATCCCGAGCAGGGCTGGGGGCAGGCGCTTCCCGAATTTCTGGGCTCCGACATCGAGCTTGAAAACCACGCCAAAAACGGCCGGAGCACCAAAAGTTTTGTCGACGAAGGGCGCTGGCAGGCCGTCAAGGACAGCCTGAAACCGGGCGATTTTGTCGTGATCGGCTTTGGCCACAACGACCAGAAAGACCAGGACGAGACTCGCTACGCGGCCCCCTGGAGCGATTACCGGGACTACCTGGAGACCATGGTCGACGACGTGCGTGCTGCCGGTGCCCAGCCGATGCTGGTGACCTCCATCTACCGGCGCAAATTCGACGCCGAGGGCCTGCCCGAGGCGACGCTGGGTGACTACCCCGAAGTGACCCGCGCCGTGGCCAGCGAGCGCGACGTGCCTCTGGTAGACCTGAACGTCAAAACCCGGGATATGCTGATGGAAACCGGTGTCGAGGGTTCAGCCGACATCTATATGCAGATCGAGCCGGGCGCCTACGACACCCTGCCCGAGGGCAAAGACGACAACACCCACCTGCAGGTGCGCGGCGCCCAGCGCGTGGCGAAAATGTTCGTGGATGAGGTCAAATCGCGCGATCTGCCCCTGGCCAGCTACCTGGTCACCCCCTGACTCTCAGTCAGGCGGGCCGTCAGGCGGCCACTTCAGCCCAAAATTGGGCTTGCCAAGGGGCGGCGGGTGCCTTACAATCGCCGCCCCTGAAAAACCGAACCAACGACGCAAGCTCCGGAAAGCGCCCCGGGCACCCCGAACGCTGCTTCGTGTCGTCCAATACAGAGTATTTGGAGCAACTATGTACGCAATTTTTGAAAGTGGTGGCAAGCAACACCGTGTCGTGGAAGGGGAAACCCTGAAACTGGAAAAAATCGAAGTCGCCACCGGTGAAACCGTCGAGTTCGACAAAGTTTATCTGGTCGCCAATGGCGAAGATGTGAAAGTGGGCGCACCGGTAGTCGATGGTGCCAAAGTGACCGCTGAGGTGATCAACCACGGTCGCGGCGATAAGGTGAAAATCATCAAATTCCGCCGTCGCAAGCACTCCATGAAGCGTCAAGGGCACCGTCAGTGGTTCACTGAAGTGAAAATCACTGGAATCAAAGGTTAAGAGGAGTATAGACAATGGCTCACAAAAAAGCGGGCGGTAGTACACGTAACGGGCGCGATTCCGAAAGTAAACGGCTCGGCGTCAAAGTATACGGTGGCGAAGCCATCCCCGCCGGCGGCATCATCGTTCGTCAGCGCGGCACTCGGTTTCACCCCGGAGTGAACGTGGGTCTGGGCAAAGACCACACCCTGTTCGCCAAGGCCGAAGGCCGGGTGAAGTTCGAAACCAAAGGTGACAAGGGTCGCAAATACGTGAGCGTCGAAACGGCGTAACACGGTTTGATCCCCTTAGGCCGGCTCCTCAACAGAGACCGGCCCACCTCTGAAGAAGCCCTGTCGAGCGTTCGATGGGGCTTTTTTTGTTGTTTCGAGAGGGCTTTGATCAATTCGCAGCTTAATTTGGCACTGAGGGCTACTTTGGGGTGAACGACTCCAAGACCGTCAACCGCGGGACTAGTGTTGACGAGTTACAGGGAAGTACTCGCCACGTGTCTTGGAGTCGTTCACCCCAAAGTAGACCGGTGGTGATTAAAAACAGTAGATTTTGATTCGGCACCCAGTGCCGGGAGTGAACAGTGAAATTTGTAGATGAAGCGCCCATTCACGTCGAAGCGGGCAAAGGCGGCAACGGCTGCCTCAGCTTCCGGCGGGAAAAATTTATCGCCAAAGGCGGTCCCGACGGCGGTGACGGCGGCGATGGCGGCAGCGTCTACCTGGTCGCCGACGAAAGCCTCAACACCCTCATCGACTACCGCTTCCAGCCCCGCTACCGGGCCCAGAACGGCCAGAAAGGCAGCGGCAAAAACTGCACCGGCAGCAAAGGCGAAGACCTGCTCATGCCCGTGCCCGTCGGCACCACCGTCATCGACAGCGACACCGGCGAACAGCTGGGCGACCTGACCGAAGTGGGTCAGCGCCTCAAAGTCGCCCAGGGCGGCTTCCACGGCCTGGGCAACACCCGCTTCAAATCCAGTGTCAATCGCGCCCCGCGCCAGACCAGCGACGGCAGCGAAGGCGAAACGCGCAACCTCAAGCTCGAACTGAAAGTACTGGCCGACGTCGGCCTGCTGGGCATGCCCAACGCGGGCAAATCCAGCTTCATCCGCGCCATCAGCTCCGCCAAGCCCAAAGTCGCCGGCTACCCCTTCACCACCCTCGTCCCCAACCTGGGCGTGGTCAAAGTGCAGAAGCACCGCAGCTTCGTCGTGGCCGACATTCCCGGCCTGATCGAAGGCGCCGCCGACGGCGCCGGCCTGGGCATCCGTTTTCTCAAGCACCTGACCCGCTGCCGCTTCCTGCTGCACATCGTCGACATGGCCCCCTACGACGACTCCGACCCGGAAGCCCAGGTACGGGCCATCACCAAGGAGCTGGAAAGCTTCAGCCCCACCCTCGCCAAACGCGAGCGCTGGCTGCTGCTCAACAAAGTCGACCTGTTGCCGCCCGACGAAGTGGACGAGCGCTGCCAGGCGCTGGTCAAAGCGCTGGATTGGCAGGGGCCGGTATTCCCGATCTCGGCCATGGAACAGACCGGCACCGCGCCCCTGTGCGGTAAGATCATGACCTACCTGGAAGACATCTGGGAAGAGGAAGCCGAGAGCGAAGAGGCGCGTGAGCGCGAATTCAACATCCAGTCGGCCATGGCGAGCGAAGTGCGCGAGCGGGTTGAAACCCTGCGCGAACGTCGCCGCTCAAACAAGGACGACGATGATGACGACTTCGACGATGACGATTACGATGTGGAAGTGGAGTACGTGCGTTAACGTACGCGGGTTACAGACGTGCGCTAAACAGGCCCAATGATGAATCAGAGACATTCCGTAACCGGTGCCCGGCGCTGGGTGGTCAAGATCGGCAGCTCGCTGCTCACCAACGATGGCCGGGGCCTGGACTCGGCCGCCATTGCCGGCTGGGTAGCCCAGATGGCCTCGCTGCGCGAGCAGGGCATTGAACTGGTGCTGGTCTCCTCCGGCGCTGTGGCGGCCGGGCTGACCCGCCTGGGCTGGCCCCGCCGGCCCACCGCCGTGCACCAGCTGCAGGCGGCGGCCGCCGTGGGCCAGATGGTCCTGGTGCAGACCTACGAGAGCGCCTTCCAGCAGTACGGCCTGCACACTGCTCAGGTGCTGCTCGATCACGATGACCTCTCCTCCCGCGAGCGCTACCTCAACGCCCGCTCCACACTGCGCACCCTGCTGGATCTGGGCGTGGTCCCGGTGGTCAACGAAAACGACACGGTTGTGACCGATGAAATCCGCTTCGGTGACAACGACACTCTGGGCGCCCTGGTGGCCAACCTGATCGAAGCCGACCTGCTGGTGATCCTCACCGATCAGGCCGGCATGTACGACAGTGACCCCCGCAACAATCCCGAGGCCCGCCTGCTGCCCCAGCTGGCCGCCGATGATCACACCCTGGAGAGCATGGCCGGCGGTGGCGGTGTGCTCGGGCGTGGCGGTATGCTCACCAAAGTGCGCGCGGCCCGGGTCGCGGCCCGCTCCGGGGCCGATACCCTGATACTGGGTGGGCGCACCGACCAGGCGCTGGTGCGCGCCCAGAGTGGTGAGTTGCTGGGCACGCTGCTCACGGCCGGTCAGGAGCCCCAGGCGGCGCGCAAGCGCTGGATTGCCGGGCAGCTGCAGACACGCGGTATCCTGACGCTCGATGACGGGGCGGTTACGGTGCTGCGGGACAAAGGCAAAAGCCTCCTGCCCGTCGGGGTCAAGGGCGTCAAGGGCGACTTTACCCGGGGCGACATGGTGATCTGCGTCGCGCCCGACGGCACCGAAATTGCCCGGGGGCTGGTGAATTACAGTGCCGAGGAGGCACGCAAAATCATCGGTCGCCCGAGCGGCGATATACTGGCCCAACTCGGGTACAAGGACGATGACGAACTGGTGCACCGCGACAATCTGGTGCTGACGGACGCGTGAGAGGGAAGTCTCCAATGAAATGGCAATGGATTCGTCGACTGGTCAACTTCTGGCCACCGCTGTTTTTTACCGGCATCAAGGCCACCCATATCAGCGCCGATTTCCGGCATATCGAGGTGGTGCTCAAGTTGCGCTGGTACAACCGCAACTTTGTGGGCACCCAGTTTGGTGGCAGCCTCTTTGCCATGACCGACCCCTGGTACATGCTGATGCTGGTGTACAACCTGGGCCCGGACTACTACGTCTGGGACAAGAGTGCCCACATCGATTTTATTGCCCCCGGCCGCAGCGCTGCCCGGGCGGTGTTCCGGATCGACGATGCTACCCTCGAGCGCATCCGCGAGCACACTGCCGCGGGCAAAAAATACCTGCCCAACTTCGCCATCGATATCACCGACCGTGAGGGCCACCTGGTGGCGACCGTTCACCGCACGGTTTACGTCCGGCGCAAACCGCATAAACGCCAGTAAGTCAGAGGCTCAGGCGGGGATCGTCCGATCCCGGGCCCAGGCGCGCAGCCGTTGCAGTTTCTCGGCCATGATCACTGACAGCGGGCTGGTGTTGGCAATTTCCGTGAGAATCGCCTCGGTGTCGAGTCCCTCGCGCCCGGCACTGTAGCGAGCGCCGACAATGGCCTGCTCGATTTCCGCGCCCGAGAAACCGTCACTGGCCAGCGCCAGTCGGTCAAGATCAAACTGCGTCGGGTCCAGCTCGCGCTTGCGCAGATGGATCTCGAAAATGGCGCGACGCACGGCCTGATCGGGCAGGTCGACGAAAAAAATCTCGTCCATGCGGCCCTTGCGGATCAGTTCGGGGGGTAACTGACTGATGTCGTTACTGGTGGCGGTGAGAAACACCCGGCTCTTGCGCTCGGCCATCCAGGTGAGCAGGGTGCCCAGCATCCGGCGGGAGGTGCCGTCATCGCTGCTGCCCTGCGCCAGGCCTTTTTCGATTTCATCCAGCCAGAGCACACAGGGCGCCATGGCGTCGGCCAGTTGCAGCGCCTCGCGCAGGTTGCGCTCGGTCTCGCCGTGGTACTTGTTGTACAGCGCACCGATATCCAGGCGCAGCAGAGGCAGCCCCCAGGTCCCGGCCACCGCCTTGGCCGCCAGGCTTTTGCCGCCGCCCTGAACGCCCACCATCAGCAGCCCCTTGGGTAGCTCGGTGCCCGGGTCGGGCGCGTGGATGACCTCCAGGCGGGCCTGCAGCCAGCGTTTGAGGTTCTCCAGCCCCGCGACCTGGGAGAAATCGGCCGTCTCGTACTCAAAGCTCATGGCCCCTTCCATGTCCATCAGGGCGAACTTGGCCTTGTTGACTGCCGGTAGATCTTCTTCGGTAATGGCCCCATCCTGCCAGATGGCGATGCGCACCAAGCGGCGAACGTCGCCGGCACTCAGGCCCTGGAGGTTGGCCAGAAGCTTGCGCAGGGTGTCGTTGTCGGTCTTGATCCGCACCTGGCCGTTCTGTTTGGAGTAGTGACGCGCCTCCTCCCGGATGATGGCCATGATCTGTTCATCGGTGGGCAGTGACAGGGCAAACGAGGCGCTGTAGCGGGCGATCTCCGGCGGCATTTCCAGTCGGTGGCTGAGCAGTACCACCGCGTGGGGCACCTGGCTGTGGTTCAGGGCGATATCCTTGAGCAGCCGGATATTGTGGGGCTGGTCGGTCAGGTAGGGGTGCAGATCGCACAGCAGGAACAACCCGGGCTCGGTCTGGGCCTTGATATGCTCCAGCATGTCGCTCGGGTCCTGATGCTCCCTTTTCCTGGGCGTCAACTGCGGGCCGAAGCCCAGGCGGGTAAGGCCATCGGTCACCGACCAGCGGTGCAGCGTCCGCTCCTTCTCCCGCGCTACACGCAGCAGCAGGTTGATGACTTTGTTCTCCTCATGGGTCTCGATCACTATGAGCGAAACCCGTGAGTCCAACATCAGTTTCAGGTCGTGGGTGTCCTGCATGATCCATCTGCCTCGGCGCTTTCGGGTGGTCGGGAGATTCTTATTGTTAAAAACCCGAAATCCTAGAAGGCGCCGCCCCCAAAGTCAATTGCCCTCGGCGGCCCGCTCGTAGGCGCCGATATCGGGCGCTTCCCCTTCGTGGGGCACCTCCAGGTCGAAACCGGCATCAATCAGAATACTGTCGGGCGCCGGCTTCAGAAGGTCGATATCGGGCAGTGAACCGTCGGCCTGGCGCTCGCCGTAGGCGGCCTGGGTATCCAGACTGATAAAGTCACTCGCCGACAGGTCGCCGTCCAGCTGCCAGCTGTTGTCGTTCACCTGATCGGAGCGGTTCAGGACGCTGTTGCTACCGTCGAGACTGGCGTTATTGCGTATGATGTGATCGCCCGTCGGAAAGGTGAAGTTGCGACCGTTGTTGTAGGCGGTGTTGTGTGCGACCAGCAGCTTTCCCCGGTTGCTGTTCTGGTCAAAACCCTTGGAGTCGTCAAACGGCCCGCGGTTGTCGAAGGCGAGATTGCGATAGAGAATATGGCTGTTCCGATCCTCTTCGCTGCGGCCCACCTTGAAGCCGTTGCCATTGCCGTCGAAATTGCTCGGGTTGCCAAAGGCGTCCGGATCGCCGTTGTTGAAGGCCCAGTTGTTGTACAGCACGATGGTGTTTTCTGCTTCCCAGAAATCGTAGCCGTCGTCGGAGTTCTGCCAGGCCCGGTTGCCGTAAAACACATTGCCCTCACCCAGTCGATTGCCTTTGGCTCCAAAGCCGTCGGCATCCTGGCCCACCCGCTCTTCGGCGTAGTCGAAGTTGCGGTAGCTGTCGCAGTTCATGATCAGGTTGTGCGCCGCGAGGCCGCCCACGTTTATCCCGGTATCATAGCTGTCGTGCACCACGAGTCGCTCCAGCCGGTTGTGACTGCCTTCAAGGCCCAGACCGTTGTGGCCGGCATTGCGGATGGTCAGGCCGATCAGGTGCCAGTAGTCGGTATCCAGGCGCACCCCGTGGTTGCCCAGGGGCTGGCCCTCGAAATCCAGAATCGGTGTTTCCCCGGGGTGGGCGATGACAATGATGGGCGCCTCCTCGGTGCCGTGCGCCGAATCGGGGGCCCGAATCTGAATGGTGTCGGTCTGAAAGTACTCGCCGCCGCGCATCACGATGACATCGCCCGGCTGGGCCTGTCGGGTGGCGTGGCTCAGGGTGGCGAAGGGGTCCGCTTCCGTACCGGCCAGATCGTCGCTGCCGTCGGGCGAGACAAAATAGGTGTTCTCACCGTCGGGAAGGGTGTCCGGGGCAGTAGGGGTCGGTACTTCTGGGAGCAGAGAAAGGTCAAATGCCGGCTCTTCGGTCGGGTTGTCCGAGGAGGCGCTGGAGGAACTGCTCGAACGGCTGCTGGAGCCCTCATTCTCACTGTCGTTGTTATCACTGCCTCCACAGGCCGCCAGCAGGCAGCTGAACACAAAAATCTGACTCAGTTGTAGCGTGGTTGATTTGAACATCATTGGTCTCTCACATCATTATGTTGTTATCGGATTTTTTATAGTCTGGTTGGTACCGATACCCTACCGCAATGGTCGCATTGGTCAAGGATTATTCGGTGGCGGACTGGCCAGGTCGCAAGTCCGGGTTGGGTGGTGCGGTTTTCCCGAATTTGCCATAATGGCGCCTCCAATAATAAACAGGGAGCGGTTATGGCCAAGCTCGATTGTCACTTTTTCCCGGATACCCCGGCCTCCTGGGTCTGCGACGGGTGTCATACCCACTACAGCGAACGCTGCGTCCCCATTGGTGACCGGCGTCTCTGGGGTGCCGTGGGGCCGGGGTGCCTGCGTTGCGACCACAAATTGAGGTTTCTCGGCAACGCCACCGGCGCCAAGCCCTTCTGGCAGATGCTGCCCCACTTTTTTGCCTATCCTCTGCATCCCAACAGCCTGCTGGTGATCGCTCTGGTGACCGCCGTTACGGCGCTGCTGGGTAGCGGTCTGTCGCTGGGCGGAGGCCTGATCCTGTTTCTGGTGGCGCTGTTTCTCGTTGCGGTCGTGATCAAATACAGTCTGGCGATCATTGAAAGCCGGGGGCGGGGAGAGACCCATCCGCCGACCCTGGGAGCCGTCGTCGGTGGGGATGAGCATCATCTGTTTCTGAAGATGATCGCACTGATTTTTCTGATGGGGGCAGCGGCCGGTTTTGCCGGCTATGTCAGTGAGCTGTTGGGCCTGGTGGTGGTCGTGTTCATTACCCTCGCCATGCCCGCCAGTATCATGATGCTGGCCGTTGAAAAGTCGGTATTTCGGGCGCTGAACCCGCTCAACCTGATGGTGCTGATGCTTCGCGTGGGCTGGCCCTATCTGTTGTTGTGGTTCTGCACCCAGGTGATCTCGGCCGGCCCCGGCTACATTCTCGGTTGGCTGGCGGCGGCGCTGCCCGAGTCGATGCTGTTCCCCCTTTTCGCGGTGCTGATGACCTATTTCACCTTTGCGCTCTACGCCATGCTCGGGTACGTCCTGTTTGAGTACCAGAATGAGCTTGGCTTTGATGTCGAGCCCGAGGCGGATGACCTGGTGGACCAGGGTGAGTTCGACAAGGCCCGGGCGCTGGGCGAAGCCACCGTGTTGATCCGCGATGGTCATTACAAGCAGGCCCGTACCTGCTTGCGCCGGGCACTCGACACCGTCAGGGACGATATAGAACTGCATGAGCACTACCACAAACTGTTAATGCTGCTCGATGATGACGAGGCGTTGGCGAACCACGGCGACTATCTGATCGAGTTGTATCAGCGGTTCGGCCAGCTGGGCAAAGGCGTTCCGATCGTGCTGGATGTGCAGAGCCGTGTCCCGGGGTTTCAGCTGGGTGATACCCGGCGCGCTCTGGAGCTCGCGCCCCTGTTGCAGATGCAGGGGCAGAACAAGGCGATCATCCGTCTGTTCCACAATCGGCACAAAACCCGGCCCAAGGATCCTCTGATCCCTGCCGCCTATCTGACCGTGGCCCGAATATTTTTTGAACACCGCGATCAGGATGACCAAGCGCTGGCGATCATCCGCTTCGTGCTAAAGCGTTACCCGGACTGCCGGGAACGGCGGGAACTGGAAGAGCTGCAGAGCGCCATCCATCGGCAGAAGGAGGCCGCCGCTAGCTCACCTGCTTGAGCCAGCCGGCGAGCTTCTCGGCTTTTTCGGGCTGCTGGCGCTGTTGGTATTGGGCAATCATTCGGGCAAGCAGTTGTCGGCTTCGCTCCGGGTGGGCGCGTTTTTTCAGGGCGCGCTCCAGGTGGTGCTCGGCGAGTGGCCACTCGCCGTTGCGCCAGAGCTTGTTCGCCAGAGCCAGACTCAGCGGGCCGGTCAGGGCGGGTGCCCCGGGCGCGAGTTGCTCGTATTCGTGCAATACCTCCAGGGTGTGGGGGAGCCATTCGTTGGAGTCCGATTCGGGTTGCACAAACTGCTTCAACAGATTGAACGTCTCCTGGTGAAAAGGCTTCTGCTGCGGCTGACTTTTGTACAGATCAAACAGAAGGTGCCAGGGGCGGGGATCCTCCGGATGGTCCCGGCACAGCTTTCGTGCCAGTGCCCGCCCCCGGTCAAAGTCCAGCCGCGCCATGGCCAGCTCGGCCTGTTTGAGTGATTCGGTCAGTTGATCCCGTTGATCGGTCTGATCGAGCCGGCGGGTGAAGTGTTTCAGGGATTTCTGGGCGGGCAGCATCATCGCTGCGCCGGCGAGCAGTCCGCCAATATGGGCCCAGTAGGCGGTATTGGAATCCACAAAAAAGTGCCCGTAAAGTTCCTTGACCAGCCAGAGCGGAAAAACCACCAGAGCGGGCGCCCGCAGTTCGCCAAAAAAGAAGATCACGGAATAGAAAAACCGGATGCGTCGCAATCGGTAGAGCGCGAGGTACATGCCCATCAGACCGGAGATGGCGCCCGAGGCACCGACCAGCGGCGCCATGGAGCTTGGATTAAGGCCCAGATGCAGCGCATTGGCAGCCACCCCTGCCACGAGGTACATCGACAGATAGCGCCAGGCGCCCAGAGCGGTCTCGAGAGTAAAGCCGAACAGAAACAGGAACGCCATGTTTCCCAGCAGATGGCCCCAGCCACCATGCAGAAACTGGCTGGTGAGAAAGGTCAGCGGCTTTGCCTCGGCCGGTGTCAGCCCGGCTTCGATGCTGCTGAGTTGATTGCGCTGTTGTTCGAATTCGGCCCGGTGGGCCCGCCACTGTGCCAGGTCGATTTCCGCCGGAACCGCTTCTGATTCCCACAAGTCCCGCAGGTAGTGGTCAAACTGGCGCTCGTAGATGATGGGCCAGGCCAGCCACCGGGAATCCTGCGCTTTCATTTCGCGCCATTGTGGCAACCGGTCGGGCGCCTGCTCTTTCAGATACTGTTCGTAGTAGGGACGTTCAATCTCGAGCAACTGATGTTGATGGTAGATCTCCGCCGCCTGTTCGGCCACCTCCGGGTCCTTGCCCTGATAAAAGACAAACACCAGAATGTTGAGCAGGATCAGGCCCAGCGTCACCAGAGGTGGTCGGGACCAGTCGGGCTTGTCCTGAATGGGGATGATCAGCATGGGAATCGTTCCCTGATGTTATGGCGATGTGGCTCCAGCACATGGAAGGCTAGCACAAACCCCCGGGCCGATCGATATTACTGGTCCGGTAAAAGGTGGCTCAGTAGTACTGCAGCTCGGTCGCCTTGCCCCAGAAAACCCGATAGGCGTAAAAGGTGTAGAAGGCAATGGTGGGTAATACGATCACCACGCCGTAGAGGATGAAGCGCAGCGATTCGGGCGCGCTCGATGCCTCCCAGAACGTCAGCTGTTCCGGCACCACATAGGGAAAGAAGCTGTAAGCGAGCGCTGAGAATGCCAGTACAAACTGCCCGATGGTGCAGGCGAAAGGAAGCCAGCAACCAAAATCATTGTCGAAAGGAAAGCGGGCCAGGAAACGATCGTTGATCAGAAACAGGAGAAAACACAGCAGGGGGATCACCAGCAGAATCTGGGTGGGCCCATCGCTCAGCCAGCGGTCGTATACCCGTTCGCTGATCATCGGGTTGACCAGCGACACGGCCACCAGCCCGAGCGCCATCAGCCAGGCGCAGCGGCGGGCCCAGCGGGCCGCGCGCGCCTGCAGCTCGCCCTCGGTTTTCATCACCAGCCAGGCGGCGCCAATCAGGCAGTAGCCGGCGGTCACGCAGATGGCGCTGAGCAGCGCGAACGCCTGGGCTGCCCAGCTCTGCTCAAAGCCCATCACGTACAGGCCCAACATGTAACCCTGGGACAGGGTCGCGAGCAGAGAGCCTCCCCAGAATGCCAGGTCCCACCAACTTTTATGATCGACCGGGGCCTTCGCCCTGAAGTCAAAGGCGACGCCGCGCAGAATCAACCCGGCCAGCATCAACGTCACCGGGATGTACAGCTGCAACAGAATCACATTGTGCGCCGCCGGGAAGGCGATCAGGATGATGCCCACGCCCAGTACCAGCCAGGTTTCGTTGGCATCCCAGAAAGGACCGATGGAGGCAATCATGGTGTCTCGCTGGGCCTCGGAGTTGCGCGGCAGTAAAATGCCCACGCCCAGATCGTAGCCGTCCAGAATGGCGTACACCAGAAAGGCCACACCCATCAGCGCCATGAAAATAAGAGGTAACCAGTAGGCTTCACCGCTAGGCATATCGATTGCCTCCTCCGGTTGGTGACTGTTCGATTGGGTTGAGCTGGTCCTGCAGTGTGTGTATTTCCTCGGGCCGGTCTACTGCGACGGCTTTGCGGGCGATCAAAAACAGGGTACGCATATAGGCCAGCAGCAATACGCCATACAGCGTGAGGTAAATCGCCAGGGAGGTGGCGACGTTGGTGGGCGGTGTCGAGGTGACCGCGTCGGCCGTGGTCAACAGTCCTGATACCAGATAGGGCTGTCGGCCGATCTCGGTCACATACCAGCCCGCCAGTGTGGCCACCCAGCCGGAGAAGGTCATGCCCACCAACACTTTCAGCATCCAGGCCGGCAGCGCCTTGTGGCGCCAGAGCCGCCAGGCGGCGGTCCAGGAGACCAGGAGCATCAACATGCCCAGGCCGACCATGATTCTGAACCCCCAGAACACCGGGCTGACAGGCGGGTGTTCGTTCTCGAACTCGTTGAGCCCGCGCACTTCGCCCTGCCAGTCGTGCGTCAGAATGAAGCTGGCACCGCCCGGAATTTCCAGCGCATAGCGGTTGCGCTTTTCCGTCTCATCGGGCAGTCCGAACAGTACCAGCGGTGCACCCTGCTGCGTTTCCCACAACCCCTCCATGGCCGCGACTTTGGCCGGTTGGTGCTCTAGCGTATTCAGCCCGTGCAGATCGCCCATGAAAATCTGCAGTGGAATCAATAGAGCCGCGGCAAACACCGACACCTTGAGTGTCAGGCGCGGCGCCGGTTTGTGATCGCCTTTGAGCAGACGATAGGCCGACAGTCCCGCCATCAGAAAAGCGGCGGTCAGGCCGGAAGCGAGCATCATGTGTATGAGCCGGTAGGGCATGGAGGGATTGAAAATGATGGCCCACCAACTGACCGGAAAGGCAACGCCATCGCGCATTTCAAAACCGGCGGGCGTGTGCATCCAGGAGTTGAGTGACAGTATCCAGAATGCGGACAGACTGGTGCCGATGGCGACGAGTACGGTTGCCAGGGTGTGGATGCGGTTGGACACCCGGTTCATGCCAAAGAGCATGATACCGAGGAAGGTGGCCTCCATGAAAAAGGCGGTGAGCACTTCGTAGCCCAGCAGCGGACCGGCAATGTTGCCCACGGTGGCCATGTAACCGGGCCAGTTGGTGCCGAACTGAAACGACATGGTGATGCCGCTGACCACGCCCAGGGCAAAACTCAGCGCAAACACCTTGACCCAGAAGCGGTAAGCGCGCATCCAGACTTCCGCGCCGGTGCGGTTGTGCTGGATTTTGAACACCACCAGAAACCACGCCAGCGCGATCGTGATGGTCGGGAAGAGTATGTGAAAGCTGATATTCGCGGCAAACTGAATGCGCGATAACAACAGGGTTTCCATAATGACTCCGATTTTTGTGGCGGATGCGCCTTAGGCTTATCCGCCCTACAGAAGGCACGGCGGTCTCGTAGGGCGGATAAGCGTCAAGCGCATCCGTCATTTCCATTCAAACGATCAGGAACGACTCAAAAACTTGTCCTTCATGTCCAGCACCTTGCCCAGACTTCCTCCCATCTTGAGCAGGCTCTGCAGATTGCTCCGGTTCAGGCGCTGAATCTCCGTGGTCCACTGGGTGAGCATTTCAATCAGCTCGTGCATCTCCTGCATCCGCGCCTGAGCGTATTCCTCCTCCCGGTTGGCCGGCTGCTCCAGAAGCAGGCCCCGCAGGGTGGATAAAGTCGGATCAATTTCGCGCTTGCGCCTCTGTTCAATCAGCGTTTTGGCGATCTCCCAGACATCATCGGGGGCGGAGAAGAACTCCTTGCGCTCCCCGGGAATGTGCTTCAGGCGGACCAGCTCCCAGGACTGCAGCTCTTTCAGTCCCATGCTGACATTGGAGCGGGAGAAGCCCAGTGCCCGGGAAATCTGGTCCGCGCACAGGGGCTCTTCGCTCAGCACCAGCAGGGCATACATCTGACCCACGGTGCGATTGATACCCCAGCGGCTGCCCATTTCACCAAAATGCATCACACAGGACTGGATCATCGGGGTCAGTTGGTCGGCCATCGGGAGTACTCCATTAGTTTCAGTAATTACTGAAATTACAGTAACAAGTGGTATTGGTCAAGAAAAAGCAACTGGCCTGGATCCTGCTAGGCTACAAGGAGAGACTTATCCAACCTGATGTTAAGGAGCGAGCCTAGGGTGATTGAGCGTTCAGACCACGAGCAGAATTTATGGCCGGAGACGCTGCTGAGCGCCTGGGGTGTCTCGGGGCAGCAGACGCCGGCGGACCCGGCTGAGGTGGCGCGCCGCCTGCGCCTGCCCGGGGGGGTGGCCGAGCACCTCACGGCCGTCTACAGCCCCCTGACGGAGCGGTTGGCCCGGCGGTTGCCGGGACGGTCCGGGCCCATGGTGCTGGGCATCAACGGCGCCCAGGGCACGGGGAAATCCACGGCGGCGGAGGTGTTGGCCCACCTGCTGGGTGTGCGCGGCTTCAGGGTCTGTTGCCTGTCCATCGACGATCTCTACCTGACCGCCGCCGCGCGCCAGCGCCTGGCGACCGAGGTCCATCCGCTGCTGCGGACCCGGGGCGTGCCGGGCACACACGATGTGGCGCTGGGCGTGACACTCATTGATCAACTTAAAAGCGCCACACCAGAGACCCGGACCCCGATTCCCCGGTTTGACAAGGCGAGCGATGATCGTCGCCCGCAGCCGGAGTGGGATCTGTGGGTCGGACGGCCCCACCTGATCGTGTTTGAAGGCTGGTGCGTTGGCGCCCGCCCTCAGCCCGAGGCCAGTCTGAGCGAGCCGGTGAACGATCTGGAGCGGCAGGAAGACGCCGAGGGCCACTGGCGGCGCTACGCCAACGCCTGTCTGGCGGATTATGAGGAGCTCTTCGCCCCGTTGGACCACCTGCTCATGTTGAAAGCGCCTTCCTTTGATCAGGTGTACGAGTGGCGCGCGCAACAGGAGCAGGCGCTCGAGGCGTCTCTGGCCGAAAGCGGTCGCGCCGGTACGCGAGTGATGTCTTCGAGTGAACTGCAACGTTTTATTCAACATTATGAGCGGCTGACGCGTTGGATCCTGGCCGAGATGCCCGAGCGGGCGGACCTGGTGTTTGAGCTGAACCCGGCGCACCGTGTGCAACGCATTGTCGCTCCGCGAGGAACCCCCTTATGACCCGACCCACACTGGTATTCACCGATCTGGATGGCACCCTGCTCAATCACGATGATTATTCCTGGGAGGCGGCCCGGCCTGCGCTGGAGGCGCTGCAACGACAGAGCATCCCGCTGATTCTTGTTTCCAGCAAGACCGACCGGGAAATGCTGGCGCTGCGCCAGGCCCTGGGCAACCGGGACCCGCTGGTGTGCGAGAACGGCAGCCTGATCCTGATTCCCGAAGATCGGCTTGAACCCCTGGGAGTATCGGTGGATGAGCGCTCAATCAGCGATGGCTATTATTACGACTATCGGGGCGTGGCCCGGGAGCAGATCCTCCAGGTGTTGACCGAGCTCAAATCGGACTACCGCTTTACCGGTTTCGCCTGGATGACCACCGGCGAGATCGTGCAACACACCGGGCTCTCAGAGGAAGCGGCCGCCATGGCGGGGCAACGCAAGGCCTCCGAGCCGCTTTTGTGGCGCGGGGAGCCGGAAGAGCTGGAGGCGTTCAGGGCGGAATTGGCGCGCAATAAATTACGACTGCTCGAAGGCGGGCGTTTTTATCATGTGATGGGCCAGTGCGACAAAGGCGATGCGGTACGCACCTTGCAATCCCGTTATGAGCACTATTTTCAGGCAAAACCTTTTACGATCGCCCTGGGCGACAGTCCCAATGACCTGGATATGCTCAAACAGGTGGATGCACCCGTAATCATCCCGCACAAAGATGGCGCTCACCTGCAGGATGATGCGCTGAAAAGTGCCACGGTTGCACCAAATGAGGGCGCCGAGGGGTGGAATAGCTCGGTGTTGTCGTTGATAGAGCAGGGCTAAAACACAGCACCAATTCGACCGCGTTGATTGAACAATAAAGCAGGCACTGAACCAGAGGCGAAAACAATGAGTGATTTTTTTCAGAACGGCCGGATTTCGACCCTCCACAATCTGGGGGATCGCCCCCTGGAGGATGTGGAGGCGGAGCTGAATGAGTGGCGTCACAAAAAGCCCATGTGTCTGGTGCTTCCCTGTCTGTATTCGGAGTTGCAGGGCCCGGCGCTTGAAAACATTATCGATGAGTTGTGTCAGGTGACCTACCTGGATGAAATCATCATCGGCCTGGACCGGGCCACAAAGGAAGAGTTCGAGCACGCCAAACAGTTTTTCTCCCGCCTGCCACAAAAGCACCACATCCTCTGGAACGACGGCCCCCGCCTGAAAGCCATCGACAAGGTGCTGGATGAATACGGGCTGGCCCCCAAGGAGTTGGGCAAGGGTCGCAACGTCTGGTATTGCCTGGGCTTCGCGCTGGCCTCCGGTCGCGCCAAGGCCGTGGCGCTGCACGACTGCGACATTCTCACCTACAAGCGCGACATTGTCGCCAAGCTGTTTTACCCGGTGGTGCATCCCACCTTCAATTACGTCTTCTGCAAGGGCTTTTACTATCGCGCGGCCGGGGGCAAGCTCAACGGTCGGGTCAGCCGCCTGCTGGTGTCGCCTTTGGTGCGGGCGCTGGAGAAGGTGTTCGGCAAAGAGGATTATCTGGATTTTATCGACAGCTTCCGCTACCCGCTGGCCGGTGAGTTTTCCATGATCGTGGATGTGGTGAGTTCGATCCGGATTCCCAGCGACTGGGGGCTGGAGATCGGGGTGCTATCGGAAGTGAACCGTCGCTACTCGGATGAACGGGTCTGTCAGGTGGACATCGCCGATGCCTACGATCACAAACACCAGGACCTGTCCCAGGAAAATCCCGAGGGCGGTCTGTCGAAAATGAGCACGGATATTTCCAAGTCCCTGTTTCGCAAGCTCGCCATCAAGGGCCAGGTGTTTACGCCCGAAGTGTTCCGCACCATCAAGGCCAGCTACTATCGCCTGGCGCTGGATCTGATCGATCGTTACCACAACGATGCCGTGATTAACGGCATGACGCTCGATCGCAATCAGGAGGAAAACACCGTGGAGTTGTTCACCAAGTGCATCATGCGCGCGGGCGAACAGTTTCTGAATGATCCCACCGAACGGCCGTTCATGGCCAACTGGTCCCGGGTGCTGAGTGCCGTTCCCGATGTGTACGAGCGGCTGCTGGATGCGGTCGAGCAGGACGAAAAAGAAGCTCAGTAGCCCGTTCGTTCCTGAATCGGGGGGCTCCGTTGGAGCCCCGTGATCGCCCGGCGACTTTTTTGGTCAGACAATCAAAATCGGCTAGGACTGAGGATAGTTGGTCAACCACACGCACTGATAGGGCGTCAGCGTCAGAGTGCCGTGCAGATCGTCAATCGACTCGCCGCTGATCAGATCGCGCCAGCTGTCGGTACTGATCAGATTGATGTTGGACAGGCTGATGCTCTGCGGCGTATCGCTCAGGTTGTTCAGACAGAAAATACTCTGGGTACGCTGCATGCTCTGGCGCCAGAAGCCGAACACCTCCGGCTGCACATGCAGCGTGAACTGGGTGGCATTGGGGTGAAAGGCTGGCTGCTCACAGCGGATCTGGATCAGGCGCTTCAACTCGTGGAAAATCCGATGCTGTGGCGTGTTCGGGTCCTGCAGCAACTCTTCCAGTTCACTCAACAGCCAGTTCGTCCGATTGATGGAGCGGTTGTGCTGGGTTGCTTCCAGCTTATCCAGATCATTGGGCGTGGCGAACAGCGCATGAATGTAAAAGGCGGCAATCCCCTCCAGTGACATCATGATGATCTGCGAACACAGCAGCCGCGCTTCCTGCCAACGGTCGGTGCCTTTGTAGGTGCCCTTGAAGGCATCAAACAGGCTGATGTTGGCTTCGTAGGGTTTGCTGTTGCCCTCATTGTCCGTGCGGCTGGAAATGCGCCCGCCGAACCATTGCAGTGCCGCCAGAAAAGTCTCCAGCTCCACATCCGATAGCAGCCCTTCCGCCGGGCGCAGGCCGATCCCGTCGTGGGAGGCGGTAAAGTTCAGATAGGCGCAGCCGACCGGGGAGGGCGGCATGCTCATCAGCCAGTTTTTCAGGTAGTGTCCCTGGCCGGAGAGCAGAGCGTGAATCACCAGTGGCGGAAAACTGAAATTGTAAATTAGGTGCGCTTCGTTGCTGTTGCCAAAGTAGGTCAGGTTTTCCCGGTTGGGCACGTTGGTTTCGCTGATCAGTATGGCCCGCGCGTTTTTGTATTCCATCAGCAAGCGGACCAGCTTCACCACTTCGTGGGTCTGGGGCAGGTGAATGCAGGCGGTGCCGATTTCTTTCCACAGAAAGGCCACGGCGTCGAGACGCAACCACTGAATGCCTTCGTCCAGATACAGTCCGATGATCCGCAGGTACTCCAGCAACACTTTGGGGTTGCGAAAATCCACGTCCACCTGATCGTGACTGAACGTACACCAGACATGTTTGACGCCCTCGGTGGTTTCAATGGTGCGCAGCAGGGGGCTGGTGCGCGGGCGCACCACCATGGACAGGTCGTAGTGCGGGCTCGCCTCCACAAAATAATCGCGTCCGGGGTCTTTGCCATACTGGTAATTGCGGAACCAGCCACTCTGGCTGGAAACGTGATTGATCACCAGGTCGCCCATGAATTTGAACTCGCCGGCCAGCGCCTCGATGTCCTCCCAGTCGCCCAGCTCGGCGTCCACTTTGGTGTAGTCGATCACCGCAAAACCCCCGTCCGAGCTATGCGGAAAAAATGGCAGTACATGCACCGCGCTGAAGGTATCCTGCAGGTGGCGGTGGAGAAACTGCTTGAGGGTGTGCAGGGGTTTCTGGTGCGGCGTGCGAATGGAGTTGCCATAGGTGATCAGCAGGCAATCCTTCTCCGACCAGAGCTGTTCGGGGGGCACCACATCCGTGTTGAGGCGTGTCCCGATCGCCTCCAGACAATCTTCCACGAGTGCATCGATGTCGTTGTTCGGGTAGAGATAGCCGAGCAGGCCGGAGAGTTTGCTCTTGAGTTCGGGCAGCGAGAGAAAATCGGTGGTCATGGGGGACAGCTCCTGAAAATCGTTACCCTAAATGGCAGCAAGATCCATACCGCCTTCGGGACGCTTGACCGTCTTCCGGCCCGGGAGTGCCCCCTTGCTGCGGGGCGCCTGGTTACAACAGAAAGCTCAGCACCAGTACCACCGTCAGCCCCACCAGCCCCAGAATGGTTTCCAGTACCGTCCAGGAAGCCAGGGTCTGCTTCTCGGTCAGCCCCATATACTGCTTGACCAGCCAGAACCCCGAATCATTGACATGCGAGAGCACCGTGGCGCCGCAGGCAATGGCAATGACCACGCAGGCCACCACCGGATCGGAGTAGCCGCCCGCGTCGACCAACGGGGCTACCAGGCCCGCCGAGGTCACCATCGAGACTGTCGCCGACCCCTGGGACACCCGGACCACGGTGGCGATGAGAAAGGCAAACAGGACCACCGGCAGGTTGGAGCTACTCATGGCCTCCACCAGGGCATCGCCCACGCCGGCGGTGATCAGCACCTTGCCAAACACGCCGCCGGCGCCCGTGAGCAGGATGATCATGCCCACCGGCTCCATGGAGCGGGTCGCCACCCGCTGAATTTCATCGCGGCTGAAACCCAGACGCGTGCCCAGGCAGTAAAAGGCGAGCAGCGTGGCGGTCAGCAGGGCGGTGAAAGGGTGCCCGACAAAGGCCATGATGGCGACCAGTTGATGTCCTTCCGCTAGCGAGGCCTTGGTGGCGGTGTTGAGCAGAATCATGACCAGCGGCACCAGAATGATGCTCAGTACCAGGGCAAATCCCGGCTGGGGGCGCTCGGACTGATCCTGCGAGTCGAGTTGAGCCTGGGCGAAGTCGGGCAATTGAGTATGAATGCGCTCACCGATAAAGCGCCCGAAAATGATACCGCCGACAATGGCGGCGGGAATACCCGCGATCAGACCGACCAGAATCACCCAGCCCAGATCGGCGCCCAGCAGCGAAGCGACCGCGACCGGCCCGGGAGTCGGAGGGATGAACGAGTGGGCCACGGCAATACCGGCGACCAGTGGCATCCCGTAAAACAGCAGGGACTTGCCTGTGCGCCGTGCCAGACTGTAAACCAGCGGGATGAACAGGATCAGCGCCACCTCGAAAAACACCGGAATGGCGACAATCAGCCCCAGAGCCATCAGTGCCCAGGGCGCGCGTTCGGTGCCGGCCTTACGGGTCAGAGTGTTGGCAATCTGCTGGGCGCCGCCGGAGATCTGCAGGATCTCGCCGATCATGGTGCCCAGACCAATCACAATGGCAATGTAGCCGAGGGTGCCGCCCATGCCCTCCTGGATGACGCCGGCCACTTCCGGCAGCGGCACGCTGCCGGCGATGGCCACGCCCATACTGATCAGCAACAGGGCGACGAAGGCCTGCATGCGCAGGACAATGATCAGAAACAGCAACAGGGCGATGCTGGCGACCGTAATCGAAAGTAGATAGCTTGCCGACATGGTTTTTATTATCTCCTTGTGTCTTGATTGACCGAATTTTTATGTTTTGGACTGGCCCTTAACGTTGATGGGCCGAGTCAGAGGGGGATTGTTCCTCCAGATAGTGGACCAGTTCAATGGCCCGCTCGAGCACGCCCGGAATCGGTGGGGTGATGCTCAGGGGTTCGATATCGGGTTCGCGCGCCATGTCGGGCCGCTCGAGGCTCTCGAACTGGCTGTCCAGCAGAGAGGGCGGCATGAAGTGCCCCTCGCGCGCGCTCATCCGCTCGGAGATGGTGGGGGCATCGCCGTCGAGAAACAGAAAGTGGGTCTCCAGCCCGCACTCGCGTAGAGGGTCGCGGTGCGCTTTTTTCAACCCGGAAAACGCCAGAACGACGCTTTCGTCCCGGTGAGCCAGCTCGTGCAGATGGGTGCAGATGCGCTCGATCCAGGGCTTGCGCATGGCATCGGTGAGCGGAGCCCCGCCGGCCATGTGGGCCTTGGCCGACTCACTGTGAAAGTCGTCGGCGTCCAGGTAGTGGTAGCCAAAATGCCGCGCCAAAGCGGACGCCAGGGTCGACTTGCCGGCGCCGGAGACGCCCATGATGATATAAAGCTTGGCCAAACGAGTCCGCTCCTGTTTTTACAAGCGCTTTACCAACGCTGCAAACCGCTACAAAGGAGTCGATAGTATATCAGAGCCAAAGCGAGTTCTTCTGTGATGTGAGCCAAACCCGGGTCAGGCGCTCTTGCGCAGCCGGGTGGGCGACTCGGTCAGCGCCAGGTATTTGAGCCAGGCCTGTTCCACCGGATTTTTGGGGGCGGCCTGACGGGCAATCACCTTCAGCAGATGCCGGTCGTCATCGGTGGGGTTGGTCACCTCGGAGCGGCACAGGGCCGTGATCAGGGCGCCATGCTTGCGAATGAGGCGGGCCTGACTGGTCGACAGTCGGCCGGTGTGCTCAAATCCGCCGGGAAAATGCACCAGGTCTTTGAACGGCTGTTTCAGATAGTGCTCGCGCGGCAACATGCGTGGCCTCCTTCATCGTGTGATGTCAGCGGCAACGGTATACGATGAATCTGGCAGAAATGTGTCAACCGTGCGAAATTTTTACGACAGGGCGATCGTCAGGCACAAAAAAACCGGCTCGGGGCCGGTTTTCGGGGCGCGCAGAGCGCGCCGGGCAACAACGAGGCTGGCTTAGGAAGCCATCGCCTTGATGTGGCCGTTCAGGCGGCTCTTATGACGAGCGGCCTTGTTTTTGTGCAGCAGGCCTTTGTCAGCCATACGGTCGAGGACCGGTACAGCGGCAACGTAGGCGGTCTTGGCCGCTTCCTGGTCGCCGGAATCAATGGCTTTGATCACGTTTTTCAAGTAGGTGCGCGCCATGGAGCGCAGGCCGGCGTTGTGCTTGCGGGCCTTTTCGTTCTGGCGAGCGCGCTTTTTGGATTGTGGGGTATTGGCCACCGTGGAGCTCCTGTTTCGTATTCAATCTACAATTCGGGGGTCCGGACAGGGTCAAGGGACCAGAGCCGGAATCAAGGACGCGACATTATGCCCATTTTCCGTTGAATGTCAACTGCCTCGCCCATTTAGTGGAGCAGGGGGCGGTCAAGGAGTGTGAAGGCGCCGGGGGCATTCTTGCGCAGGCTGACGGGCTTGGTTATGCTGGCGATCCTTTGACATGACAAGGTGCCGTGTCAGATCGCCGGGTAAAGCGAGCGCTATAAGGAGCTGCCACAGACGATGTTAATTGCTGTTCTTTCGGGGTTTGTCCTGGCGGTCCTGGTTCCCTGGCTCAAGAGCTGGAGCGGGGACCGGATCGGGTGGCTTCTGGCCGCACTGCCTCTGGCGTTGACGCTGTATTTCGCCAGCCATATCCCCGCCGTCAGCGGTGGTGAAGTGATCCTGCAATCCTGGGACTGGTTACCGGGGCTGGGGATCAATCTCAGTTTCATGCTCGACGGCCTGTCGCTGATGTTCGCCCTGCTGATCAGCTTTATCGGCACCTTCATTCTCATTTACGCGGGCAGTTACCTTCAGGGGCATCCCTTCCTCGGCCGCTTCTACATCATCATGCTGTGCTTCATGGCATCGATGCTGGGCCTGGTACTGTCCGACAACCTGATCAGCCTGTTTGTCTTCTGGGAGTTGACCAGCATCACCTCCTATCTGCTGATCGGCTTTAACCACGAAGACGCCGAGGCGCGCAAATGTGCCCTCCAGGGCCTGTTCGTGACCGTGGCCGGTGGCCTGGCGCTGATGGCGGGGCTGATCATTCTCGGCCACGTCTCGGGTGGCTATCAGCTGTCCGAAATCCTCTCGGGCGATAACCCGGTGATGGAATCCAGCCTGGCCACCGGCATGGTTCTCTGTATTCTGGCCGGTGCCTTCACCAAATCCGCCCAGTTTCCGTTTCACTTCTGGTTGCCCAATGCCATGGCGGCGCCCACCCCCGTGTCGGCCTACCTGCACTCCGCCACCATGGTCAAAGCCGGCATCTATCTGATGGCGCGGCTCAACCCGGTATTGTCCGAACACTGGCTCTGGACGCCGCTGCTGTGCTCAGCCGGCGCGGTCACCATGCTGTTGGGCTCCTACCTGGCGTACAGCTCCACCGGCGTGAAGAAGGTGCTGGCCTATTCGACCATCATGGCGCTGGGAACGCTGACCATGCTGATTGGCATTGGCACCGACTACGCCATGGTGGCCTTCGCCAGCTTCCTGCTCGCGCACTCGCTCTACAAGGGCGCCCTGTTCATGATTGCCGGCGCACTGGACCATGAGACCGGCACCAAGGATCTCAGCCTGATGGGTGGGCTGCGCCGCGCCATGCCCTATACCGCCGCCGCGGCCCTGATTGCCGGCCTGTCACTGGCCGGGCTGCCGCCGCTGTTTGGCTTCGTGGCCAAGGAGCTGATGTTTGAAGCGCTCTTGTCCGCCCCCTGGCAGAGCACGGTGCTGTTGGGCTTCGCCCTGGCCTCGGCCGCTCTGGTGATTGCCGTGGCTGCTTCGGTGGCCATCAGGCCCTTCTGGGGCGCGACCCGCAGCACGCCCAAATCGCCTCATGAAGCGCCTCCGGGCATGGTCCTGGGGCCGATGGTGCTGGCGCTGGTTTCGCTGGTCTTTGGCGTGCTGCCATTTCTCCCCGAGGTCGGGGTGATCTCGGCAGTCGTCACATCGGTCAAAGGCGAGCCAGTGGACTTCCATCTGGCCCTCTGGCACGGCATCAATCGGCCGCTGCTGCTCTCGCTCGCCAGTCTGGTGGTCGGTGCCATTCTCTACAGTCTCTGGACCCGCAGCCGCGATGTCCTGTCCGATATCAACACCGGGGTCGCCCGGTTCGGGCCCGAGGTGGGCTACTTCCGGTTGCTGTACGGGCTGGTCGCTGTGGCCGGCTGGCAGACCCGTTTCCTGCAGAACGGCGTCATGGGCAATTACATGATTGTGCTGGTGATGACCACCGCCATCGCCGCCGGTTACACGCTCCTCAGTCAGTATGGCTTCCATCCCTACATGGATCTGACCGGCGTCAACTTCTTCGAGGCGGCCATCGCCCTGCTGATGGTGGCCACGGTGGTCTACGTCACGCTCACCCGTTCACGCCTGGGCGCGGTGGCGACCCTCGGCGTGCTGGGCTTCTCCGTCGCGTTGACGTTCATTCTGTTCAGCGCGCCGGATCTGGGCATCACGCAGGTACTGGTGGAGACCCTGACCGTGATTCTGCTGGTGCTGGTGCTTTTCCGGCTGCCCGGTTTCTCCCAGTATTCCACGCGCTTTGAAATCTGGCGCGATGGCACGGTGGCCGCGATCTTCGGGGTGTTCATCACCCTGGCCATGCTGGCGGCGCTCGATGTCCGCTACTTTGAGTCCATTTCCGATTTCTTCATTGAGGCCTCCTACCCACAGGCGCACGGGCACAACATCGTCAATGTGATTCTGGTGGATTTCCGGGCGCTCGATACGCTCGGGGAGATCTTTGTTCTGGCGATTGCGGCGCTGGGTGTGTACTCCATGCTGACCCTGCGCGCGGAGGCGAACACCAATGAGCAGTAATCAGAAGATCATCAAGTCCAACACGATAATTCTGCACACGGCCTCATTGTTTCTATTGCCGTTGCAGTTGCTGTTTTCCATTTTCCTGTTGCTGCGCGGTCACGATGAGCCCGGCGGTGGCTTTATTGCCGGGCTGGTGGCCGCCGGCGCCTTTGTCCTGTACCTGTTTGCCCACGGCGTCACCTCCACGCGCAAGATCATGCGCGCCGACCCGCGCGATCTGTTGGGGTTGGGGTTGATGCTGGGGGCTCTGGCCACCCTCCCGGCGCTGCTGTTCGGCGAGCCGTTTTTTACCGCCCAGTGGCTGAGTTTTTATGTGTTTGAGGCGCAGATCAAGCTGTCCACCGTATTGCTGTTCGATACCGGCGTGTATCTGGCCGTGTTGGGCACCATTCTGACCATCGTCGTCTCCCTGACCGAGGCCGAATCCCGATGATGTCGAAGAGAGTCCCGGTGATGTTGAAGAGAGGCCCGATGTTGCCGGAGAGAGACCCGATGATCCCGATGATGAAGGAGGCCCCGTGGAAACATTAATGGCCTATGTCGTGGGCGTACTGTTTGCCAGCGCGATTTATATGATGCTGCGGCGCTCGATCGTCAAGCTGGTGATCGGGCTGATGATTCTGAGCAACGCCGCCAACCTGTTGATTTTTACCCTCGGGGGCATGACGCGCGGCTCGCCGCCGCTGATTCCCGAAGGCGCCAAAGTGCCCGAGGGCGTGGTCGCCGACCCCTTGCCCCAGGCTCTGGTGTTGACCGCCATTGTCATCGCCTTCGGGGTGCTGGCCTTTGCCGTCGTGCTCATTCACCGTGCTCACGAAGTGGTGGGCAATGATGACCTGGATCAGATGAAGGATACGGACACTTGAGTTACGTCGTTGTCATTCCCATTCTCATTCCGTTATTTGCGGGCGCACTATCGTTGATGTGCTGGCGCTCGGTCGCGCTGCAGCGCTGGATTGCGGTGCTGGCGACCGGCGCGTTTCTGGCCGTGAGCTTCTGGTTACTGCAGGTCACGCAGAGTGAAGGCTTCGTGGTCATGCAGATGGGCAACTGGCCCGCGCCCTTTGGTATCACCATCGTCGCGGATCTGCTCAGTGCCATCATGATCGTGCTGACGGGCATCATCGGTTTTGCCATCGCGATCTACTCGCTGGCCGCCACGCCCGAGCGCCATGAAAAGTTCGGCTATTACCCGCTCATGCATCTGCTGCTGGCGGGGGTGTCCGGCTCCTTTCTGACCGGCGACATTTTCAACCTCTACGTCTGGTTTGAGGTGATGCTGCTTTCCTCTTTCGCGCTGCTGACGCTCGGAGGCGAGCGCGCCCAGATGGAAGGGGCGATCAAGTACGTGACCCTGAACCTGTTTTCCTCGGCGGTGCTCCTGTCGGCCATCGGTCTGCTTTACGGTACCGTGGGTACCCTCAACATGGCCGATATCAGTCAGAAGCTGAGCCAGGTTGAGCACACGGGGATGGTCAACGTACTGGCGATGATGTTCATGGTCGCTTTCGGCATCAAGGCCGGCGCCTTTCCGTTGTTCTTCTGGTTGCCCGCCTCCTATCACACCCCATTGGTGGCGGTATCCGCGCTCTTTGCCGGGCTGCTGACCAAAGTCGGGGTCTATGCGCTCTATCGGGTGTTTACCCTGATTTTTATCGGCGATGTGGGTTACACCCACCAGTGGCTGCTCTGGGCGGCGGGTCTGACCATGGTTACCGGTGTACTCGGGGCGGCGGCCCAGTTCGAATTCCGGCGTATTCTCTCCTTCCACATCATCAGCCAGATCGGCTATATGATACTGGGGGTGGCCCTGTTTACGCCGCTCGCCATCGTGGGCGGGGTCTTCTATATCATGCACCACATCATTGTGAAGACGAATCTGTTTCTGGTGAGCGGTCTGGTGTATCGCTACCTGGGCAGTTACGACCTGAAAAAACTGGGCGCGGTCTATCGCCACCGGCCGATGGTGGGGCTGTTGTTCCTGATCCCGGCCCTGTCGCTCGCTGGCGTGCCGCCGCTGTCGGGCTTCTTCGCCAAATTCATCATCATCCGCGCCGGTGTTGAGGCCAACGCCTGGGTCATTACCGGGGTCGGTCTGGTGGTGGGGCTGCTGACGCTCTACTCCATGATCAAGATCTGGGCCGAAGTGTTCTGGAAGGCTCTGCCCGAAGAGGTGGATGACTCGCACCTGCGCGGCACCGAGCCCACTCCCCGGGCCTGGATCATGTTGCTGCCCATCGTAGGGCTGGCAGGCTGTACGCTGTACATCGGCCTGAACGGCCAGCCCATCTACGAGCTGGCCGCTGCCACTGCCGAGCAATTGCTCAATCCCGAGTTGTACATTGAAGCCGTTCTGGGGGAGCAGCCATGATCGCGTTTTTCTGGAACATTCTGCTCGCGCTGGCCTGGACGGCACTGTCGGGCAGCTTCACCGGTCTGAACTTTACCTTCGGCTTTGTGCTCGGATATGTGGCCCTGTCGCTGATGCAGCGGGAGCTGCCGCTGCTGCAGGGCTACGCCCAGCGGGTGCCGCGATTCTTTCTGTTTCTGGTGTTCTTCGCCAAAGAACTGATCAAGGCCAACGTCAAAGTGGCGTTCGACGTGCTGACCCCGCCCTGGCACATGCAGCCCGGTGTGGTGGCCCTGCCAATCACGGCCAAGACCGACCTGGAAATCACCATGCTGGCCAATTTCATTTCATTGACTCCGGGCACCCTGAGCCTGGACGTGTCCAATGACCGGCGGGTTCTGTATATCCATGCGATGTTTCTCAATGACGAGGAAGCACTGCTGGAAGAGCTGAAAGAAATCGAGCGTCGTATTCTGGAAATCATGCGTTAGGCATGTGTTAGGAGAGCAAGAGTGATAAATCCCTGGGTAATCGATGCCGCCTACCTGATGCTGACGGCCGCGCTGATACTGGCGTTCGTGCGTCTGGCCAAAGGCCCCTCACTGCCCGACCGGGTCGTGGCACTAGAGCTGGTGGCCTCCATCGTGGCCGGCATGGTGGGCACCCACGCCATCGACACCGGTGTGGCCGCCTTTCTCGATATTGCCATCGTCCTGGCACTGATGGCCTTCCTGGCGGCCATCGGCTTCGCCCGATTCCTGGAACGCGGAGGCCCGCGCGATGATTGAAGTGATCGTATCCTTTTTTGTCCTGTCCGGCGCCTCACTGATGCTGCTGGCCTCCATCGGCATCATCCGACTGCCCGACCTGCCCACCCGCATGCACGCCTCCACCAAGTCGGGCGCGCTCGGCACCAGCCTGATCATGATCGCCGTAGCGCTGGCCTTCCTGGAAACCGTGGTCACCGCCCGGGCACTGGCGATCATCAGCTTCATCATCCTCACCTCACCCGTAGCCGCACACGTCATCGGCCGGGCCGGCTACTTCGTCGGCGTGCCCCTCTGGGATGGTACCGTCAAAGACGCCCTGAAAGACAACTACAACCCCGACACCCACTTTTTGAGCAGTGGCTACGAAACCCAGGGTGAGCCCAAAAAACCGGCAGAGAATCCGGCGCCTGGAAGTGAGGAAGGCCCAAAGGGAAAGTGATTTGATTGAAGTTCCGGAACTCAGTTCGCTCAACAGGCGACCAGGATAGGTTATCCGTTGGCTAGGGCGAGATACTTTGCATGCAACCGATCGATTTCGAGGTCCAACTGGGGCCAGTCCCCCTCATTGTCGAGCACATCCTCTGCGCGCGCCAACCGCTCCTCCCGCGTCAACTGCGCCGCCATAATCGCCCGAATCTTCTCCGGCGTCGCCCCATCCCGCCGACTCGCCCGCGCCAACTGAACCTCCTCCGGCACATCCAACACCAACGTCCGGTCCACCAGCGCATCCTGCCCCGTTTCAAACAACAAAGGCGATACCAGCAGAGCATAGGGACTGTCAGCGCGAGAGAGTCGCTCACGCAGTTCTTTGTTGATGAGCGGATGCAAGAGCGACTCCAGCCACTGCTTGGCGCCAGGGTCCGAAAAAATGATATCCCGCAGGGCAGGGCGGTCCAGGGTTCCTTCAGCGGTGAGAATCTCATTGCCAAAATGCCCGGCAATCTCGGCCAACGCCGGTCGGCCCGGCTCCACCACCACACGCGCCATATCGTCGGCATCCACGGCCTCAATCCCGCGCGCCTGAAAGCGCTCCATCACTGCGGACTTGCCACTGCCGATCCCGCCGGTCACCCCTACAATCAAACGGGCCATATCGCTAGCCCGCCGCGAACTGCAGGTACTGGTTGATCAGGGTATCGCCCCAGATAAACGCCAGCCAGCCGGCAATGGCCAGATAGGGGCCAAAGGGAATGGGGATGTTTCTGTCGCGGCCGAGCGTCAGGATCAGGCCGATGCCGATAAAGGCCCCGACAAACGAGGACAAGAGCACCACCAGCGGCAGCATCTGCCAGCCCAGCCAGGCGCCCAGCGCCGCCAGCAGCTTGAAATCGCCGTAGCCCATACCCTCCTTGCCGGTGATCAGCTTGAACAGCCAGTAAATGGACCAGAGCGAGAGATAGCCCGCCACCGCACCCCAGAGGGCGTCCTCCAGCGGCACAAAACCGCCCAGATGGTTGACGATCAGCCCCAGCCAGAGCAGTGGCAGGGTGATGCTGTCCGGCAACAGCTGGGTATCAAAATCGATCACCGCCAGTGCCAGCAACGACCAGGTCAGCACTAATGCCAGCAGACCCTCCACGCCAAAACCGAAATGGTAGACCACAAACAGGCTCAGCAGGCCGCTGGTCAGCTCGATCAGCGGGTAGCGTAAGGCAATGTGGCCACCACAGGCCGAGCACTTGCCGCGCAGAAACACGTAGCTGATTACCGGGATATTCTCCCAGGCGCGAATCGCGTGGCCGCAGTGAGGGCAGGTGGAGTCGGGCGTGACCAGGTTAAAGCGCTTGCGCTCGGGCGCCTCCTGCTCCAACAGCTCACAGCACTGGTCCTTCCAGTCCGCCTCCATCATTTTGGGCAGGCGGTAGATCACCACATTGAGAAAGCTGCCGACCACCAGGCCTAAAACAGTGGCGCTGATAAGCGCCACTGGAGGGTAAAGGACAAAGAGTTCGTATAAGGACGCCACTTAAATAACCGACCCCATCTGGAAGATGGGCAGGTACATGGCAATCAGCAGGCCGCCGACCAGGACACCCAGTACCGACATGATCATGGGTTCCAGAAGCGCGGTGAGGTTGTCCACCTGGTTGTCGACTTCGTCTTCGTAGTAGAGGGCCACTTTTTCCAGCATTTCATCCAGCGCGCCCGACTCTTCACCGATGGCCGCCATCTGAATCAGCAGCGAGGGGAAGATCTTCTGGGCGCGAATGGCGGTATTGAGCTGAATACCGGTTGAGACTTCGTCGCGGATCTTGATGATGGCATTGCTGTATACCTGGTTGCCGGCCGCGCCGGCAACCGATGTCAGAGCGTCAATCAGAGGCACGCCGGCGGCAAAGGTCGTAGACAGGGTGCGTGCAAAGCGGGCCATGATCGACAGATAGATGATATTGCCGATGACGGGTACTTTCAGGATGTATTTATCCAGAGCATAAGCAAACGTTTTGGAGCGCTTCTTGGCCTCTTTGAAAACGAACACAATCGCAACGAGACCCACGATCGCGTGTAACCAGCGCTCGACCATGAAATCTGAAATGCTCATCACAAACAGGGTGAAAGCCGGCAGGTCCGCCCCGAAGCCGGCAAAAGTCTCGGCAAAGGCGGGTACCACTTTGATCAGCAGGATCGCGGTAACGATAAACGCCACCACGATCACCGCAATAGGGTAGGTCAAGGCCTTTCTGATCTTGGCTTTCAGCGCCTCGGTTTTCTCCTTGTAGGTCGCAACGCGGTCCAGCATGGTTTCCAGCGAGCCGGACTGCTCACCCGCTTCCACCAGGTTGCAGAACAGATCGTCGAAGTACTTGGGGTGTTTGCGCAACGCGACCGCAAAGCCACCGCCGGCCGCGACATCCTCGCGAATATTCAACACCAGCTTGCGGACATTGGGGTTGTCCAGGCCATCGGCGACAATCTCGAAAGACTGCACCAGCGGCACGCCGGCCTTCATCATGGTGGCCATCTGGCGGGAGAAGACCGCGATATCGCTGGGCTTGATCTTTTTGCCACCGCCGCCAAAGAGGGGTTTGGGCTTTTTACGCACATTGTTGGCGCGAATGCCCTGTTTCAGCAGCTGGGCTTTGACAATGGCCGGGCTGACCCCTTCCATTTCGCCATCAATCTTGTTGCCCTTTTTGTCCAGCCCCTTATAGATATAAGTGACCGAGGTGGGGCCCTTGGTGGCCGCCTTGCGGGCAGCGGCGGGCGATTGTTTTTGTGCTTGGGCGGTAGCCATAGGCTTTAGTCCTTGGTGACTCGGTTGGCTTCTTCAAGGCTGGTCAGCCCCTGGGCCGCTTTGCGCAGGGCCGACGTTCGCAAGTTATTAAAGCCGGCTTCGCGCGCGGCCTTGGCAATCTGGATCGAGTTGCCGCCCTCCATTATAAGGCTGGCAATGGTCGGGGTAATGCGAACCACTTCATAGACCCCGACACGGCCCTTATAGCCTTTGGTACACTGGGCGCAGCCGACCGGATGATAGAGTTCTAACTCATTGCGGGGAATGCCGATCTCGTCAAACCCCTCCTCGGTCAGGATTTCATCCGGTATGTCTGTTGCCGGCTTCTTGCAACTCTTGCACAGCCGCCGGGCCAGGCGCTGGGCGATGATCAGGCTGACACTGGTGGCTACGTTGAACGCCGGAACCCCCATGTTCAGCAGACGGGTCAGGGTCTCCGGGGCGCTGTTGGTGTGCAGGGTCGAGAGCACCAGGTGACCGGTCTGGGCCGCCTTGATCGAGATTTCGGCGGTTTCCAGGTCACGAATCTCGCCCACCATCACAATATCCGGGTCCTGACGCAAGAATGACCGCAAAGACTCTGCAAAAGTCAGGCCCACTCGGGCATTCACCTGCACCTGGTTGATCCCCTCCAGGTTGATTTCCACCGGATCCTCGGCGGTGGAGATATTGCGCTCACTGGTGTTGAGAATGTTCAGGCCGGTGTAAAGCGAGACGGTTTTACCGCTGCCCGTGGGACCCGTAACCAGAATCATGCCCTGCGGTTGGTTCAGAGCATCCATGAACAGCTTCTTCTGGACGTCTTCATAGCCCAGGGCATCGATACCCATCCTGGCCGAGCCCGGGTCGAGAATCCGCAGTACCACCTTCTCCCCGAACAGCGTGGGCAGGGTGTTCACCCGGAAGTCGATGGCCCGGTTTTTGGAAATCTTCATCTTGATTCGGCCATCCTGGGGCACCCGGCGCTCGGAGATGTCCATCTGCGACATCACCTTGAGGCGGGCGGCCAGTCGGGTGGCCAGATTGGTGGGCGGCTTGGCCATCTCCTCCAGTATGCCATCGGTGCGAAAGCGTACCCGGTAGGTCTTCTCGTAGGGCTCAAAGTGGATGTCCGAGGCGCCCTTCTTGATAGCATCCAGCAGAATCTTGTTGATAAAACGCACGATCGGCGCTTCATCTTCCTCCTTTGCGCCCTCGTCTTTGGGGGCTTCCGTCTCGCCGCCCTCCATCTCCAGGCCGTCCAATGCCTCATCGTCCAGGCTGCCCAAAGCATCGCCCATGGATTCGTCCTGGGCGTTCAGGTAGCGGTCGATGGCGGTGGCCAGCTTGTCCGCCTCCACCAGGATCGGGTCGGTATTCAGGCCGGTGTTGAATTTGATCTCATCCAGGGCGTGCAGGTTGGTGGGGTCGGCCACCGCCAGAAACAGCCGGTTGCCGCGCTTGACCACGGGCAGGGTGTGGTGCTTCTGGATCAGCTTCTGGTCCACCAGCTTGCTGGGCATCATCTCGGTGTTGAGACTGTCCAGGTCAAACACCGGAGTGCCGAATTCGTCCGACGCCACCCGGGCAATGGTGCGGGCATCCAGCAGCTGCTCGCTGACCACATGCTGCACAAAAGGCACGCGCTCGCGCGCCGCCTGGGTCACGGCCTGGCGGGCGAGCTCCTGGTCCAGCAGACCGTCTTGCACCAATCGGCGCGCAAGGCCGCTGAGGGCCGGGGCAGTAGTATTCATAAGTGCCTGATTTCCAACGCCTATTATCGTATGGGCTGTTCAGTGAGCGAGGCCGGGCGCCACGGGGGAGGCAGCGTAGCTCATCTCACACTCAAAGCAATGCCTTAACTGTAAACGATAAGTCTATGGGATATCTACAATTCTAGCGCAGGAAAGGCCTGGATGGGATTTTTGCGCCAGAGCCACTCATGGCATATATTGTGAATTGGTTCACAGTTCTGGCAATTGCCACCCCGAGCCCGCGTGACGAGTAGTAGTCCCGCAGGATCAATTTGCCCAAAATATGACAAAAAATGTCAGTCGTTGACCCTCTCCGTCAACCTGTGACGCCAAAACGAACTGTTTTCTCGCCTTGAGGCCCAACTCTCATTTCACGCCTTTCCAAGGTACTTGGAATCAGGCCGCTTGCGCGATTTGGCACAGCCTTTGCTCTATTCACGACGTCTGTAGTTAATCCCAATTGGAGAAAAATCATGAAACAGATGCAAAAAGGTTTTACATTAATCGAACTGATGATCGTTGTGGCGATTATCGGTATCCTGGCCGCCGTTGCCATTCCTCAATACCAAAATTACATCTCTAGTTCTCAAGTATCCCGTGTCATGAGCGAGACGGGCGCTCTGCGTACCGCAATTGAAAACTGCATGAACCAAGGTAGAACTACCATTGTTGCAAGTAGCGTTGATCCTGGCCCTACGGACTGTAATGTTGGTTGGACTGACAGTAATTTGTTGGGCCAAGTTTCACTGCAGACCGGTTTAACTGCTACGATTTCGGCCACCAATACAGCCGATATTATTGGTACCTTTGGAAGAAACGCATCTGCCTCACTTTCCGGGTCCAAGCTGCAGTGGCACCGCAACGCAAATGGTATCTGGGTATGCTCTACCGACGTTGATACCCGGTATCGCCCGGCTGGTTGTACTCAAGATCTGGGTGCCACCACTCCGGCAACTACTACTCCGGCTTAGGGTTAAAAAGCCGTCAGAGGGGTGATTGTCGTTCATCCTATCTTCTCAAAAACCCCCGCTTCGGCGGGGGTTTTTTGTTTGCGCCGGAGACTTGTTGGAAAAGTGAAAGGGGGATTCGCTCTCTCAAAAAGGTATCTATCATGGGTCAGTCGTCAAAACTTTCATTAAAAGCGATCGGTGTCCGGTTGATTGGATACGGCGCACTGCTTCTTCTACTCGTCTGGCTGGCGCATCTTTATGTGACCAACCCTCTTTACATCAAGAAGCTCCCCTACTTTGCCGAAGCATTCCGGCTCGGATTTGAGGTCGAGTGCGAACCGGGTTCACCCGATGAGCTGGGCGGCATCCTAAAGAAAGTGTCACTGCCTTTTTTCGCCCATAGCGGGGAGGTAGTCTACCTCGATGAGGCGCGGGAAGTTCACAGCTGTCGCCTTCCCCGGGGTGATCAGGAAAGTCAGATACCGTTTCGCTTCGCCAGCATGACCAAAGTCGTGACGGCCTTTGCCGTGATGGAGCTGGCCAAGGAAGACAAGCTTGATTTGGAGAGCGGTGTCATTGAGTTTTTCCCCGAGGTGGACCCCGCTCAGGTTCGGGACAGCCACGTTCTGAATGTGACCCTTAAACAGTTGTTGAATCACTCCTCCGGTCTCGGCGGCCCCTTCGGCTCCGACAATATGATCAAGAGAGGTGAGCAACCCTGGTGCCCCTACAATATCAAACAAATGGAAACCATCCGTCTGGCGGGTGAGCCGGGCACCAATCATCTTTACAGCAACGTGGCTTACTGCCTCCTGGGTGAAGTCATTGCCCGGGTATCGGGCGTCGAATTTCAGCGATACATCCGCGAGCGTTATTTGTCAGATTACCCGTCTCTGGGATTTATAGAGGGACCCTATCTCCAAGGGGAGCCAGACTACGACTTTTCCAATGATGTCAGGTTTGGAAAGGAGTACGTAGACTGGCTGGATTTCCAGGCTCTGTCTTCATCGGCGGGTCTGATGGGCGATCCCAGGGAGTTTGCCTTGTTGGTGCGGGAACTGTTCCAGAGAAATTCAGAGGTACTGCAGGGTGGCGGTATCGAAGGCTGCCGGGAAAAGGACCTCGAGCGTTGCTACTCCTACCCCTTTGTCATCGTCGAATCTGAAGGAGGAAACCCGATCGGTATTCAGCAAGGCTATCTTCCCGGCGCCAGCTCTCTGGTTGCCATCAACCCCGAAGGGGAAGTGTTGGTTTGGGTGGCTCCAGGCGCTGCGCTGGAAAGCAAGTATAAGGACGTTATGATCAAACGGGTGGTGTCGCTTCTATCTGAATAGCGGGCGAGAACCTTTTTTATCTACGGCTAAAGCGTTTGGCAACGCTCGCACTCGGGTCAGATTTCGGAGGGGGCTCTTCAGCCCCCTCTCTTGCATTCCCACTCACCGACCACCACGGCTGCGATTCTGTTCCAGATTCTGTTGCGCCTGTTGGTAATAGCTGGGAGACAGGGCGATCGCCTTTTGCAGGAATTGCTCCGCCTGGATGTGATTGCCCGCCAGCATATTGAGGTAACCGATGGTGTTGTAGGCCTCGGGCTTGCTCATTACCTGCTCCAGGGCGCTCAGGGCATCTTCCTGACGCCTTTGCCGCAGGTGGATCAAGGCCAGGTTGCACCAGCCGTTCTTGAAGCCCGGGTCGATCGCAATCGCGCGCCGGAAGTGGCGTTTGGCCCTGTCCAGGTCTCCGGCCAGGTAGTGGGAGTAGCCCAGGTTGTTTTGGGTGATGGCTGAGTGTGGGTGGATGGCGTCGGACACCTGGTAGTGGCGTACGGCCTGTCCGTATTCACCCGCCAGATCCGCGAGTACGCCCAGCCCCCGGTAGGCCCGGTAGGGCGAGCGGGAATCGTGGGGCGGCAGAGCGCTGGTGCTTTCGCTCCTCGGGCTCCGTTCCCCGCCCAGACGCTGCTGGTCCAGCATCACGGCGCTTTCCAGACGCTCCTGGGCCTCCTCGTAGTGCCGCTGGCGTAGATAGACCAGCCCCGCCCCCTCGAGCGCGGGCACCCACTCGGGGTCGACCTGCAGAGCCCGGTTGTAGGCGAGCAGGGACAGTCTGGCGTTCCGGCGCGCCTGGTGCAGGTCGCCGATCTTGCTGAACAGTCTCGCCTTGCCATCCCCTGTCTGAATGGCCCGCAGGTAGGCGTAGATCGCCTTGTCATGTTCCCCTGCGCGCTGCGCCCGATCGCCGAGCGTTTCAAAGTCATCGGTGTCTTCGCCGGTGAACATGCTGTCGAAAGTGATTGGCGCCACGCCATCGTAGAGGGGATCGCTGCCGGCGGAGGTCGGATTCTTACTGCTGCCGCCGTTGCTGGCGCAGCCGCCGGCCGCGAGCAGTGCGCCCGCCAGCAGGCTGGCCATGAGGCGCCGCCCCGCTCGGTGCCTGGTGTGGGTGGGCGCGGCGCCCGGGTGACTGGAGGAAGTGCCGCCGGTATTGTTGGTGAATGTCTCTGTTTTCATGGCCGGTATCCTTCTGATCGAATGTGGTTCAATGCTTGCCGGAAAATCCAGGTACCAGAACGGTCGCCCTATCCGTACCCGCTAAAAATGCTGTAACGCCTCCACGATGCGCATTGCCGCCGGCCCGACCACCACGACAAAAAACGCCGGCCAGAGGCACAAAGTGAGTGGGAAAATCAGTTTGGTGCCGATCTTGGCCGCCGCTTCTTCCGCCGCCTGGGTGCGTTTGTCGCGAAACTCCTCGGAGAACACCCGAAGGGAATCGGCGATGCTGGTGCCAAAGCGCGCGCTCTGATCGAGCAGCACCACCAGGCTCTGGATTTCCTCCAGGCCGGTGCGCCGGGCGAGGTTTTTCAGGGCTTCCATACGCGGTACCCCCAGGCGGGTTTCGGTGTTCACCAGCGCCAGTTCCTCGGCCAGTTCGGGGTGGCTGATGTCCAGGTCACGGCTGACCCGTTGCAGGGCCGCCACCAGGCCAAGACCGGATTCGACGCACACCACCAGCAGGTCCAGGGCGTCGGGAAAGGACTCCCGCAGACAGCGCTGGCGCGCCCGGACCTGGCGGTGCAGCACGGCATTGGGACCGAAGACGCCGACCCCGGCGGCCAGGGTCACGCCGCCCCAGATCTGGGGCACGGTCAGCTGGGGATAAAACCGGGTGACAACCAGTGTGAGCAGGGGCAGACACAGGGTGAGCAACACCTTGAGGGCGTAGAAGTTGGTCAGAGCGTTGGGGCTGCGATAGCCGGCGTGCACCAATCTGGCCTGCATCGCCGAGCGCTCCCAGTCGCTCTTGGGCAGAATGTATTTTTCCGAGGGTGCCAGGGCCTCGGCGATCCGTTCGGAATGCCGCCGCGGCCGGGTCTCGGGGCGCTGGCCACCGAGGCGGTGCAGACGCCGCCGCACCGGGTCCACCAGGTTACCTCCCAGGAACAGCAGAGCGGCGGCGAAGCTGAAGATGGCCGCGCCGCTGAGGGCCACGAACACCAGCTGGCGCTGCTGCTCGTTTTCAATATAGGTGGAGAGCAATTCGAGCAGATATTCCATGACGCGACCTCCTCAGGCAGCTAGACCCGGATCCGGATGATGTGACGAATCCAGACAATGCCCACGATCATCAGACCGAAGGACCAGGCGATGAGCTTGCGGCCGGCCTCGTTTTCGGTGAGCACCGGCAGATAGTCGGGTTGTACGAACGACAGCAGCAGGAACATGGCAAAGGGGATCAGCACCAGAACCCAGGCCGACATGCGACCCTCGGCGGACAGGGTCCGCACGTGGCGCTGGAAGCGGAACCGGCCCCGGATCACCCGGCTGATTTTCTCCAGAATTTCTGCCAGGTTGCCGCCGGTTTCCTTCTGCACCATGATGGAGGTCACCAGCGCCATTACCGTGACGGTAGGTACCCGCTCCAGCAGTCCCACCAGCGCGGTGCGCATGTCGCCGCCGTAGTTGATGTCGTTGAAGGTGCGCTCGAACTCCACCGCCACCGGGTCGGGCAACTCGGTCGCCACCAGGTGGAGGGTTTCGCTGAAGGGGTGGCCGGCCTGCAGTGCCCGTCGCATCACATCGATGGCATCGGGCAATTGCTCCTCGAACCGGGCCAGGCGACGGGCGCGGTCGCTGAGCAGCTTGAAAAAGGGCGCCGCCAGGGCCAGGCCGCCGAACAACAGCGCCAACAGGCCGCTGTCGGTGAGGATCGAACCGACCACCGCTGCCGCCACGCCCAGCGCCACCGCCATAGACACATAGCGGTAGGCAATCCACTGGGAGCCGGCATCGCGCAGCAGGCGGGCGATCCGCTCCATGCCGGGCAGGGCTTCCAGACTGCGCTCCAGGGGACTGAGCCGTTTGAGGTAACGTTCGCGCAGCAGGCTGACGCTTTCGGGTTCGCCGGCATCGGTCGCCACCTGGCGCAGGCGCCGGCGCAGTCTTTTGCGGGCCTGTCGGCTCTCGCCGAAAACCGGCAGCGCCAGCGCCATCACCAGAATCCCCACCGCAGCGCCCACCATCAGGATGAAAATCAGGTTCTGCATGGTCATTCTCCCCGGAACAGTTCGATGGGAAGGTCGATGCCGCGCTGTTGCAGCAACTGGTAAAAGTTGGGAACGATGCCGGTGGCCTGGTGCTCGCCGATCACTTTACCCTCGGCATCGAGACCGTGGCGGCGGAAGGTGAAAATTTCCGACATGGTCACGATCTCGCCTTCCATACCGTTGATTTCCTGGACGCTCACCACCCGGCGCTTGCCGTCTTCCTGACGCTCCACCTGCACCACCACATCCAGTGCCGAGGCAATCTGCGAGCGCAGCGAGCGCGGGGGAAATTCGATCCCGGTCATCATCACCATGTTTTCCACCCGGCCCAGGGCGTCGCGCGGGGTGTTGGCATGGATGGTGGTCAGGGAGCCGTCGTGGCCGGTATTCATTGCCTGCAGCATATCCAGGGACTCGGCGCCGCGGACCTCGCCGATGACGATCCGGTCCGGCCGCATGCGCAGGCTGTTGCGCACCAGATCGCGCTGACTCACCTCGCCCCGGTGCTCGACGTTGGCCGGGCGGGTTTCCAGACGCACCACATGGGGCTGGCGCAGCTGCAGCTCGGCCGAGTCCTCGATGGTGACGATACGCTCCCGCGAGGGTATGTAACCCGAAAGTATGTTGAGCAGGGTGGTTTTGCCCGAGCCGGTGCCGCCCGAGATCAGCACGTTGAGCTTCGCCTGCACCACGGACTGGAGCACCTGGGCCAGTTCCCCGGTGAGGGTGCCAAACTCGACCAGGTTGTCCATGGTGAGCATATCGACGCCAAAACGGCGTATCGACACCGTGGGACCGTCCAGAGCCAGCGGCGGGATGATCACGTTGACCCGCGAGCCGTCCTGAAGGCGCGCATCCACCATCGGCGAGGATTCGTCGACGCGTCGGCCCACGCCGGAGACAATGCGGTCGATGATGTTGAGCAGATGGGCGTCGTCGTTGAAGACCACGTCGGTCAGTTCCAGTAAGCCGCCGCGTTCGATATAGACCTTGCCCGCGCCGTTGATCAGGATGTCGGAGATGCTGGCATCCGCCAATAGCGGCTCCAGCGGGCCCAGGCCGAGCATTTCGTCCTCGATTTCCTTGATCAGGCCGGCGCGCGCCGAGTGGTTCAAAGGCACCGCCTGCTCCTGCATCAATCGCTGGCAGATCTCACGGATCTGGGCGCGTGCTTCGGGCTCCGACAGGGAATCGATCAGTGACAGATCCACCACTTTCATCAGGCGTCCATAGAGGTTGCGCTTCCATTCGCGCACCTGCTGCTGTTGTCGCGCACGCTGGCGGGCCTCCTCGGAAGCGGCATCGGCGGCGGGCTCCCGACGGTCGGGGTCCGTTTGAATCTGTTCGGTGCTTTTGAACATAAAGGCCATGATGGTCTGCCTCGCTAGAACCAGGATTTGAGCCGGGCGAGCATGCCCGGCCGGCTTTGGACGGTGGTGCCGGTCAAGGTTTCACTGAGCTTTTGCAATGCGCGCGTGATGGCCTTGTCCCGGGCGATTTCGTGCAGCGGCGCGGCCCGATTGAGGCTCTCGCTCACCGTGCGGAAATCGTTGGGGATCGCCGTCACCCGCTCGCAGGAGAGGGTGTTGGCAATGTCCTTGAGCGTGATCTGGGTGGCTGCATGGAAGCGGTTGACCACGATCTCGATGCGCTCGCGCGGCAGGCGCAGATCCACGGTGAGCATGTGCATCAGGCGGGTAGCGTCGCGCAGGGTGGCGATATCCTGCTGCACCACCACTACCACACGATCGGCGCGCTCCAGAAGCGTGGCAATAAAAGGGTCTATGTGCCGGGGCAGGTCCACGATGATCTGCTGATAGTTTTCAGCCAGCAGGGCCAGTAATCGCTCGAGTTGTTGTTCTGCCAACTCGTCGGTCTGATAGCGATCCTGTCCTTCGGTACTGAGGATGTGCAGCCCACTTTTGTGGTGGATCATATAACCCTCCAGCGCCATCCGGTCGAGGTCGTCGGCCATCTGCAGCGCTTCAAGCAGGCCCCGTTGGGGCGTGGCATCCAGGTACTGCCCCGGGTTGCCGAACTGCACGTCGAGGTCCACCAGCGCCGTTTTCAGGCCCAGAACTTCGGCCGATTCGGCGGCGATATTGCTCGCCAGCAGTGAAGCGCCGGAGCCGCCCTTGGCATTGATCAACGCCACCAGGTTGCCGTCCCGCTCGCGCCGGTCGGCGACAATTTCTGCCAGCATGGTCTTGAGGGGGACAGCCAACTGGCCCGGGCTGGCGTTCTCGTCCAGAAATTCGCAGGCTCCGGCCCTGAGTGCCGAGCGCAGGGCCTCGGGGTCGTCGGCTTTGCCCACCACCACCAGGGGAGGGCGGGCAGCGGCGGGGCGGCGGCTGTACTCCTCCAGCTCACGGCTCCAGCAGGTCCCCTGAAAGAACACCACCAGATCGGGTAACGGCTCGATGCTGTACAACGGATCGGCGTGGCCGTTGATGATGTTGCGGGTACTGAGCCTCGCCATGGGCAGCTCGTCGGCCAGCGGCGATGCCATCTCCAGACACTCGGCGTTGCGGGAGACGCAGAGTACCTCCAGTGTTGTCTTGTAGTTTTTACGGGCATCAGCGTAACCATTGATGTTACCCGTGGGGTTTCGATTCAGCTCGAGTGACATGTCACCACTCCTGTGTCTGGTGGGGTAATGCCCAGGCTTTCGGCGGGCAGTGTGATTGCAAATTCGGGGGCGTTGATCAATACGTTCAGGGGAAAGAGGGCCTCATATTGGTAGTTGATGATGCTCGCCCGCACGAAATAGATATTGCCGAACCCGGCCACGGGATCGCCCACACTGGCGCCGGTAGCCGTCAAATAGTCGAGGGCGATGTTTTCCGTCGTAAAGCCGGGCAGCGACAGGCCCGGCAACAGCGACGACTCCCGGATGTCCTCGGCCCCGGTCACCGGACACACCGCTGTCAGGCGCGCGGCCCGACGCGTCACCTCCTCCATCAGATTCCAGCTGTAGAGCAACCGGGCAAACTCGATGACCATAAAAAGCACCGTGAAAAACACCAGGGCGGCCACGGAGAATTCCACGGCGTAGATGCCGCGCTGTAGGCGGGCAGAGGAAATCATCGGGCGGCCTCTGTTCATGGTGTTGTCCTCAGCCCACGACCGGAATCACTACGCTGCCGCGCAACGGGAAGTCGATGGTCAGGTCTTCGCCATACCCGAACATCGAGAAGACACGGCCGAATATGGGCCGATAGTCATACTCCACTGCCACGCGAATATGCCTGGGAGAGGGAACGCTGACGGTGACTTGCTCAATGGTGAAACCGGCCAGTAGCGGCGTTCCGGCACCCAGGGTGTTGCCGTACACCACCAGGTGTCGCGCCTCGTCCACCGTGGCGGCGTCGAGCACCACCACGCCCGTGGTGCCATAGGTGGCGCGCGCCGACAGGTAACGGGCCCCATCCTGCTGCTGCTTGTTGATCACGTTGTGTATATTCAGCATATGGCCGAATTCGGCGGAGGCCATCGCCAGCAACAGCAGCAGAGGCAGGACAATGGTGGTTTCCACCATGGCCAGCCCGCGCTGGCAGCGTGCGGTAACCGGTCGTTCCGTTTTCATTTTTTCACCTCACCCTCCGAAAATCAGGAGTCGTTACTGTCCGGGTTCTTGTAAAGAATGATTCGTGTGGGTCCCTGCGCGGTTGAATCCATGGTGAAGTTCCCGAAGGCATCGCAGCTTTCGAGAAATTCTATAAAAACCTGGGCCTCGTTCCCCTTTTGAACCATTGGTTGCAACAAAAAGACACAGCCGAAGCCGAAGGTGTCAACTTCGTGCTTACCTGAGATGTTTTCGGTGCAGTCGCCAATGGGCGCGGTGAGAACGCGCCGGTGATACTGCCCCGAGGTGGGGTCGTAACTGGCCCCCTCCATTTCGTATTTCTGGCTGTAATAGCCTTCATAGCTGTAATCGGTCGGGTAAGCGGCGGCCAAGTCCGAAGCGTCCACTACCACCGAGCCGCTACTGTCGAGAATCTGGCCGTCTTCACTATAGGTGAGGCCCGGTTCGGGGTGATCGATCACGTAGTCCGCCTTGTACAACTCGGGGTCCAGGGGGCCCGATGCCTCCCCGAAGCGCAGATTGAGTCCCTGTACCGCCGGCCCCACTTTATTGCCAGTTTCCGTCGGGGTTGGCTCACTGGTGGACAGGCACTGATCGTAGCCCCCCGCCAGTGCCACCCGCAGGTCGGCCCCGCCCGTACTATCGGACAGGCTGATCAGTTGGAAATTGCCTGGTCCCAGCGCCGATCCGTCGCCTGCGCCGGTTTTCAGCACGTGCAGGTGGTTGGTGTTGTAGCCGTAAAAGAGGCCTGTTTCAGGGTCACTTTCGTCAGTGCCGCACAGCATCATCGGCACCACATTGCACACCTCGTTGTTGAGCGCCGGGCTGGGTCCGGACACCGCCGAGGCGCCCACATTCTTGTTGGTGAGTCCCAGCGCCCCCATGAAAAACGGTTGCAATGGCACGCCCGTTACGGTGACCCGCACAAAAGCCGGCTCTACGCCGCCCGGCACGAAAGGAAAAAGGGTGTCGGAAAACTCCACACCGAAAGTCATCTCATCCAGCCCGCGGGCCAGTTCATCGTTGCCGCTCGACCCGGTGAACTGCGTATAGGTATCCAGCGCCGCCACCTCCGCCGAGACCGTATCACCGGTGGTGTCGAGCACTTTGGCCGCGCTCAGGGCGGCACCATCCACCGCATTCTGCAATCGGGTTTTGTTGAGAAACAGGTGACCGCCGTCCAGCGCCAGCGCCGCCATACCGAATAGCGCCAGCAGGCTGACCACCGCCATTATGATGATGGCGCCCTTTTGCTTGCCGGGTTGTGAGGTCAACATGAGCGGATCCTCCTGCCTCTGATCCGGTCAACTCAGTTGCCGGCGTTGATGGTGATTTCGGTCGCCACACTGTCCTCCTCGCCGGAGGCGGCTTCCCGGTAGCTGTCCAGCACCCGCGAGGTCACTTCGCCATCCCCCGGTGGCACCCGGGTCGAGGGCCGGTAGGCCTGGCGCTCGTGCAGTCTGTTTACCGAGTCGCCGAAGTCGGGGGAGCTGTGGGGGTTGATCGCGCAGCCCCCGCTCGCCAGTAGCCCTGCGACAAGCCCGATTGAGATACGGCAACGGATGGTTTTCATGGTGGTGCTCCTGTCACTGGCCGGTAAGTGGCTGGGTTAGTTGGGTTACTGGCCCAGGGAGTGACCGAATCGGCCCTCGGTACCGCCGTTGGATGTCGGTAGCTCTCCGCTCTCCTCCGGGCTTTCTTTCTTCGGGGTCTCACGGCTGAATGTCGACCGCTCCCGGCTTTCATCCAGGTTCTCCTGGCTTGCTTGGCTGGCTTGGCTGGGTATTGGCCGTTCCCGGCTTTCCTCCGGAGCCGCGCTGCGGGGTGCCGGCAACGCTTGTAGGTCGCTCCGGTTGCCGCCGGAGGTTTCCGTGCGGGCGGAGCGGGGGCGGTGGATGCTGGAGCCGCCGGTACGGCCCAGAAGATAGAATTCCCAGGCGGCGGGTTCCACGTAACGGTCGGTGGGCAAGCGTAGGGCGGCGTGGCGTTCTTCGACGGGCTGTGCCAGTTGGGGCGTGACGGTGATCACCAGTTCGGTTTCACCCTGCTCGAATTCCTGGCTGCGGAACAGGTGCCCGAGTATGGGGATATCGCCCAGTCCGGGAAACTTTGTCGCCGTGTCGCGGGTGTCCTCGCTGATCAGACCGGCGATGCCAATGGTCTGACCATCGCCCAGCTCCACGGTCGAGTAGGCACTGCGGGTGGACAGGGCCGGCACAAAGAACTGGCTTGAGGTGTCCTCGCTCTGCAGCACAATGGCATTGGCGGAGAGCAGGTCGCTGACCGAGACATTGATGCGCAGGTTGATGCGGCCCGAATCCAGTACCACCGGCAGGAACTTCAGACCGATGCCGAATTCCTTGAATTCCACCGTGATGCCCCGGTCGCCCTGAGGCACCGGAATGGGAAGCTCGCCCCCCGACAGAAAGCGGGCCTCCTGGCCGGAAAGGGTGGTGAGGGTGGGTTCGGCGAGTATCTTGGCGGAGCCGGTTTCCTTGGAGGCTTCCAGCGTGGCGTTGAACAGGAAGGTTTCGTTGAGGAAGCTGGCGAACAGGCCGGTATTGTCGATCAGCGGCGTCACCGGATTTACCTCAAAGAAGGACACGCCGTTGTCCCGCTGTATGCCCGGTACCGAGGCGCCACCGTTGACGCCACCGGTAATCCACTCGCTGTCGCCGGTGTCCAGGGCGTTGAACTTGATTCCGAGCCGGCGCATCATCGTGCGCGACACTTCTGCCACGGTCACTTTGAGCATGACCTGCTGGCTGCCGCCGACGCCCATCAGGTTGATGACATTGTCGTCGCCGTTGGTAAAACTCTGTGCGAGCCGGAGGGCGGTATCCAGCCGCGCTGCGCTGCTCACTTCTCCCGCCAACACCAGGGATCGCTGCGACGTGTAAACCTGGATACGTTCACTCGGCATCAACTGGTGCAGTTTGGACTTGAGGCTGTTGAGATCGTGTACCACCTCAATGTCGATCGCTCCCAACAGGTTGTCACTGTTGTCCCACAGCATCACGTTGGTGCTGCCGAGGGTTTTTCCCTGGATGTAAATCTGGCTGGAACGCAGCATGAGTATGTCGGCGATGTCCGCATTGCCCACGGAAACCCGCCGCACCGGTCGCTGCAGCTGCAGGGTTCGCGTTTTGTACAGTGGGACCTCGATGCTTTGCTCGTTCGCGATGAGTCTGGCCGAGGGGGCTCCTTCTTCGATGGGGATTACGGATTGCGCGCTCGCGCCGACGCCGTAAAGAAAAAACAGCAGGCACAGCGGCAACAGAAAGTTAGCGGAATTTCTACCGTCTGTGCGTGCGAGTCTTTTGCGGGACCTTCCGTCAAACCCTGGGAAACTGTTCATGCCTGGCTCCTTTTGCCTTTTTTGCTTTTTGCCCGGTGACGAATGTCTCGCCGGTCGTCAGTGCTTGACCCGTGTGGTTTTTTCGTCCACGCCGCGAATCACCGTGACGAAACCGGTGGTGGGGCGCCGCGGCCGATGAACGACCACGGCCGGCTCGGGTTCCTCTTTCTGTTCCGGCTCTTCCGGCTCCCGGTTATCCAGAGGATTGCGCAACGCCAATTGAATGCGTCCCTCCTCGGTGGCCTTCACCAGGGTTTCGCCCTCGGCCGGGGTCACTTCCAGGGTGACCGCGCGCACCACCACCGGTCGGCCATCTTTTTCGCTGCCGGCGGTTTGATCCACCGCCAGCACCCGAATGCGATTCAGCACCGTTTCGGTTTCGGCCTCGCCGCGCCCTTTGCTTTTGGCGGAGACGATATCCACGTGGTTGCCCGGCAGCAGGAATCCGGCCACGCCGATCACGTCATTGACGCGCACGGTCATGGCACGCTTGTTTTCGGCAATCATGGCAGCGAGAGTGCTACCATGCAGATGCTGCACCATTCGCTCCTCCCGCAGGATGTCGCCCTCAAGAATTTCCTCCCGGGCGACTTTGCCCTCCACCGCGGCCACCTCCGAGAAGGTGTTTGAGGGGATGGCCGCGGTGGGCAGTGTCACCAGGCTGAGGTGGCGGCTCTCGATCTTCTGCCCGTAGGGAATCCTGACCGCAGCGATCACCACCGGCCGCTCGCGGTCGCTGCCGGCGGTTGCCCCGCCCGCGCGCATCTGCAACCAGTTGTTGGCGGTCCAGGCCGCGCCCAGTGCGAGGACCAGCGACATCAGCAGCAGGACCACCGTTCTTTTTTTCCCCATCTCACACCTCCTGTTTGGAAATCTCGCTCGTTACTACGGATTCAATCGTTGTCGTCCTCCTCCAGGCGCACAAAATAGTTGTCCCAGGCCCACTGGAGGCTGGCTTCGTTCATGGCCAGCGCCTCCTCCACAAACACGCTGCGGTTGTGAGCGATATTCAGTAAACTGCGAGGCAGGCAGGGCAGCATCGCGATGCCGCGTCCCCGGTGCAGTTCGTCCACCAGGTAGCGGAAGGTGTCCGGCTCGAATGGCACATCCAGGCGGTCGCACTCCTGGCGCCAGAGGGCCTCGTATTCGTCCCGGGTGCAGGGCGCGAACCGGATCTTGTATCCGATGCGCCGCAGGAAGGCTTCGTCCGCCAGCTCCAGCGGATTGACGTTGGAGGAGAAGACCAGCACCAGGTCGAAGGGCACCTTGAAGTGGAGACCGGAATCGAGCGACAGGTAGTCGCACTGCTCCTCCATGGGCACGATCCAGCGGTTGAAAATTTCCACGGGGCTGGCCTGTTGGCGGCCCATGTCGTCGATGATGAACATGCCGTTATTGGCCTTCAGCTGCAGGGGCGCCTGGTATTGGTGACTGCCGGCATCATGACGCACGTTGAACAGATCGAGCGTCAACTCCCCGCCGCCAATTACCAGGGGCCGGCGGCAGAGACGGAAGCGGGCATCGTGGCTCTGCCGCGACAGCAGGCTCGGCCGGTCGGGGGCCTCGCGGTCCTCGTCCAGCGCCCGATGCACCACCGGGTCGAACAGCTGCACCACGCTGTCGCCCACCGCCAGGGAGCAGGGGATCAGGCAGGTGTCGTCGAACAGCGGCATCAGCCGCTGGGTGATGTAGGTTTTACCGGTGCCGGGCAGGCCGTAAACGAAAATCGCGCGGCCCGAGTTGAGCGCGGTGCCGAGCTGGTCGAGCAGCGCCGGGTCGATCACGGTGCCACTAAAATGCGTGTGGATGGCCTCGCGGGTGATCCCCACCTCATGGACCGACTGGGCGGCGCTGATGCGCTGGTAATCCTCGAGGGGCACGGGGGCCACGCCGGTGTAACCGGAACGCTGCAGCGCGTCACGGGCCGACAGGGTGCCCTTTTCGGTGAGGGAAAAGCGCAGCCCCTGCTCGCCCTTGAGGGGGCGCAGTTCCACCCTGGCCTCCTGGCGCAGGAACTGGAGCAATTGCTCCACCAGGGCATTGGGCAGGCCCAAGCGGCACACCAGTTCGCGCGCCGACAATACGCCGGCTTCATAGAGGTGTTTGCAGGTCAGATCGGCGAGAAAGTGCAGGCCGAGACCGGTAGCCTCCAGGGTCTGCGGCACGGGCGCCAGCTCCGGGCTCAGAGATTCGCGGCCGTTGGCAAGATCCGTCTCCGAGGTCGACTCGTCGGGAAAGAACCCGGGCTCGATGCGCTCGGATAACAGGGGCGGGAGATTGGCCTCGTCGGTGAGGTTCATGACCAGACTCCATTCAGCAGAGTGCGCAGGTGATCAAATTGCAACAGCGAGAGGTGCGCCAGGGTCAGGGAGGTGCCGGCGGCAATCGCCAGGGCGTAAGGAAAACGGTGCAGGGCGACTTCATTCGGCTCCGGCGGCTGGTAGAGCCACTGGCCGGTCAGCAGCAGCGTTTTGAGGGTCAGCCAGGTGCGTTGCAGATAGGCCCCCAGACCGCCTTTGCACAGCAGGTAGCCAAGGGCGGCGAGGCTACCCATCGCCAGGGTCAGCCCGACGGCCAGGAGGCTGTTCAGGGGGCCGAGAAAGGCGCCCACGGCGGCCATCAGTTTGACATCGCCAGCGCTCATCAGGCGCAGCCCGTGCACTTTCACAATATAAAACGGCAGCAGGATCAGACCGCCCAGCAGTACACCGCCAAGACTGGCGGCCATTCCCTGCCAGCCAAGAAACCAGGTGTGCAGGCCCAGCCCACCCATTATGGCCGCCAGCACCAGCCGGTTGGGAATCCGGTGGCGGCGCACATCGGTCCAGCAGGCCGCGAGCAGGACGGCCAACAGCAGCAGGGTCGAAAAGTCATGGGTATGCCAGGCGAGCATGGGTTATTCTCCCAAGCGAGCGGGAAACCGTGGTTCCCCGCTCGTTTTTGGTGGTGGATATCATACGGTGGGGGTGCCTCCAATATCCGTGGTCAAACCATCAATGACGTCTTTTACCGCTACCCCCAGATCGGTAAACGCTACAACTACGACCGCGCTGATCAGGGCCCCTGCGACGGCATATTCGACGATGGTCAGACCTTCTTCGTCGTCAAGAAAGGTATTCACTGCTTGCATTACTTTAGTCATGACTATTCTCCATTAATCGTTAACGATTCAGAAACTGAGGCCGATCGCGAACGAGTCCACGGATCGGCCCGGGCGACAAGGCGGCAGGTGTCTGCGAAATGCCCCATGTCGCTTTTGACGATAGTCGATCAAAGCGGAATGCTGGTAGGACGATCTTGCGGTGGGGGCGGAGTATTTTGCGGGGGCTGTCGACCCGGCTCGTCGTTCAGCGAGCAGGGAAAGCCGGAGAAACTTTGACAGAGTTCACACTGGCTGCTACGTTTTATAAGTGGATTGAGGTGCCATTCAAGACTCTTGCCGTATTGGATTGCTCCAGTTCCCCGGGGCCAACTCTGGCGACGGGTCAACTCTGGCTAAGGAGTGGGTTCAGACCGATGGAGAAGTTCGCGTTACTTTGGGTGGATTTGACGCAGGAGGTAAATGACGGATCTGCGGTGGCGAGGTTTGAGCAACGATTCGCCATCAAATGGCTTTCCGGCGACGGCTTTGACGGCAACAGTGTCCGTCAGGGACAGACCCATGCGTTGGTACTGGAATACGATTATCCCGACCGGGCGAGTCTCAATGTCCTGCGGCTGACCAAGCACAGTTTTCCTTCCCTGCCCCTCATCATGCTGACCGAACAGCACTCCGAGGAGCTGGCCGTGTGGGCGTTTCATGCCCGGGTATGGGATTACATGGTAAAGCCGGTCCAGTCCAGTCAGATCGCAAGCCTGCACACCGAGCTGAGCCAGCTGCAACAGATGCAACGGCGTGATCGGGGCCGGTCCAGCGTGGTCCAGCGCGACGACCGACTCCCCGTGGAGGTCCGGGTAGGCGCCCTGGTGGACGACGCCCGCCTGTTGCAGCGGGTGGAGGCCCATATCAGTGACCACCTCGCCGACCGGATCAGCCTCGAGGAAATGGCGGGCCTGTGCGGCATGACCCCTTACCGTTTCAGCCGCTTCTTCAAAAAGAGCTACGGCCAGACGTTCCAGGAATACCTCTTGTGCCAGCGGGTGGAAAAGGCCGCGCAGCTGTTGCACAACCGCTCGGCCCTGGTGGTGGATGTGGCCTACATGACCGGATTCCGGGATCCTTCGTATTTCGCCCGTATCTTCAAGCGCTACAAAGGCGTGTGCCCCGTTGATTTTCGCCAGCAGCTGGGCCAATCTGATCTCTCTGTCCCATCCGGATCACCGCTTTTTCTCGAACCGTGAAGACGTGAGCTGACGGCCACTGACTCACATCTACGACTGCGCGTGGGTATTCTCAGGTATATCCCGAATCACCCGACAGGGATTGCCTGCTGCAAACACATCCGCCGGAATATCTTTTGTAACCACACTCCCCGCCCCGATCACGCTCCGGTCACCGATGGTGACGCCCGGGCAGATGATCGCACCGCCGCCGACCCAGACGTCTTCGCCGATGGTGATGGGAAATCCCAGCTCCAGACCACTGGCTCGTTCTTCGGCGCTCATGGGGTGGGTGGCGGTGTAAATCTGCACGGCGGGGCCAAAGAGAGTGCGGGCCCCAATGTGCACTTGGGCTACATCCAGGACGACGCAGTTGAAGTTGAAGAAGACCTTTTCGCCGAGGGTGATGTTGCTGCCGTAGTCGCAGTAGAAGGGCGGTTGCATCCAGACGCTCTGGCCGCCCCGGGGGATGAGGTCTCTGAGCAGTTGGCGGCGTTTTTTGACTTCGTTGTCGCGGCTGGCGTTAAGGCTTTCGGTCAGCAGGCGCGCCTTGCGACGCGCTGCGGCCAGTTCTGAATCCATGGGGTCGTACAGCTCGCCGTCGAGCATTTTTTCCCGTTCGCTTTTATCGACGGCGGTCATGGTTCAGGAGGCCTTGGCGATAAAGAAGGGGTTCAGTACCGAGTCGCTCTGGTTGTAGCGCAGGGGCTCGCCGGTCTCGGCGTGGTTGAGCTGGCCGCCGGCTCCGAGCAGTACCGCGTGTGCGGCGCCGGTGTCCCATTCGCAGGTGGGCCCCAGGCGCGGGTAGAGGTCGGCTTCGCCCTCGGCGACCAGGCAGATTTTGAGCGAGCTGCCCACGCTTTTGATGTCCGGCTGTTCGAAGTCGGCGACAAACTCCTTGAAGGCTTCGCTCTGGTGGGAGCGGCTGCCCATGATGCGCCAACCGGTTTTTCCGGTAGGAGGCGTCTGGACCCGGATCGGGTGACTCTCGCCGGACTCGAGTTCCTTCCAGGCACCTTCGGTGGCGGTGCCGCCGTGATAGGTGCTGCCCAGCGCCGGCGCGTGCACCACGCCCCAGACCGGCTCGCCCCGATCGATCAGGGCAATATTGACGGTAAACTCGCCGTTTTTCTTCACAAATTCCTTGGTGCCGTCGAGCGGATCCACCAGCCAGTAGCGGGTCCACTGGCGGCGTGCTTCCCAGGGGGCGTTTTCGCTCTCTTCTGAGAGGATGGGAATATCCGGCGTCAATGATTCCAGCGCCCGGGTAATCGTGCGGTGGGCGGCCATATCGGCCTCGGTCAGCGGGCTGTTGTCGTCCTTGGTGTGCACGTCAAAGTCCTGGGCGTAGATGCCCATGATGGCGGCACCGGCGTCTTTGGCGGCCTGGACGATCTGGGCGTAGGGAATATCGGACATGGTGTCAGTCTCGCAAAAAAGGCCGAGTATAACGGATTCCATTGTGGCTTTGGGGCCGCGCTCGCCGGGGGATTTTGCTAGAATGCCGGTCGACACATTTCTCAGGCGGGCTGTTTGACCCATGAACGAGTACCAACGGCAGGCATATCTCAACGCGCTGGGCGTGGACTATTACGTCCCTCGCTGGCGTCTGCCTCTGGCACCCGAACCGGTGGCCTGCGAATTGCCGGTGCTGGTCTCGCCGGAAAACGACCCGTCGGCCCGGGCGGAAGGCGGAGTAGCCGGGCCCGAGAGTCATCAGAGCCAGGCTCAACCCCACACCGGGCCCGAGGCGCTGCGACGCGAGCCCGCGTCGGCGAGTGTGGACGAGGTGCTCAAGGGTATGTCCGGTCGCGCTTCGGCGAAGGAACGGGCAACGGTGGAGCGGGCGGCCGCGCAAGTGGCCGAACAGACCGAACCGCCGCGCGAAAAGCTCGAGCCTTTCACCCTCAGTATCTGGCGGTCACCGCTGCCGGTGCTGGTGCTTGATGCCCGGGTGCCCAGAGCCGCCATGCCCACGGATCGGCTCCTGCGCAATATCCTCCAGGCGCTGCAGCCCCACGAGGCGGGCGGCGTGCGCGAGGAGGTGCTGGCCTGGCCCTCGGTGCACAATCCGGCGGTGCACCTGCGCGTCGAGGACGCCCAGGCCGAGCTGCACACCTGGCTGGAAATTGAGCTGGCCCAGCGCCCGGTGCGCCAGCTGCTGCTCATGGGCGAAAAAGCGGCCCGCTTTTATCTGCCGGAGGGCACCGACTATCGCGAGTCGCTCTGGCAGAACATCCAACTGGAACCCTTCAATCAGCCGGCGCTGATTGCGCCCAGCCTGTTGGAGCTGCTGCGCGAACCGCTCCTGAAGCGCGACCTGTGGCGGGCGCTGCAGCCCCTGCTGCCCCTTGAATCCACGGCTGATCAATAGCCCTGTCCAAAGAAACGCCCATGAAAGGCTACCCCTTGCCCCTCGAACAGACCACCCACACCGGCCTGAAACTGTCCTTTCGGGAGCTCGAAAGGGCGGACGTGGCGCCGGTCATGGCGCTGGAGCAGCAAGTCCAGAGTCACCCCTGGCGCGCCTCCAGCTACGATGACTGCCTAGACGGACGGCACCACTGCTGGTTGGCCGAGCATCAGGGACAGCTGGTGGGCTTTGTGGTGGTGGCCTGGGCCGGCGGAGATGGTGAGCTGCTCAACATTGCGGTGGCCCCCCAATGGCAGCGCCAGGGCGTGGGCCGCGCGCTGCTGACTCTGGCGCGGGAGCGGGTCCGCCCCTTCTCCAGCATGCTGTTTCTGGAGGTGCGGGTGTCCAACCGCCAGGCCATCGAGTTCTACGAGCGGGAGCAATTTTCCGAGGTGGGGCTACGGCCCAACTACTATCCGGCGGGCAAAGGGCGGGAGGATGCCCTGATACTCGCCTACCAGTTTTAATTCGGGCCTTTTTGGGGATTCATGTCGCGACACCTGACCGCAACGCTAACCGAAGGCCCCGTGGCGGCGCAGCTGCGGGCCCTGGCCGTGCCCATGGTATGGGGGCTGCTCGCCACCATGTCGTTCAACGTGGTGGACACCTTCTACGTGGCCCAGCTGGGCAACCAGCCGCTGGCGGCCATGACCTTCACCTTTCCGGTGGTGCTGGTGATCACCAGCCTGGGCATCGGCCTCGGCGCCGGGACTTCTTCGGCGATTTCCCGGGCAATCGGCGAGGGCGATTCGGCCACCGCGCGCCGCTTGGCCACCGACGCCATCAGCCTGACCCTGCTGATCTCGGGCAGTATGTGTGTGCTGGGCTGGTTGACCATCGAGCCCATGTTCCGGTTTCTGGGCGCCACGCCCGACCTGATCCCCCTGATTCGCGACTACATGGCCATCTGGTACATCAGTGCCCCCTGCCTGCTGGTGCCCATGGTGTGCCTCTCGGCGCTGCGGGCACTGGGGTTGAGCCGAATCCAGGGGTATCTGATGAGTGCCGCCGCCATTTTCAACGCCGCGCTGGACCCGATTCTGATCTTCGGTCTGCTCGGCTTTCCCGCCCTGGAACTGCAGGGCGCGGCGCTGGCCACCCTGATCACGCGCATTCTCACGCTGCTGGTGGCCTTCTATATCCTGGCTTTCCGGGTGAAGCTGATCACCTACCCGGTGGTGGGCTGGACCGCCCTGAAGGCCTCCTGGAAGACCATTTTTCACGTGGGCCTGCCCGCCATGGTCACCAACGTGATCGTGCCCCTGGCCAGCGCCGTGATCACCATGATGGTGGCCAGCTACGGCGCCGATGCCGTTGCCGGGTTGGGCGTGGCCATGCGCCTGGAGCCGCTGATGCTGATCGTGTTCTACGCCCTCTCGGGAGTGGTCGGGCCCTTCTTCGGCCAGAACCTCGGCGCCGGACAGTACCACCGTATGGGCGAAGCGCTGCGCGTACTGACGCTGTTCTGTCTGGGGTTTGGCCTGCTGATCGCGCTTTTTCTCTGGCTCTTCGGTAGCCATCTGGCCGGCCTGTTCAGCGAGCACAAGGAGGTCCTCAGAGTGGCCGGTTTCTATCTGGCCGTGGTGCCGTTCAGCTACGGGGCCTACGGCATCGTGATGTCGGTCAACGCCGCCTTCAACGGCCTGGGCAAGCCGCTCCCCGCCGTGATCCTCTCGGCCGGCCGGGTTGGCTATGTGTTTCTGCCCCTGGCCTTTCTGGGCCAGTGGCTCTGGGGCCTGGAGGGCATTTTCATCGCCACGGCCCTGGCCAACCTCAGCATGGGCGCCTGGGCCTGGTTCTGGCTCCATCGGCAGGTTTTGGATGTACGGGCTGACTCTTCGGGGAGCGAGCTGAGCTACTGATATCTACAGAGTACTGAGGTCTGGTTAGAGGCAAGGCTTTCCAAGACCGTGAGCCGTGGGACTAGCGCTCTCGAGTTTACAGGGACGTACTTGCAACGTGTCTTGGAAAGCCTTGCCTCTAATCAGACCGGACGTGACGCATCACAGGGCTCGAAGCCACTTTTACCGCTCACCCGGGCTTTTACGTTATCATGCGCGCTTTTGCGCGAAGGCGAGAACGACTATGTCCACTGGCAGCTTTGCCGATAAAATCCGGCGCAGACGCACGTTTGCGATCATCTCCCACCCGGATGCGGGTAAAACCACCATCACCGAAAAGCTGCTGCTGTTCGGGAGCGCCATCCAGCAGGCGGGGTCGGTCAAGGGCAAGCGTGGGCCGCACGCCAAATCCGACTGGATGACCATGGAGCAGGAGCGGGGCATCTCCGTCACCTCCTCGGTCATGCAGTTTCCCTACCGGGAGCGGATCGTCAACCTCCTGGACACCCCCGGGCACGAAGACTTCTCCGAGGACACCTACCGCACCCTGACCGCCGTGGACTCCGTGCTGATGGTGCTCGATGGGGCCAAGGGCGTGGAAGGGCGCACCATCAAACTGATGGACGTCTGCCGCTTGCGCGATACCCCCATCTTCTCGTTCATCAACAAACTGGACCGGGAATCCCGGGACCCGGTGGACCTGCTGGACGAGATCGAATCGGTGCTGAAAATCACCGCCTCGCCCATCAACTGGCCCCTGGGCATGGGCATCGACTTCAAGGGTGTGTACAACCTGTACAACGACACCATCCACGTCTACGAGCGGGGGCAGGGCAACACCATCCCCAAAGACACCCAGATCCAGGGGCTGGACAGTGACGAGGCCACCGAGCTGCTGGGCGATGATGCCGAGGCCATCCGCGAGGAGATCGAGTTTGTGCGCGGCGCCACCAATGCCTTTGACGCCGACGAGTATCTGGCCGGGCGCATGACGCCTGTGTTTTTCGGCACGGCGCTGGGCAATTTCGGTGTGCGCGAGATGCTCAACGATTTTGTCGAATGGTCTCCCAAGCCCCAGCCGCGTCTGGCCCACGAGCGCGAAGTGAAGCCGGACGAAGAGAAGCTCTCCGGCTTTGTGTTCAAAATCCAGGCGAACATGGACCCGAAACACCGGGACCGGATCGCCTTCATGCGTATCTGCTCCGGCACCTACCGCCAGGGCATGAAGATGCGCCATGTGCGCCTGGGCAAGGATGTGAAGATTGCCGATGCGGTGACTTTCATGGCTGGCGATCGCAGCGCGGTGGACGAAGCGCTGGCGGGGGACATCATCGGCTTGCACAACCACGGCACGATCCAGATTGGCGATACCTTTACCGAGGGCGAGCCACTGAAATTTACCGGTATTCCGCACTTTGCGCCCGAGCTGTTCCGGCGCATCCGTATGAAAGACCCGCTCAAGACCAAACAGCTGCAGAAGGGTCTGCAGCAGCTGTCCGAGGAGGGTTCGACCCAGGTGTTCTTCCCGATCAACAGCAACGATATCGTGGTGGGCGCCGTCGGGGTGCTGCAGTTCGAAGTGGTGGCCTATCGTCTGAAGGATGAGTATAAAGTCGAGGCCATCTACGAGCCGGTCAACGTGGCCACCGCGCGCTGGGCGGAGTGCGACGATCCGAAAAAGCTGGAGGAGTTCAAGCGCAAGTGTGCCGATAACCTGGCGATTGATGGCGGCGGTTATCTGACCTATCTGGCGCCCACCCGCGTGAACCTTTCACTGACTGAAGAACGCTATCCTGAAGTGGAGTTGCGCGCGACGCGCGAGCACTGATGCAAAAAAACGGCCCCCTGACGCCAGTCAGGGGGCCGTATGGCCTGATCGGGTAGAACCACCAATCAGTCGGGCAGAACCCTTCAATCGGGCAGCACGAAGGTGAAGGGCACTGAGAACTCGTAAACGTCGCCCTGAATCACGTCCGGCACGTCCGGGAAGGGAGCCGCCGCCTTGATGGCCCGCTCGGCTTCACGGTTGAGGAGGGAGTGGTCGGACTCTTCCAGTATCTCCAGGCTCTGTACCTCACCGTTGCGTTCGATCACCACCGCTACCCGAATCTCACCTTCCTGATTGCGTTGCAGCGCCCGGCGGGGATAGCTGGTGTTCTGCAGCACGCTGCGCATCAAGTCAGAGAAGTAAACCTGCTGGGCACGCAACGATTCGGCGGTCAGCATCGGCTCATTGTCTTCTTCATCGTCCTCTTCCTCGGCCACAGCGGGCTCGGGTTCAGGCTCCGGTTCTGGTTCAGGCTCCGGTTGGGGCTCGGGTTCCGGCTCAGGCTCCGCTTCCTGTTCGTCGAGAGAAGCGTTGGGCATGTCCAGAGCCGTAACCAACGGCGTAGTGGTGTCCAGAGAGGGACGCGCGGCGGTCTGGGATGACTCCTCGGCGGCCTCTGGCTCGGGCTCCGGCTCTTCCGGCTCGCCCCAGCCCTCAATGGTGGCAATGCGCTGGTCCGACGGCTCCACCGCCTGGTAACGGCGGCGCAGATCGTCATCAATGTCATTGGGCTGTAGCAGGTTGCGGCGGAAAGTGGATGACAGGGGCACATTGCCCACCCAGGCGCGCAGCAAGATGTTGAAGAAAGCCTGGTCTTCGATGGTTCCGAGATTCACCCCGTTGAGATCGACATCGACGCCGTCACCCGGGTTGAGGGTAATGCTCATGATGTCATTGGGACGCAACCGGCCGCGTACCATGTTGGAAAACAGCACCATGTTGTCGGCCTGGGTGTTCAGGACGCTGCCGCTGTTGTTGATCGCGACCCCTTCAATCCACATGCGGCTGAAACGACGGGCGGCGATGCCGTCCTCGGCGATGACACGTAACTCCATGCGCTTGGACCCATCGATATCGAGTACTTCCTGAGCGCTGTCGCTGGTCCGTTCGAGATAGAGTGCCCCGATAAACTGCTCGCTACCCAGCTCCTGGTGTGACGCCAGGCCATTGAGACGGGAGGTTGCCTGCGCGGACAGTGCGATCGAGCACAGCAGCAGCGCAATGAAAGTGGACGGCACCGAGGATTTAAACATATGTCTGATCCCAAAATTCTTCATTATTATGTGCGGGCCCGGTCATGCTCTTCACGAGGACCGCACTCTAATCATCTGTTGACGGCATGATACAACAAATAGTTCGGGGTATGGGCTGAATGAGCCGATTCGGAATGGGTAGTTATGCCACAGCCGGACTTAATTCTCAAGATGCCAATCGTTGAGTTGTCACTGATCAAAGGTTAAGGCTATGATGCCTCGAAAGAAGCTCTGGTTTGGTCGCCGGCCGTTGAGTGCAGTCCTTATAACCTATAATACGAAAAGCGTGAGATTATCGTCGTTATGGAAATTAAACCGCTGAATCGATTTCCCCGAGACACGGTAGAGCGCTGGCTTTTGACCATACCTTTCTACAAAGTCGTGAAACAGCAGGATAACTGGCAGTTCGAGCTGTTACTCGAACATGCGCATATCGCGCACTACGCACCGGGCGAGTTGGTTTTACAGCGCGGTCAGCGGGATCAGTGGCTTTACTTTCTGCTGCGCGGGCAGCTCGATGTGTACCCGGATGAAAACGCCGATGGCGAGCCGATCAATCAGATTACTCCCGGCGAAGTGTTCGGCGACTTGGCCATGCTGATTGGCCGTGAGCGCACGGCCACACTCAAAGCCGCCGAGCGCTGTCGCGAAGTGGTGGTGCTGGCCTCGGATTTTTCCGGCTTCTCCGACCTGGAGAGTACCCGTCCCATTACGTTGGCGACCAAGCTGGCCTATTACCGCAATACCGTTCACAGCCTGCGCTGGAAGCTGGAAGTCTATCGCTCACAGCACCCGGAGCACAGTTTTGCCAACCGCCACCGCCAGGTCAAACTGTACACGGGCCCCAAAGAAACACGCGAAGAATTGTCGGCCCTGCACGCCCAGGCGCAATCGCTGGCCCGGTTGCTGCTGGAGTGGAATGGTGAGTTTGGTGGCGGCCAGTAGTCTGAAACGGACGTCGATCGGCGTCAAATTTGCTATGATGCGCGCAATGTTGCCCGTTCTCTGTAAGGCGGGCCAATTGCCAACCCGTGTGTTGCCGACCATTTAGTGTACTGCCATGACCTTCGACGACTTAAAGTTACTGCCCGGTTACCCCCTGCAGGTCCAGGTGCAGACCAGCACCGGTATTTCCGAACGCTATACCTGCCGCTTTGTAGGGGCTTTGCCGGGCCGGGCGCTGCTGCTGTCTGTTCCCCGTGCGAACGGGCGCCTGCTGCGTTTGCGTCCGGGTCAGAAAGTTGTCGCGCGCATGATGGTGGCCAACGGCGTCGGAGTGTTCACCTGTGCGGTGGAACATCAGGCGCAGGAGCCTTACCCGCTGTTGCATCTCGAGTATCCCGAGGAGGTGGGTTTCAAGGGCATCCGCCAGGCGACCCGGGTGGAGGTGAATCTGCCGGTGATGGTGTTGAATCGCACCGCCCTGGAGGCGGCCGATGTGGCGGGCACCTTTGCGGATATCAGCATTTCCGGCGCCCGCCTCGAAGTGGAGCAGGTGCTGGGGGAGATCGGCGACAAGATTCTGGTCACCGCCCGGGTCGAAGTGGCGGGGATCGCCCGCGATCTGCAGATTGACGCGGTCCTGCGCTCGCGGGTTGAACGCAGCACCCAGGAGCATGAACAGAAAGTCCCGGTCGTCTACGGGGTGGAGTTCACCGACCCCGACGAAGAACGCCGCCTGCTGTTAGCGGCCTATGTCTACTCACGTATTGCCGATGATCAACTTCCCTCCGCCTGAATCGCGCTGCGCGCTCAAGTCCCTGGCTCTGGTCGGGCTCCTCTGGTTTGGGGCTCATGCCCAGGCGGTGGAGCTCGAGCAGCTCTGGCTTCCCAAGTCCTACCTGCGCCACCTGCCGCAACTTTATGATGCCGCCCGTCTGGTGGAAGACTCTCCGCGCTGCGCCGAATTGTTGGAGGGTACCAGTCACCTGGACCGAAGCACACTGGATCATCCGGTTTTCCGCTTTACCTGTCGCAACTCAGAGGGGCAGAGTTACAGCCTGCTCGTGGATGGCCCGAGCCTGGAGAAAATCGATGAAACCCGGCCCTCCGGTCGGGTCTCGTTTGAACAGTTGCGCGAAGAGTACCGCGAGGAGCAGGCACGCGAGCGCGAGCGGGAACTCAAACGCCAGGAATTGGCGGAGCTGCAGTCGGCCTCCGATGAAGCGGAGCGGGTTCGACAGCAGTGGTTGGCCTGGTGGCAGGATGAGTTCCAGCGGCGCGAAGACCTTTGGACCCAGTGCGTCAATCGCTTGCAGGATCGTGTGGGTGACATGCAATCACTGGAGTGGTTGACCGAGACCATGCCCGAGCCCGATTTGGCGCAGGAGCCTGAGCTGGGAAGCCATCCGGCATTGACCTTTGTGGTCGATTTCAATGCGCAGAGTTACTACGGTGAGGACCTGTACTACCGGGCTTATTGCCGCCAGAGCGATGACGATACGCTGGAGTTGGACATAAAAGCGAGGCGTTGAGGGTAGAAGGGGGAGGAGTGAGACGGGACCCGGCGGGTCCCGCCTCGAGGGCGCTGTTACGCCGTGGTCTTGCTGGCGGGACGACCGCGCTTGGCGCTGGCTTTTTTCGCCGTGCGTTTTTTGGCGGTGGCTTTCTTCGCTGTCGCCTTCTTGGCGGTCGCTTTCTTTGCCGTGGTTTTCTTGGCAGTCGCTTTCTTGGTTGTTGCTTTTTTGGCGGTGGTTTTCTTGGCCGTTGCTTTCTTCTTGCGCGTGGTGGAGGTTTTGGCGTTGGCCTTTTTGGCCGCCGCTTTGGTCCGCGCGGCTACCTTCTTGGCCTTTGCCTTGGCTTTGGCCGCCGCTTTTTTGGCCGCAGCGCGAGCGCGAGCCGCTTCTTTACGCGCTTTGACCTTGGCTTTGGCGGCCGCTTTTTTCGCGGCTGCTTTGGCCTTGGCCGCTTCTTTGCGAGCCGCCGCCTGCTGAACCTTGGCCATGGCCGCTTCGGCTTTGGCGGTGGCTTTGGCGTGTTCGGCGGCCAGCTTGTTCGAGGCTTTGATTTCAGTCAGCTTTTGCTTGGCATCCGCTTGAGCGGCCTTGGCTCCGGATTCGGCGGCGCGCGCAACGTTCAGAGCGGCCTTGGCGGCTTCAGCCTGCTTGGCAGCGGCTGGCGTTTTCTTTTTACGCGCGGCGGCCAGTTTGGTGCGGGCGCTTTTGACCTTGGCCGACGCCTTGGCGACTTCTTTATTCGCCGCTGTTACCACTTTTTGAGCGTTGGCTTCTTCTTGAGCGCGAGCTTTGATCAACTGGGTTTTTACCTGGGCCAACTGTTGTTCCAGTTGTGCCACCGGATCGGCGACCTGTTTTTTACGTGCAGCCATGGTGTGCTTCCTTTTTTGTTTTGAAACGAAGTTCAAACGGGTTTTTAAAGTTTATGAAATCACGAACAGCTATAACTTAAAACTTTGCCATAAAAATTCAAGTTATTTGTGCCAAAATCCCGTAAAAAAGGCGAGTTTTCGGCTTTTTATGGGTTTCTGAAGGCGGTTGAGCCGAGCGTGGGGCTTTGTCCCCGGAAAAGTCTGTAGAAAGAACGTTTATGGCAAACACTGCAATAAAAGCCGTTTCTGTATATAATCACAGTATCCGCCGTTCCCGGAGTCTGTTGCGTGCGCAAGATCATTCACTGTGATGCCGACTGTTTTTTTGCTGCGATCGAAATGCGCGATGACCCCGGTTTGCGCAATCGACCCATGGCGGTGGGCGGCTCGGCCGATCGACGCGGTGTGATTTCCACCTGCAATTACGAGGCGCGCCGGTACGGTGTGCGTTCGGCCATGGCCTCGGCCTATGCCAAGCGCCTGTGTCCGGACCTGATCATTGTGCCCGGCCGGATGGAAGCCTATCGGGAGGCGTCGCTCGCCATGCGCCATATTTTTTACGACTACTCCGAGCTGGTGGAACCTTTATCCCTGGATGAAGCCTACATAGAGGTCACCGGCACCGAGTTCTGCCAGGGCAGTGCCACCCGTATCGCCGAGGCGATACGCACGCGAGTGCGCGACGAGCTCGGGATTACCGTTTCGGCGGGCGTGGCGGCCAACAAGTTTCTGGCCAAAGTGGCGAGCGACTGGCGCAAGCCCGATGGGCTGTTTGTGGTGCCGCCCGCCGCGTCAGAGGAGTTTGTCCGGCATTTGCCGGTGACCAAGGTGCCAGGCGTGGGGCGGGCCACGGCCACACGCCTGTCCCAGATGGGTGTCGTGCGTTGCGGCGACCTGCTCCAGTTTGACGTGTTCGAGCTCAGTGAGCGCTTTGGCGCTTTCGGGCAGCGGCTGCATCAGCTCAGTCGCGGGCAGGATGACCGGCCGGTGAGCGTCAGTCGCCGGCGCAAGTCCCTGAGCGTGGAGCACACCTACGCGCGGGATCTGCCGGACGTGGAGGGCTGTCTCGGACAGTTGCCGGCGCTGCTGCAGTCGCTGGTGCGGCGCCTGCGCCGCCTGGAAGATGACTATCAGGTGGTCAAGGCGTTTGTGAAGCTCAAATTCGACGACTTCAGCAGCACCACACTGGAGCGCACCGGCAGCCAGGTACGCCTGGAGGACTACAGCGAACTGTGCCGGGAGGCCTTTGAGCGCGGTGACCGGCCCGTGCGCCTGTTGGGCCTGGGGGTGCGATTTGTGGATTTGCGCGAGGATCGGGCCTTCTATCAGTTGGATTTGTTCGCCTGAGCTGAGAGAATGGCCCCTAAAGCGCCGGATTGGCCCGATTCTCAAGGGGCCCGGGTGCCAAACCCGGGCCACTGCGAGTAGAATGTAGGGCTGATGCAAAGAAAGGATTGGTCAGAATACGGTAAAAGCTGATAGTATTCGGGTCTGTTTTTCGGGTGTGGTCTGCCTTCGAGGCGCCCCCTGGTGATTTAATCATAACAACGGGAGTAAGTGCGGTGAGAAGAAAGAAGAGCCGTAGCGGTGACGATAGTAACGAGATCGATCTGACACCCATGCTCGACGTGGTGTTCATCATGCTGATTTTCTTTATTGTGACGGCCTCGTTCGTCAAGGAAGTCGGTCTGGATACTAACGTGCCGGAGCCCAACGATCAGCCGCCACCGCCGGATGCCGAACCGAACATTGTGGTGCGACTCAGTCAGAACAACGAGATCTGGATCGACAATCGCCGGGTTGATGAGCGCGCGATTCGCTCCAATATTGAGCGTCTCCGGGCCGAGCTGCCCAATGCCACCGTGATCATCCAGGCTCACGCTCAGGCCGATGCGTCTGCTTATGTAGCGGCCGCCGACGCCGCCAGGGCCGCCAAGGCACCGTCCGTGGTGCTCGTGCCAGCGCCTGAAGAGCTCAGAGCGACGCGCTGATACGCGTTTAGCTCCGCCCATAATGCAGTTCACTACACATCCCTGTGCTCACGCATATGACCGCCAGGGATGGCGGAAATGCCGAAATGGCAGGAGCATATTTCGGCCCGTTCGTCCTGAACATAAAAAAACCACCGACAAGTGTCGGTGGTTTTTTTATGGGCGCCTGTTTAATTGGCGCCAGGCAGGCGAGCCCTCATCCATCCCTGGAATCGGCGGTTTCTGTATCAGGCCTTCAGCTGAGCCCGCACTGAGGCCAGCTTGACGCAGATCACGAAGACCTGCATGGCGCCCTTGACCTCGCTCACGCTGGGAACCGAGGGGGCAATACGAATGTTGCGGTCCTCCGGGTCCTTACCGTAGGGGAAGGTGGCGCCCGCAGGCGTCAGCTTCACACCGGCTTCGGAAGCCAGCCGCACGGTTTCCCGGGCGCAGCCGGGGCGGGTGTCGAAAGACACGAAGTAGCCGCCCTTGGGAGCCTGCCAGTGACCGAGATCATTGTCACTGAAGGCCTGGTCCAGGGCATCGAGCACGGCGGCAAACCGCGGCTTGAGCAGCTTGGCGTGGCCTTCCATGTGCTGGAGCAGAGCGTCGCGGTCGGGCAGAAAGCGGCTGTGACGGATCTGGTTGACCTTGTCCGGGCCGATGGTGCAACTGCCCAGAAACTGCTTGAACCCTTTCAGGTTGGCGGCGCTGGCGTTGACGAAGGCCACGCCGGCACCAGCGTGGGTGATTTTGGACGTCGAGGCAAACTGGATCACCGAGTCCTCGGTGCCCTGGCGCTCACAGGCGCTCATCACGCAGGCCAGCTCGGGCGGATTGTCCACCAGATCGTGCACGGCGTAGGCGTTGTCCCAGAACACCCGGAAATTGGCGCCGGCGATCTTGCCCAGCCCGGCGATGCGCTTCACGGTGTCATCACTGTAGACCACGCCGGTGGGGTTGGAGTATTTGGGTACACACCAGATGCCCTTGATCTTGCTGTCCTGCTTGACCAGGTCTTCGACCTTATCCATATCCGGGCCGTTTTCGGTCATGGGCACGGGAATCATCTCGATGCCCAGTTGCTCGCACACGGTGTGGTGGCGGTCATAGCCGGGGACCGGGCAGAGGAACTTGACCTCGCCCTCGTTCTTCCAGGCGCTCTCCGGGCCGGCCAGGCCGAACTGATGAGCCGTCAGCATCACCTGGAACATCAGGGTAAGGCTGCTGTTGCCGCCCACCAGGACATTGTCGGGGCTCACGCCCATGAGGTTGGCGCCCAGCTGCTTACCTTCGGGGACGCCGTCGAGCCCGCCGTAGTTGCGGGTGTCGGTCCCGTCCTGAGCGCGGTAGTCACCCTTGAGAATGCCGTCCAGTGCGTCGGACAGGTTCAGCTGTTCGGGAGAGGGTTTGCCACGGGTCAAATCCAGGCTGAGCTTCTGCTCAACGATGGTCTGGTATTCATTGGCCAGTTCAGCTTCCCACTGTTTCAGTTGTTCGGGTGTCGCTTGATCCAATTGATCCAATTGCAAGGTCAGTACCTCAATGTCGTTGGTGGGCGAAAGTTGCCATTATACGCGCTCGTGCGGCGATGTTAACCGCGGGGCTGATCGGTGGGTGCGAGCGGCGGGGTGGGGCAGTCGAGCGCATCGGCCACGGCGCGATAGAGTTCGGCCTCGGTGGGCGTGATGCGTTCATCCTCCTCAAAACACAGTTTGAGCGCCTTGAGCAGCAGGGGCTTTTCCAGTGGCCGCAGTTGTGTCAGGCGGTCCAGAGCGCGATCCATCTGGGCCAGACTGATCTGGGACGACGGCATGAGCTCCCACTGCTGCTCCAGGCTCTGGCAGCCGGCTTCGAAGGCCTTATGAGCGGCATCGGCCGAGGCGCGCGCGCCGCTCATGGCGGCGATGGACAGCAGCAGGCGAGTCTCGTCCCGGCAGTGCTGCAGCTTCAGCCGCTGTCTTCCGGTGGCGGTCTGTCCCAGGTTGTGCAGAGCAATGCGATAGAGGATCCACTCGCGCAGATTCACCTTGTCGTCCGCCCGTATTACGCCGTCAAGCGCTTTCAGGTAGTCGCGTCGCTGTTCCGTTGAGAGCTCTTTCAGAGCGGGCATGGCCAGCTCGATGGCCGGCAGACGCTCCGTCTCGGGGAGACGCTGGCTCTCCAGGATAATCGGCTTGAGTGCCTCCAGGGCCTTGGGTTCCAGGACCTCGGCCAGTTCCTGCCACTGGGCCTGTTGCAGCGACTCATCCTCGGCCAGTAGCAGCCCCAGCAGGACACCGCGGGCGGCGAAAGGGTCGCGGGCCGCCTCGCGCAGGGACTCGGGGATGTCTTTCAGCAACTGGCGTGCCTGCTCCAGCTGTTCGGGCTGAATGTCCCCCTGGGCGATACTGGCACCGGCGATTACGGCGGTGGCGATGGTTTGTGCGTCAGGCCGCTGGCTCGATTGGCTCTCGGGTGGTTCGCTCCCGGACTCCAGGCCATCGGTATTGTCGGGTTCGCCGGTGGGAAATTCGCCGTCCCACTGGGGCATGACGCGCTTGATTCTCTGCTCCAGCGGTGGGTGCGTGGCCATCAGTCCGCTCAGGGCGCTGGTGCCACCCTCGCTGAAGTACATGTGGCTGAATTCTTCCGCGTCGCTGGCCTGCATTTTCGACCCGCCGTGGGCGCCGCCAATTTTCTGCAGGGCTCCCCCGATTCCGCTGGGGTTGCGGGTGTACTGCACGGCCGAGGCGTCGGCCAGAAACTCGCGCTGACGGCTGACCGCCGCCTTGATCCAGCGCCCGAAAAAGGTGCCGACAAAGCCCAGTACTACCAGACCGAGCCCCAGCAGGGCAATGCGCCCGTCCCGGCGCCGGCGGCTCACGCTGTAGCCGACGCCGCCGCGCATCAGCATATAGCCCAGCAGGCCGATGATCAGGATGCCGTTGAGAATGGCCACCAGACGCAGGTTCAGGCGCATGTCGCCGTGCAGGATATGGCTGAACTCGTGCGCGATCACCCCCTGCAGCTCGTCCCGGTTGAGTTGCTCCAGGCTGCCGCGGGTGATGCCGATGACCGCATCGTGCGGCCCGTGACCGGCGGCAAAGGCGTTGATGCCGGGTTCATCCAGCAGGTACACCGGCGGAACCGGCATGCCCGAGGCGATGGCCATCTCCTCGACGATATTGAGCAGGCGCCGCTGCTCATACTGCTGGGTGTTACCGGGAATCAGCTGGCCGCCCAGGGATTCGGCCACCGCGCGTCCACCGCCGCGCAACTGCAGCCATTTGAACAGGCTGCCGCCGAGTACCCCCAACCCGATCAGGGCGGAGATCCAGGCCAGCGTCTGCCAGCCCACCCGCTCGGTCAGAGTCGTCCAGAGGTTGCCCTGGCTCAGACTGACGGTGTCAGTAGCGCCAAACGAGACGGTGACCACCGCAAAGAGCACCGTGGTGAGGGCAATCAGTGCCAGTACTGCCAGGGCCATCAGCAGTACCAGGCGGCGGGTGGCCCGTCGGGCCAGTTCCTGGTGCTCAAAGAAATCCATGGGCTTCCCGGGTCAGTTGAACGAGACCTTTCAGTTGAATGAGACGTTGGGCGCTTTCTGAATGGCTTCGCTGTCGGCGAATTCCAGCAGTGCCGCGTCTTCGCCGTGGCCCAGCAGGCCCGCGACCGCTACCGGCGGGAAGCTCTGACGGTAGGTGTTGTACGCCATCACCGAGTCATTGAACGCCTGCCGTGAAAAGGCAATTTTGTTTTCCGTGCTGGTCAGCTCTTCGGTCAGTTGCATCATGTTCTGCGAGGCTTTCAGGTCCGGATAGGCTTCCATCACCATGTTCAGCCGGCCCAGTGCGCCAGTCAGGGCGTTCTCGCCGCCACTGAGTTGCTTCATGGCCTGGGGGTCGCCCGGGGCGTTGCGCGCCGCGTTGAGCCCGGCCATGGCCTGGTTGCGTGCCTGGGTGACCGCCTCCAGTGTTTCCCGTTCATGGCTGAGGTAGGCCTTGGCGGTTTCCACCAGGTTGGGGATCAGGTCATAGCGGCGTTTGAGCTGGACTTCGATCTGGGCAAAGGCGTTCTGGAACCGGTTTTTCAGCGAGACCAGACGGTTGTAGATGCCGATCATGTAAAAGACCAGCGCCGCGATGATGACCAGAATCACAATCGTTGAGATATCCATGGATCAATCCTTTTTGTTGGTTGTTGTTTTGTGTCAGTCAATATATTCAAACACACGCACAACTTTTTTGACACCGCCGGTGTGGCGGACAATCTCGGTGATTTTGTTGCCTTCAGCCCTGGAGACCAGCCCCATCAGAAAAACGCTGCCGTTCTCGGTAATGACCTTGACCCGGCCTCCTTCCACATCGCGACTGGCGAGCAGTTTGGTTTTGACCTTGGTGGTGATCCAGGTGTCTTTGGAGCGGGTGAGAAAGGTGATGGGCGCCTCGACTTCCAGCTCATTGTGAACCTGACGCACGCTGTGGATTTTTCCCACTGTGTCGCCGGCCAGGCTGCGCAATTCCTTGTTGGGCACCTGTCCGACCAGCAGCACTACGGCGTTGTAACTGTGCACGGCAATCGGGGCCTCATCGAGCCGTTCGTGCGCCTTGTTGATGTTGACGCTGGCAATGGTCTCCAGCTTGCCGTCGTCAATCCGCATGCCCAGGGAGCGCTCCCCCGGATTGAGCTTGATGGGTTTGCTGGTGGTGGCGTCGACCAGGGTGGTGCAGCCGGCGCTCAGCACAAGGCTCAGCAAAAGCAACACGGGAAACAATCGACTGGCCATTATTGAAAACCTCCAAACAGGTGTTGATCAATCAGATCGCATAGACAGAATACGGTCAGCAGGTGTACTTCATGGACCCGCACCGCCGAGGGCAGGGCGGCGCGCAACTCGATATCTCGATGATCCAGCAGTGCCGCGGCATCGCCCCCGTCACCGCCGGTGAGCGCGATCACGCGGATGTCCCGGTCGTGGGCGGCGCTGATCGCCTGCAGCAGGCTGCCGGCATTGCCGGTGCTGGTAATCAGCACCAACACGTCCCCTTCATGGCCCAGTGAGCGCAACTGTTTGCCGTAGATATCATTGACCCCGCTGTCGCTGGCGATGGCGGTCTGGGTGGTCATGTCGGAGCCCAGATTCAGGGCCGGCAGGCTCGGGCGGTCCTGTTCAAAACGGTGCAGCAGGCAGCTGGTGAGAATCTGGGCCTGAGCGGCGGACACGCCGTTGCCACAGGTCAGCACTTTATTGCCGTTGAGTAGTGCCTCGACGATGACCTCGCTCGCCTGCGCAATGACCGGCGCCAGGCTCTCTCCGGTCTGCATGGTGGCTTCGATGCTTTCGTGAAACAGGGTGATGACCCTTTGCTCCATAAATCAGGCTCTCTATGTTCTGGCGGTCAATGATCAGGCGATGGTCGTTGAAGCGACTGTCAGGCGGTACCGAAAGCATCGCGCAACCAGGTGAGTGGTTGGTCCGGCGCGTTGGCATCGATGGCCAGGACATCAAAGCGACAGGCCACCTTGTCGGTCAGGCCGTGGCGCTGCAAATAGTGTTGGGCCGCGCGAATCAGCTTCTGCTGCTTGCGCCAATCCACGGTTTCGGCGGCGCCGGCAAAACGGCGGTTGCTGCGCAGGCGCACTTCCACAAAGACCAGCGTCTGGTCCTGCATCATAACAAGATCGATCTCGCCTGCCTTGCACCGGTAGTTGCGTGCGCGGGGCGAGAGCCCCTGGGTCTGCAGGTAGGCTTCGGCGCGTTGTTCGGCCTGTTGGCCCCGGTCAACGCCATTTTGGGACTTGAAGCTCATCGGTAAAATCCTCCCTGGTGTCCTTGCTGCTGGCCGCGCTGCTCAAGGGTTTGGCCTCGCCGCCTTCAAAATGGGCCCAGACCAGCTCCCGCTCCAGTCGTCCGCCCGGCTGCATTCGTACCGAGCCGGTCGCCCCGTAAAGGCGCGCATCGTCAATCTGTGCCAGTTGCGGCAGCCTCGGATAGAGCCGGTAGGCATCCACGCCCAGAGCGTGCAGGCGACTGTAGATGGCGGAGGCCCGGGCGTGTTCCTCCAGCACCGCCTTTTCCTCAAACTCCCGGTCCAGCAGCCAGGGCAGGGTATTGAAGCGTACCCCGTTCAGGTCCCGGTTGCTCTTGGTGTCGCGTTCGCCGGAGTAAATATGGCTGGTGGTGTAGATGGGCAGATCGCCGGCATAGTGAAAGGCCAGCGTCGGTCGAATCTGCCGGCCCTGTTCGGGCTGGGCGATCAGAAAGATCATGTCCAGGTCCTGTCGGCGCCGGGGTACAAACTCCAGTTGAGTGCCGAACAGCCGCACCAGCTCCTGGTGGCGGGCCTGGCTTTCATCGATCAGCAGCGTCTGCTGGATGATACGCGAATAGTCACCGCTGCCGGGGAATTGACTGTCGATCGCCACCTCGCCTCCCAGTTCCCGCCACTCGCGGGCAAACGCCTGGGAGCTGCGCTCACTCCAGTTGCGATTGGGGGTAAGGATCATGGCCTGCCGATGGCCGTCCTGCAGTGCCCGACGGGCCACCTGGCGGGCTTCATCCTCGGCCGCCAAGCCAAACTGGTAGAGCCCCTCGGGCGCTTCCCGGTAGCCGGGTTCGGCGGCCGCCGCCGCGTCGGTGTAATTGAGGGTGAGCACGGGCACGGGCAACTCATCCTGTTCGTACAGGGTCTGTACCTGTTCCTTGTCCAGCGGGCCGATGACCAGTTCGGCCCCCTCGGCGATGGCATTTTCGTAAACGCTCAGAATGTCGTTCTGGGCACCGGTGTCGTACTGACGAATCTGGGGCAGCTGGCTCTGATCCTGTTGGGCCTGATAGTAGGCGGCCATGAAGCCGTCGCGCACCGCTTCGGCCGCGCGCGCCAGGTTCCCCTGGTGGGGCAGCAGTAGCGCAATCTGACGCGGCTGCTCATCAATCAGTTTCTGCAGCAGTTGCAGATCCTTTGGCAGCGACCGGCTGGCGGGGTGGTCGGACCACTCCTGGCGCCACTGATCGACCTGGGACTGTTGGCGTTCAAGATTGCCCTGATTGTTTTTGCTCAGAGCGGCCAGTTCAAACCAGCCGCGCAGCTGTCTTTGCCCGGCCTCTTCGGCCTGGATCTGGAGCTGGTCGCGGGACAGGGACATCAGCGTCTGCCACAGCTGCTCCCGGTTGTCCGCCTCCGCCTCTTCGTCGGCGAGCAGACTGCTGATCTGCATGCGCTCGGCGACGCTCTCACTGATATCGCCCAGCCGGTCGAACAGGCGGGCGCGCAGTTGGCGCACGGCCACTTCCTGCTCGGGCTCCATGCGCTGCCACTGTTGTTCCAGACGGGGGTTGGTTAGAATGCGCTGCGCCAGATAATAGGCCCCTTCGGCAATGGAAACCTGGCCCAGGAGTTCCGTGTGACGCACAAAGGCGGTGTCATCGAGTTGCTGACGATCAATGGAGGTCAGCAGGTTGCGCGCCCAATCGAACTCCTCCTGGGCCACCAGCAGTTCGGCGGCCTGCAGAAGGTGGCGCTCACGCTCGGGCGACTCGCTGTCGCGGGCCCGATCCACCAGATCCCTGACCCGCTCATTGATGGCCTCCTGGGTCATGGGGCCGTCGGTCAGATCGATGTCCTCTTCGGGTTGCGGCGTGCTGCTGCAGCTGGCCAGTAGCCAGGCGCTCAGCGCCAGAAGTGTGCACAACAATCCCCGGTGATGCATGATACGTAACCTTTGTGATGCGATAAAACGATGAGAAATGGATTATGAACCCCTCCAGCGCGCCCTTCAGTTCACCGTCCGGCAAACTGTCCGGTACACTCTATGTGGTCGCCACGCCCATCGGCAATTTGGCTGATATGGTACCGCGTGCGGTAGAAACTCTACAATCAGTTGCGTTGATTGCGGCCGAAGATACCCGTCACAGTGCGCGACTGCTGTCACACTTTTCCATTTCCACCCCCTGTGTGCCCTATCACGACCACAGTGACGAGCGCCGCACGGATGATTTGCTGCAGCGTCTGACCGGCGGTGAGTCGCTGGCACTGATTTCCGATGCCGGCACGCCCCTGGTATCGGACCCGGGCTATCGACTGGTGCGCGCCGCTCGCCAGAGCGGTATTCCGGTGGTGCCCATTCCGGGGGCCTGCGCTCTGACCGCCGCGCTGAGTGCCTCGGGTCTGGCATCAGATCGTTTTTCCTTCGAAGGGTTCCCCCCGGCCAAGACCAATGCCCGTCGAAACTGGCTGGACGCGCTCGCGGGCGATCGGCGTACTCTGATATTTTACGAAGCCCCCCATCGGGTCCTGGCCTGTCTGCAGGATATGGAGGCGGTGTTTGGCCCGGAGCGCGAGGCGGTGTTGGCGCGGGAGCTGACCAAAACGTTTGAGACCATTCAGGGCGGGCCTCTGGCGGAGCTGGTGGAGTTTGTGGCGGGGGACAGCAATCAGCAGCGCGGCGAGATAGTGTTGTTGGTCGCCGGTGCTCCGGCGCGCGCCGATGAGGGGCTGGATGCCGAGGCAGAGCGGGTGATGGGAATCCTGTTGGAAGATCTGCCCGTAAAACAGGCGGCCGCCCTGGCCGCCCGGATTACCGGCGTAAAGAAAAACGCCCTGTATCAGTGGGCGATTGATCAGAAATAGTTTTGGGGTAAATTCACGCCCCGTTACGGCGGATGCGCTTACAGCTTATCCGCCCTACGGATACCACGGCAGGTCGCGTAGGGCGGATAAGCCTAAGGCGCATCCGCCGTTGCCCAAGCGTCACGCTCCCTAAGGCGCATCCGCCGCAACCCGATCAGAACCGCAGGGTTCCCTGCAGGGCTACACTGCGTGGACGTTCATAAAAAGCGTAATAACCGGTCCCGGTACCCTGCGTCAGCACGGTCGCGACCGGCAGGCCGTTGGCGTAGCTCACGATGGCCTCGTCGGTCAGGTTCTTGCCGATGAGCGCCAGCTCCCAGCGATCGTCCGCGCCGCTCAGGGCGATGCGGGCATTGATCTTCACGTAGCTGTCCTGCTGCATGCGCGGGTCCAGCGTGGGTGAAGCCAGGTAGTCATCGCTGTAAATGAGGTCCAGCGTACTGCCCAGGCTGAGGTCTCGTCCCAGCTCGGCGGTGTGATTCAGGCTCAGGTTGCCCTGCAGCTCCGGGGTGAATTCGCGGCTTTTACCGGAGGCGTCACACTGGGTCTGTCCCGGGGCCTGCCCGAAATAGCACTGGGCCGTGGGGAAGTCCTCGTACTCGAAGTCGATCCAGGCAAAGCCGCCGTTGAGCATCAGGCTCTCGTGCAGTTTCCAGCGTCCATCCACTTCCAGCCCCCGAATGGTGGCCTCGGCCGCGTTGGTCACGTTAAAGCTGAAGGCGCCGTCGAACTGGCTGGTCTGCAGGTCCTCGAACTCGGTGTAGAAAACGGCTGTGTTGAGTTCGGCGCGACCATCGGCAAACACAAACTTGCCGCCTGCCTCGTAGTTCTTGACCTCTTCTTCCTCAAACTCGAACACCCCCTCGATCGGCTGCGGACTGCCGCTGGTGGCGTTGACCGCGTTGTTGACCGCCGGGTCCGGGTGGGCGTTGGAGCGAACATCAAAGCCACCGGACTTGAAGCCCGTGGTGTAGCTGGCATAGACCATGTCCAGCGAGTTCAGGTCGTATTCCAGCGTCAGAGACGGGGTGAAGTTTGACTCCGAGCGGGTGTCGCTCAGGGTCTCGTAGGGCTCGATATTGAACAGGCCGTAGAGGAAGTTCTGGTAAGGGTCGGTGGGCGTGCCGATCGGAAGCTCGGTGGTCGCACCCGTGCCGCTGTCCGTCGTGGTGTGATACTGCCGACGGCTGGCGGTTTTCTCTTCATCGGTCACGCGACCGCCGGCGGTCAGACGCAGATCCGGGGTCAACTCCCAGGTGCCCTGGAAGAAGATGGCCGCAATGTCGCTGTCCTGCTGGAAATCCCTCTGACTGGCCGTGCCATTGAGCATGGTGGCATTATCGATGCCGGCCTGCTGAAGGGCGGGCGGCAGAATGCTGTCGGCCGGCACGCGGATGGCGTCATCAAAGCTCAGGTCGCTGGTCTGGAAAAATACACCGCCGAGGTAACTGAACTCGCCGCCCAGGGGCGAAGCGATACGCAGCTCCTGGCTCCACTGGCTGTAATCCTCCTGCGACAGAATGTTGAACAGGGGAACGCCGACAAAGTCGCAGTCGCACAGCTCTTCGTAATCGTAGGCGTTATAGCCGGTGATCGAGGTCAGGCTGTGATCGCCCAACTTGGTTTCGATCTCCAACATGCCAGTGCGGGTGTCGTTGTAGCTGTAATCGCCATTGGACTGGCGCTTGAAGTCCTGGGTGGTGTCCAGTTGATAAACATCCTGGCCGCCGCTGAGGGCGTTGGTCAGTTGCGCCAGAACGTCGGCATAGGGCACGGCGCCGTCAACAGGCAGCTCGACCGGGTTGATCACCTCCAGATTGCGCCCTTCCTGGTCAAAAGAGCCGTCTTCGAGCTTCAGGGTCACATCCCACTGGTTGTTGGGCTGCCAGTGCAGGGTGCCGCGCACCACCTGGTCGTCCTCCCCGGTTTCATCGCGGTTCAGGGTGGTGTTGGTGTAGTGGCCGTCCATGCGGCGGTCCAGCACCGCCAGGCGGCCCGAGAGCTGATCGGTCAGCGGGCCGGAAACCACGGCGCGAACATCCTGCTCGCCGTGCTCGGGCTCAATCAGTCCGGAGACCTTGGCGAAAAATTCATCGGTGGGGCGGGCGGTGGTGATGCTGATGGCGCCAGCCGTGCTGTTTTTACCAAACAGAATGCTCTGGGGGCCGCGCAGTACTTCCACCCGCTCGATATCGAGAAAGGGGGCGCGACTGAGCTGGGCGCGGCCGAAGTGGACGCCGTCCACAAACTGGGCAGCGGACTGCTCAAAGCCCTGGTTGACGCCGGAGCTGATGCCTCGAATGGAGATGGTGGTGCCGATCCCGGTCTGGGTCATGTTCAGGCTGGGAATATAATCGGCCATGCGCTCGATGCCGGTGATGCCGGACTCGTCGATTTTCTCGCCGGCCATGGCGTTGACCGAAATGGGAACATCCATCAGGTTCTGTTCGCGCTTTTGCGAAGTGACCACTATTTCTTCCAGTGCCGGTGAACTCTGGGCCGAGGTGTGCAGACTGAAGCTGGCGGCAATGGCCAGCGAGAGGGCTGTCAGCTTGTGAGGGTGCTTCACAGGCGTCTCCTTTTAATTATATGTTGGTGATCGCTGGCGTCCGGAGTTTGTCGTATAGTCCGCCGGTCGCCAGTGGCCTAATATCTTCGTTCGGGCGCGCATTGTAAATGCAGTCGTTCACGTTTTTGGAGGATTTGTAGGGTTTGATGCCATTATTTCACAGATGTGGTCTTGCGCCTCGCGCTTGCCGCGGGTAATCTGCTCATTCGGAGTTGGCCAGACAGTCGCTTCGGCGCTTGCGTCGGGGAGGAAAGTCCGGGCTCCACAGGGCAGAGCGCCAGGTAACGCCTGGGGGGCGAGAGCCTACGGAAAGTGCAGCAGAAAGGATACCGCCTAAGCGACTTCGGTCGCCGGTAAGGGTGAAAAGGTGCGGTAAGAGCGCACCGCGCAGCTGGCAACAGTCTGCGGCGATGGTAAACCCCGCTCGGAGCAAGACCAAATAGGAACCCGATGGTGCGGCCCGTACCGGGTTCGGGTAGGTCGCTTGAGGTATGCGGTGACGCATATCCCAGATGAATGATTGTCCAAGACAGAACCCGGCTTATCGGCCGACTCCGACTATTATTGCTTGTGCTCCGGCCGCCCTGGCCGGCGCCCACCGCCTGATAAGGCGCCATGGACCGGTTTTTAGTCCCTCAGATTCTATCCCCGTATTTTTTTAATGCAAAAAAATCACAAACTTAATGTATTACATTAAGTTTGTGAGCCAAGTCTCTGAGTTTTATCTTGAAGCTCCATGTTGACCCAGGACTTCAAGCCCCCTTTCCTGTTTATACCTACAGCTTTCCCGACAGATAGCGTGCTGTTCGCCGCATTTTGCTTCTCTATTGCTTGACTTTGATCCGGCCGGATTTATAGTGTGCCAATAGTGGTAAAAAGTGGTTAATAGTGGTTTTTTGTGGAATTCCAGCCAAATCCAGTGGCCAGACTTGCCAATCAGTGGAACAAGTGGAAATAGGTGATCAGCGCCGATGAAGGTGGACCGTGCTAACAGGTAGCCATGCCATCAATATGGACTCCAAGGGTCGCATGTCGATTCCGACTCGCATCCGCGAGTCGTTGACGGCGAGCTGTGAGGGTCGCCTGGTGCTCACGGCGCACACCGAAGAGCGCTGCCTGCTGGTCTACCCGGAGCCGGCCTGGCAGGAAAAACTGCCCACCATCGAGCGTCTGCCCATGCTCGACCCGGCGGCACGCCGCATCCAGCGGTTGTGGATCGGCTATGCCACACCGGTGGAAATGGACGGCAATGGCCGCATTCTGGTGCCACCCACGCTGCGCACCTACGCCGGCCTTGAGAAAAAGCTGATGTTGGTGGGGCTGGGCAACAAAATGGAGCTTTGGGACGAAGAGCGCTGGCAGGAGTTGCTGGAAGAGCCGGTCACGAGCCAGATATCACCCGAATTGCAATCGCTGACATTCTAAACCGAATTTTCAACGCTCCGACAATTTTACAGCAACGTTATAACAAGGTGCGCCATGAGCGATTCTTCCCACCAGACGGTACTGCTCGAAGAAGCCGTCGATGCCCTGGTCCAGGACGTTGACGGTTTCTATGTCGACGGCACCTTTGGTCGGGGCGGGCACAGTGCCCGCATTCTGCAGCGTCTGTCCCCGAGCGGAACGCTCCTGGCCATCGACAAGGATGCCCAGGCACTGGCCGTGGCGCGCGAGCGTATGGGCCAGGACGAGCGCTTTGCCATCGAGCAGGCCTCCTTTGCCGATTTGAGCCGCCTGGTGGCGGAGCGCGGAATGACCGGAAAGGTCAAAGGTCTGTTGCTGGATCTGGGCGTGTCCTCTCCGCAACTGGATGAGGCCGAACGTGGTTTCAGCTTTCTCAAGGACGGTCCGCTGGATATGCGCATGGACCAGTCCCGGGGTGAAAGCGCGGCGGACTGGCTCAAGCGGGCACCGGAAGGGGAAATCGTCCGGGTGCTGAAAGAGTATGGCGAGGAGCGCTTTGCCAAGCGCATGGCCAGGGCGCTGGTGGCGGAAAGAGCCGAGCGGCCCATCACCCGCACCGCCCAGCTGGCAGAGATTGTCAAAGCCGCGAATCCCGCCTGGGAAAAGGGCAAGCACCCGGCAACCCGGGCCTTCCAGGCCATCCGGATCCATATCAATGATGAATTGTCGGATCTGGAATCGGTGCTTGAACAGGCACTGGAGGTGCTCGCGCCCGGTGGTCGTCTGGTGGTCATCAGTTTTCACTCCCTGGAGGACCGGGTGGTGAAGCGTTTTATTCGGCGTCAGGAAAAGGGACAGCCGCTGCCCGCGGGGCTGCCGGTGACCGATGACCAGCTGGAGCGTCGCCTGCGCAGTTGTGGCAAGGCCGCCCGCGCGGACGATCAGGAAGTGAGCACTAACGTACGGTCTCGCAGCGCCATTATGCGAGTCGCGGAAAAAATACAGTAACCCGACATTATTGGCCGGTCACCCGCAAACAAATAAGAGGAACAATTGATGCCAGCAACACCTTCATCCAGGCGCACCGGTAACCGTCAGCAGCTGCTGATGGTGGCGTTGCTCTGGGTGCTGGTGGTGGCATCGGCGCTGGCGGTGGTGGCTTCCACCCATGCGACCCGCACCCGGGTGAACGAGCTGGAAACCCTGCGGCGCGAGGCGGCTGAGCTGCAAGTGGTGTGGGGGCAATACATGCTGGAGCAGAGTTCCTGGGCGGCCTACGGTCGAGTGGAGCAGATCGCCCGGGACGAGTTGGATATGCGTTTACCCGGAGTGGATGACGTAGTGATGGTGGTTCATGAATAAAGGCATGAATAAGGCTCAGACACTGACAATTGCGCGCTGGCGCGTCTGGGTCGTCGCGGCGGCCGTGCTCCTGGTGGGCGCGGCACTGCTCTGGCGCCTGGCCAGCCTGCAGGTGTTGCCCGATACCGATCAGGGCTTCGAGTTTCTGCAGGGTCAGGGTCAGGCCCGGACCCTGCGTACCGAATCAATCAGCGCCTATCGCGGTGTGATTACCGACCGCAATGGCGAGCCGCTGGCGGTCAGCACGCCGGTGGAGACGCTGTGGGCCGACCCCTCGGTGCTCATTCAGGTGCCGCACCTCTGGTCCGAGCTGGCGCGCGCGCTGGATATGTCGGAGTCGGAGCTGGAGTCGCGCCTGTCGCGCTACAGCAGCAAGGAGTTCATGTATCTGCAGCGCCACCTGCCTCCGCAGGTCGCCGAGGACGTGCTCGCGCTGGATGTGCCCGGTGTCTACAGTCAGCGCGAATACCGTCGTTACTACCCGGCGGGCGAGGTCGCCGCACACCTGGTGGGCTTTACCGACATTGACGATCGCGGGCAGGAAGGCATGGAGCTGGCGTACGATGCCTGGCTCTCGGGCGAAAGTGGTGCCAAGCAGGTGTTGAAAGATCTGCGGGGTCGCACCGTCAAGGAGCTCCAGCTGCTCCAGTCGGCCCGTCCGGGGCGCAATCTCGCTCTCAGTATCGATCTGCGTCTGCAGTACGTGGCCCACCGCGAACTCAAGGCGGCCGTGCAGAATAACGGCGCCATTGGCGGTTCACTGGTGATCATGGATGTGAAGACCGGGGAGATTCTGGCGATGACCAACCAGCCGGCCTACAACCCCAACGACCGCTCGGGTCTGCGTTCGGCGGCGCTGCGCAACCGCGCCATGACCGACCTGTTCGAGCCCGGTTCGACCATGAAACCCCTGGCGGTCATGGCGGCACTGGAAACCGGACGGTTTACACCCGAATCTACTATCAACACCAGCCCCGGCTACACCCAGGTGGGTCGCAAAACGCTGCTCGATCCGGTCGATTACGGCACTCTGACCCTGAGTCAGGTGATCGCCAAATCCAGCCAGGTCGGTATGACCAAGCTGGCTCTGGATCTGGAGCCCAGCACCGTGCGCAATATGTACCGTCGCCTGGGTCTGGGGCAGGGCGTGGGCACCGGCTTTCCCGGCGAGGCGGTGGGTCTGTTGCCCAACTATCAGAAGTGGCAGCCGATTCAGCGTGCGACCTTTGCCTTTGGCTACGGCCTGAACCTGACCGCCATGCAACTGGTGCAGGCCTACAGTGTCGTGGCCAGCGGCGGCATCAGTCGTACCCCCTCCCTGGTGCGCGTGGATGGGCCCACTGAGGGCGAAAAGGTGGTCGATGAAGATCTGGCCCAGGAAGTGACCAAGATGTTGCGCCGTGCGGTCAGTACCGAAGGCACGGCTTCGCTGGCCGAAATTCCCTCCTACCCGGTAGCCGGCAAGACCGGCACCGTCCACAAGGTCGGTGTCGGTGGTTATGTGGACAACAAATACATCGCCTCGTTTGTGGGCATGGCGCCGGCCGACGATCCGCGCATTGTCGCGGCGGTGATCATCGACGAGCCCTCTGATGCCCGCTACTTCGGCGGCCAGGTGGCCGCACCGGTGTTTGCGCGTGTGGCCGAGGATGCGTTGCGGATGTTGCAGGTGCCGCCGCTGCTCAAGCGGCAGGACGGTGTGGCGCGCGGCAAAGCCGCCGGGGAGCCGTTGTCATGATGCTGGCAAGAGAACCCATCACCCTGGCCACGCTGCTGCCCGAGTCTTCCCTCGAGGGGCTTGAGCAGTATTCGGTCTCCGGCATGACGCTGGACAGTCGGCAGATTCAGACCGGTGACCTCTTTGTGGCGATCAAAGGCCATGCAGTTGACGGTCGGCACTACATTGACGACGCCCTGGCGCGGGGTGCGAGCGCGATCTTCATGGAAGCCGACGATGATCGGGAAGCGCTGACTCTGCGCTCGGATATTCCGGTCGTGACTCTGCCACGGCTGGCACAACAATTGAGCGCCATTGCGGGCCGCTTCTATTCGCATCCCAGTCACGCCATGCCCCTGGTGGGCGTGACCGGAACCAACGGCAAAACCACCTGTGCCCTGCTGTTGGCACAGGTGTTTGCCCTTCTACAGCAGCGCGCCGGGGTACTGGGAACACTCGGTTACGGCGTGCTCAAAGCCGATCGCCCGATGAGCGAGCAACTGCCGGCGCTGGTTCACACCGGTCTGACCACACCCGATGCCATCGGGGTGCAGAAAATACTGCGCGAGCTGGCCGACGCCGGTGCGACCTGTACCGCCCTGGAAGTCTCCTCCCACAGTCTGGTGCAGGATCGGGTTGCCGACATCGAAATCGGGACAGCGCTGTTCACCAACCTGAGCCAGGACCACCTCGACTACCACGGCAACATGGACGCCTACGGTCAAGCGAAAGCGCGGTTATTACAGCAACCCGGCCTGCGCCGCATCCTGGTCAATCACGACGATGCCTGGTGCGCCGGTCTGTTGGCCCAGAAGCCCGAATCAGTGACGGGGCTGAGTTACTCGCTCAGTGACACCGACGCCGATGTACATTTGACCGATCGGTTTGAACAACGCTCCGGCATCAGTGCCCATCTGGTCAGCCCCTGGGGCAGTGGCGAACTGCACACGCCACTGTTGGGCGATTTCAATCTCAGTAATCTGCTCGGTGTGATCAGCGTTGCCTGTGCTCACGGATTTGCCCTGGAAGCGGTGCTTCGCGTGGTGCCCGAGCTGGTCGCCGCACCCGGACGGATGGAAGCGGTAGTGATTGATGAACACCAGCAGGACGTTCAGGTGGTGGTGGATTACGCCCACACGCCGGACGCGCTTGAGAATACGCTCAAAGCCCTGCAGTCACACAATACCGGACGCCTCTGGTGTGTGTTCGGCTGCGGGGGTGATCGCGACACCGAAAAGCGCCCGCTGATGGGCCGGCTGGCAGAACGCTACAGTGATTACGTCATCGTGACCAATGACAACCCCCGCACGGAAGATCCGGCGCAGATCGCGGCCGATATTCTGCGGGGCATGGACAACGATCATCAGTGCCTGGTGATTGCCGATCGCGCCCAGGCTATTGACCTGGCGGTCCAGCAGGCGCGCTCGGGCGACACCATTCTGGTGGCCGGCAAGGGCCATGAGGATTATCAGATTTTCGCCCATGAGACCCTGACGTTCAGCGATCGGGAGCAGGTGCGCCAGTCACTGGATCGCCGGCTGAAAAAACGCGCATCCGGGGAGGTGGCATCGTGATTGGTACCATGCGTCTGTCTGAACTCACCGAGCGGCTGGGGGCCCGCCTGCATCAGGGCGACGCCGAGTTTCACCGGCTCACCACCGATACCCGCAATGCGCACAAAGGGGATCTGTTCCTCGCGCTGCGCGGTGAACGGTTCGATGCCCACGATTTTCTTGAAGAGGCCGTGGCGCGCGGCGTCTGTGGCCTGGTGGTCGAGCAGCGCTTTGCCGAGCTGGATCTGCCACAACTGGTGGTTCCCGATACGCTTGAGGCGCTGGGCCAGATCGCGGCCGCCAACCGCGACCGGTTTACCGGCCCGCTGGTGGCGATCACCGGCAGCAGTGGCAAAACCACGGTCAAAACCATGCTCGCCGCGATTCTGACTCGCTCCGGGGCGGTATTGGCCACGCGGGGCAACCTGAACAATCACATCGGTGTGCCCCTGACCTTGCTGGAGCTGGAAGCGACTCACGACTATGCCGTGATCGAGATGGGCGCCAGCGGCCCGGGCGAAATCGCCTCCTATTGTCGCTGGGCGCGTCCCGGCATGGCGCTGATCAACAATGTCATGCCCGCGCATATCGAAGGCTTTGGCTCTCTGGAGGGAGTGGCCAGCGCCAAGGGCGAGATTTACGCAAGCCTTCCGGAAGAGGGGCTGGCGATAATCAATCTGGATGAACCTTTTGTCGAGAGCTGGCGGGCCCGCTTGACCGCGCGGCGCGAATTGACCTTTGCGCTGGAAAATCCCGCGGCGGACTGCCGGGCCGAGGCCATTCACTATCGCCCCGACGGGGTGGACTTCACCCTGGTTACGCCCTCCGGCAAGGCACAGGTGCACCTGCCCGTCCCCGGCGAGCACAGCGTGCGCAATGCGCTGGCCGCTTCCACAGCGGCGCTGGCCATGGGCCAGAGCCCGGAGGCCATCGCTCGCGGGCTGGAGAGTTTCGAGCCGATTGCCGGCCGGATGGCCGCGCGGCGCGGTTGGGGCGGCGCCCTGATCATCGACGACAGTTACAACGCCAACCCCGGCTCGGTCCGAGCGGCTATTGACGTGCTGGCCGCCCACAGTGGCACACGCATTCTGGTGCTGGGTGACATGGGTGAATTGGGAGAGAACGGCGCGCAGCTACACCGCGAGGTGGGCGCGCGCGCGAGCGAACGCGGCATTGATCAACTGATCACCCTGGGCCCGCTGAGCGCCGAGGCCGCGCAAAGCTTCGGCCCCGGTGCGTGCTCATACGATTCTCATCTTGCCGTGATTGAAGCGCTCAAGGCGCAACTGGATGACAACACGCAAGTATTGATAAAAGGCTCTCGCAGCGCCGGTATGGATCAGGTTGTGCGCGGCTTGGCAAACACGGGGGACAACACCTGATGCTACTGTGGCTGGCGGAATACCTACAGGAATACCTGAGCGGCATGGCCGTGTTTCAGTACCTGACGCTGCGCGCCATTCTGGGGGTGCTGACGTCTCTGGGGCTGTCACTGCTGCTGGGCCCCTGGATGATCCGGCGGCTCAATTATCTGCAGATTGGCCAGGCGGTGCGTAGCGATGGCCCGCAGACACATCTGAGCAAAAGCGGCACGCCCACCATGGGGGGCACCCTGATTCTGGCGGCCATCTTTATCAGCACGCTGCTCTGGATGGATCTGAGCAACCGTTATGTCTGGGTCGTATTGGTGGTTACCGCCATTTTCGGCGCGGTCGGTTGGGTGGACGATTACCGCAAGGTGGTCCAGTCCAACTCGCGCGGCCTGCCGGCGCGCTGGAAGTACTTCTGGCAATCCGTGGCCGGTCTGGGTGCGGCTTTCTTCCTGTATTACTCCGCTGTGGTGCCCGCCGAGACACAACTGTTTGTGCCCTTTTTCAAAAGTGTTGCACTGGAACTGGGCCCGGCGTACATCGTGCTCGCCTACCTGGTCATTGTCGGCTCGAGCAATGCCGTGAATCTGACTGATGGTCTCGATGGCCTGGCGATCATGCCCTCGGTGATGGTGGGCTCGGCGCTGGGCATCATTGCCTACCTGTCCGGCCACGTGGAGTTCGCCAATTATCTGCACATTGCCTATATCCCCGGCGCCGGTGAATTGATCGTGTTCTGCAGCGCGTTGGCCGGGGCCGGTCTCGGCTTTCTGTGGTTCAACACCTACCCGGCGCAGGTTTTCATGGGCGATGTGGGCGCACTGGCATTGGGTGCGGCGCTCGGGGTGATGGCCGTGATCGTTCGCCACGAGATTGTCCTGTTCATCATGGGCGGAATTTTCGTGATGGAAACCGTCTCGGTCATTTTGCAGGTGGCCTCTTACAAACTGACCGGGCGACGCATTTTCCGGATGGCGCCTCTGCACCATCACTTTGAATTGAAAGGCTGGCCAGAGCCGCGCGTGATTGTGCGCTTCTGGATCATCACCGTCATGCTGGTGTCCTTCGGGCTCGCCACTTTGAAACTTCGCTAGCGGGAGAGAGTAGCAACTGTGACTCAATTGATCGCCACAAGCAGCCATACCGCCATCGTGGGCGCCGGGGTAACCGGCGTCTCTGTGGCGCGTTTTCTGGCGCGCCGCGGTCAGCGTTTCACGCTGCTGGATACCTGTGTCGATCATCCGAAGCGTGCCGAGCTGGAAAGCGAATTCGGCAAAAATCGGGTGTTTTTCGGCCCGCTCAACGTCGAGCAACTGGCCCGCGCCGAAGAGGTTGTGGTCAGCCCAGGGGTACCGCTCAGCACACCCGAGTTGCAGCAGGCGCGCAATGCCGGCGCCCGGGTGGTGGGTGATATCGATCTGTTTGTGCACTACGCCAAGGCCCCGATTGTGGCCATCACCGGCTCCAACGCCAAGAGCACCGTCACCACCCTGGTGGGAGAGATGGCGCGCGATGCCGGCGTGAAGGTGGCCGTGGGCGGCAACCTCGGAACGCCGGCCATGGATCTGTTGGCCGACGACATCGAGCTCTATGTTCTGGAGCTGTCCAGCTTTCAGCTGGAAGGCGTCCCCAAACTGGGGGCCAAGGTGGCCACCATTCTGAACATCAGCGCCGATCATATGGATCGCTACCCGGATCTGCCCACCTATCATCAGACCAAGTTGCGGGTTTATTACGGCGCGCAGCAGGTGGTGTACAACAGCCAGAGTGTTCTGACTCAGCCGCCCATGAGCGCCGGTGCGGTCCCCATCACTTTTGGCGGTCGCGCCGAGTTCCGTCGCTTCGGCACCATTGAAGAAGACGACGGCACCTGGTTGGCGTGGCAACTGGACCCGCTGATGCCGGCCAGTGAGCTGAAAATCAAAGGCAAGCACAATATCGACAACGCCCTGGCGGCCCTGGCACTGGGTTACGCGGCGGAGCTGCCCATCGACAGCATGCTGGAGACATTGCGGCGCTTCCCGGGCCTGCCTCACCGCTGCGAATGGGTGGCGGAAATTGACGGGGTCAATTACTTCAACGATTCCAAGGGAACCAATGTCGGCGCCGCCATAGCCGCCATCCAGGGGCTGGCCCCGGCCGAAGGCAAAGTGGTACTGATTGCCGGCGGCGAGCCCAAGGGCGCGGATTTTTCCGAGCTGCGTAAGCCGGTGGAAAAATCCGTGCGCTGCGCCGTGCTGATCGGTCGAGCCGCCGAGCAACTGGCCCAGGTGCTGGCCGACAGAACCGACCTGCAGTTTGCGGAGAGTCTGACCGACGCGGTCGAACAGGTGCGCACCCGGGCCGAGCCCGGTGACGTGGTCCTGCTCTCGCCCGCCTGTGCCAGCTTTGACATGTTCACCGATTACCGGGATCGGGGCGATCAATTCCGCCGGGCTGTGGAGGCGCTGTCATGATGGCATCGATCAAACAGCTGTTTGAGGAGTCGGTGGCGATATTCCGCGGCGGTGTCGATCGTCCGCTGGTGTTTCTGTGGTTAGCGCTGATGAGCATTGGCCTGGTGATGATCGCCTCGGCCTCCATCGCGTTTGCCGCCGAGCAATATGGCGATCCCTGGTTCTTTGCCAAGCGTCACGCCATTTACATGTTGCTGGGCGCGGTGGTCGCTCTGGGGGTACTGGCCGTGCCGGTCAAGTACTGGCAGCAATATGCTGGCTGGTTGATGGTGATCACTCTGGTGCTGATGGTGCTGGTGTTGATTCCCGGCATCGGTCGGGAAGTGAACGGTGCGCGGCGCTGGCTGAACCTGGGCATCATTTCGGTTCAGGTATCGGAAGTGGCCAAGCTCGCCGCCGTCTTTTTCTTCGCCGGCTTTTTCACCCGTCGCCACCAGGAGTTGTACACCGGCTGGCAGGGCTTCATTAAGCCGCTGTTGGTGCTCGGGCTGCTGTGCTTTCTGTTGCTGCTGCAACCGGACTTCGGCAGCGCGGTTGTGATGTCGGGTGCCGTGCTGGCCATGATGTTCATCGCCGGGGTCAAGTTGGTGCATTTCAGTCTGCTGTTGGTGTTGGCCGTGGTCGGGCTGGCGGCGTTGGCCGTGTTGGAACCGTATCGGATGACCCGGCTGGTCACCTTTCTGGACCCCTGGGCCTCGCAGTTCGACGCCGGCTATCAGCTGACCCAATCACTGATTGCCTTTGGTCGGGGCGAGTGGTTCGGTCTCGGTCTGGGCAACAGTCTGCAGAAGCTGTTCTACCTGCCCGAGGCGCATACCGACTTTATCGCCGCCATTACCGCCGAAGAGTTCGGTCTTGTGGGGTTGGTGGCATTGCTGGGGTTGTTTGCGGCTCTGGTGTGGCGAATTTTTGCCATTGCCCGGGCCAGCCTCAATGCCCACCGGTTGTTCGCCGCCTTTGCCACGTTCGCTGTGGCGATTCTGCTGACCTCGCAGGTGTTCATCAATGTGGGCGTGGCCGTGGGGATGTTGCCCACCAAAGGCCTGACACTGCCCTTTATCAGTTACGGCGGCAGTAGTCTGTTGATCGGCTGCGCGCTTCTGGCCTTTGTGGTAAGGGTCGACTGGGAGCAACAGCAGGGTCTGACGGTTGCCACGCCCAAAGTACGGCGTGCGCCCCGGACGGCCCGGGCACCATCACTCAGGGAGGCGGCGTGATGAGTCAGAAGCCTCTTAAAGTATTGATCACCGCCGGCGGAACCGGCGGGCATGTGTTTCCGGCTCTGGCCGTGGCCGCCGAGCTCCAGAAGCTGGGCGTCAAGGTCGCCTGGCTGGGCACTCGCCGTGGCATCGAGGCGCGCCTGGTACCGCAAGCTGGCATTGCGCTGCACTGCCTGTCAGTCCAGGGCGTGCGCGGACGCGGTTGGCAGGGGCTGCTCAAGGCGCCTTTTCTGATGGTAGCGGCGCTGGGACAGTCATTGCTGTTGCTGTTGAAGCTCCGGCCGCAACTGGTGCTGGGCTTTGGTGGTTTTGCCTCAGGGCCGGGCGGCTTGGCCGCCAAGGTACTGTGGATTCCACTGATGATTCACGAGCAGAACGCGATCCCGGGCACGACCAATCGCTATCTGGCACCGCTTGCCCGTCGGGTGCTGACGGCCTTCCCCACGTCGCTGCGCCGGGCGCAGGTGGTGGGTAATCCGGTGCGTAGCAACCTGGCCGTATTGGCTGCCCCGGAAGAGCGATTTGCGCATCGGAGGGACGAGCCCCTGAGACTCCTGGTGCTCGGAGGCAGCCTCGGCGCCAGGGCCATCAACGAGCTGGTACCCGAGGCGCTGGCGCGTATGGCGCCTGAAGAGCGGCCCCAGGTCTGGCACCAGGCCGGGCGCGACCATGAAACGGCCGTGGCCGAGCATTACCAACGGCTCGGGGTCGAGGCGCAGGTGGACGCGTTTATTGATGATATGGCAAAGGCTTACAGTTGGGCTGACTGGGCGGTGTGCCGGGCCGGAGCCCTGACGGTGTCGGAGCTGGCGGCCGTGGGGCTGGCGGCTCTGCTGGTACCGTTTCCCTATGCCATCGATGACCACCAGACCCACAACGCCGCGGTACTGGTCGATGCCGGAGCGGCCCTGGCAGTGTCACAGCGGGATCTGGACGCTGAAAAACTGGAAGCGTTGATCCGCACAGAATTTTCCGATCGCTCGGCCCTGCTGAAAATGGCGCAGGCCGGGCGACAACTGGCCACTCCGCAAGCGGCGCGGGTCGTGGCCGAACAATGTATAGAGGTGGCTCGTGGATAAGGCGATTCAATACTACGAAGTCCCGGAAATGCGCCGCATTCGCCGCATCCATTTTATCGGGATCGGTGGCGCGGGCATGAGCGGTATTGCCGAAGTGCTGCTCAACCAGGGCTATGAGATTTCCGGCTCGGATCTGAAAGAGTCGGCCACCACCCGGCGACTGGTTGCCATGGGCGCGCGTCTGTTTATCGGGCACGCAAAAGAAAATGTGGCCGACGCTCATGTGGTGGTGAATTCCAGTGCGGTCGACGCGGACAACCCGGAAATGATCAGCGCCCGTGAGCGCCGTATACCGATTGTGCGTCGCGCCGAAATGCTGGGTGAGTTGATGCGCTACCGGCACGGGATCGCCGTGGCGGGCACGCACGGTAAAACGACCACCACCAGTCTGATGGCCTCGGTGCTGGCCGCTGGTGAGCGCCACCCCACCTTCATCATCGGCGGTCTGGTCAACAGTGCCGGCAGCAACGCCCAGTTGGGGGCCAGTCGCTATCTGGTGGCCGAGGCGGACGAGAGTGATGCGTCGTTTTTGCACCTGCAACCGATGGTGGCCGTGGTCACCAACATCGATGCCGACCACATGGACACCTACGGCGGTGACTTCAACAAGTTGAAGCAGACCTTCGTGGAGTTTGTGCACAACCTGCCGTTCTACGGTCTGGCGGTCATGTGCGGAGACGATCCGGTGATCATGGATATTGCCCCCGACCTGTCGCGCCCGGTGCTGACCTACGGCTTCGACAGTCACAATGATTTCCGGGCGGTGAATGTTCGCAAGGACAAAATGCGGACCCGGTTCGAAGTGATCCGCCCCGAGCGCGAGGCGCCCCTGGCCATTGAACTGAATATTCCCGGCGTTCACAACGTGCTCAATGCCACGGCCGTGGTGGCGGTGGCCACCGACGAGGGCGTGAGTGATGAGGCGATTCAGGAAGGGCTGAAACATTTTGCCGGCGTCGGTCGTCGCTTTCAGGTTTATGGCCACTATCAGGTGGCCGAGGGCGAGGCGATGCTGGTGGACGACTACGGTCACCACCCGCGTGAAGTGGCCGCCACCATTGCCGCCATCCGCGACGGTTGGCCCGATCGGCGTCTGGTGATGGTCTATCAGCCGCACCGCTATACCCGGACCCGCGATCTGTATGAAGACTTTGTCGATGTCCTCTCATCGGTGGATGTGCTCGTGCTGTTGGAAGTGTACAGCGCCGGCGAGGATGCGATTGCCGGAGCTGACGGTCGGCACCTGAGCCGCAGTATTCGATTGCGCGGAGCGGTGGAACCGATTTTTGTCGAACAGGTGGACGATGTGCCCGACGTGCTTCGGGATATTGTCCGGCCGGGCGACATCGTGATTACCCAGGGCGCCGGTAATGTCGGCGCGCTGGCGGGTGAATTGGCGCGGCGCAAGCTGCAATAGTTGAGGTAAAAGAGTGAGTCAGAACACTACTCATACACAAACCGCGGCGCCCGAGGTGACAGCCCTGGGGCGGGTGGCGGTTCTGTTCGGTGGTCAGTCCGCCGAGCGGGAGATCTCGCTGCAGACCGGCGCGGCCGTACTCGAGGCGTTGCAGTCGGCCGGTGTCGACGCCTTTGGTATCGATATCGGTGCCAATGCCATTGAACAGCTACAGGCTCAGCCGATGGACCGGGCGTTCATCGCACTGCACGGCCCCGGAGGTGAAGACGGACGGATTCAGGGTGTTCTGGAATACATGGGCATTCCCTATACCGGCAGTGAGGTGGCCGCCTCGGCTCTGGCCATGGACAAGTTGCGCAGCAAACAGCTCTGGGCCGGCATCGGTCTTTCGACGCCCGCGTTTGCCATGGTGGATGCCGGCAGTGACTGGGATCAGGTTCTGAAAACCCTGGGCGGCGAAGCCATCGTCAAACCGGCGCACGAGGGCTCCAGCATCGGCATGGCCCGGGTGCAATCGGGAGAAGAACTGGAACAGGCCTATCAGGCGGCGGCGCGCTACGACGGCAATGTGATGGTGGAACGTCTGATCACCGGCAGCGAATACACCGTGGCGATTCTGGATGGCGAAGCGCTGCCGCCGATCAAGCTGGAAACGGATCACCGGTTTTACGATTACGACGCCAAGTATCTGGCGAACGACACGCGCTACCTCTGCCCTTGTGGTCTGGATGAAGAGCGTGAGCAGGCATTGAAGGATCTCTCATTGAGAGCCTTTGACAGTCTGGGCTGTCGGGGCTGGGGCCGCGTGGATGTGATGGCGGATCAACTCGGCCACTTCTACCTGCTGGAAGTGAACACGGTGCCGGGAATGACCAGCCACAGTCTGGTGCCCATGGCCGCGCGCGCGGCCGGAATGGATTTCGCGCAGCTGGTGGTGCGCATACTGCGAGCCAGCCAGTCGGGGTCATGAAGCGGGAGCCGACAAAACGCATTCCGGGTCAGCCGCGAGTGACACCGCGCGGGGCCACCCGTCAGAAGAAACGCCAGGGACGATCACCTGAGTTCTGGCGGTGGGCACGAAGAGTGACAGGGACGATGTTGGTGATTGCCCTGATCGGAGGGAGCGTTTACGGCTTGTCGGAACCACTGCAGCGTTGGTTCAATCGTCCGGTGACCGAAGTGAGCGTGGAGGGATCGTTTCGCTACATGAGCCGGGAGAGGGTGGAAGCCCTGTTGAGCCGGGAGTTGGATGAGGATTTTTTCCAACTGGACCTATCCCGGGTAAAGGCCGCGCTGGAGGAAGAGCCCTGGGTTGAGCGTGCCGCACTGAGGCGGCGTTGGCCGGACCAGCTGCAGGTGAAAATTTATGAGGAGCAGCCGATCGCCCGCTGGGGCGAATCGGGCTTTCTCAACCGGCGCGGGGAGATACTGACCGTGACCGATGATCAGATGCTGGCACACTTGCCGCGTCTGGATGGGCCGGACCGGGATGCGGAGCGCATGATGGAGCGCTATCAGGATCTGGCACAGATGCTGCGCAGTCGGCGATTGACGATCCGCTCGCTGAGCAGTGATGACAAGGGAGCCTGGCAGTTGACGTTGGGTGATGGGGTAACCCTCAACATCGGACGCGATCGGGTTCTGGAGAAAATGCGGCGGTTTGTCAGTGTGTTTGAACAGCAATTGCAACAGCGCTGGCAGGAAGTGGAAGCCGTCGATTTGCGCTATCAGAGTGGAGTGGCCGTTTCCTGGAAAAAGGAACGGGAAACCGGGCAGTAGATTGACAATGGAAGAGAGAGTAATGCAAACAAAGTCGAACCAGGTGAGGTCGAGCTAATGGCCAATGTAAATGACAGCAAAATGGTAGTCGGGCTGGACATCGGCACCTCCAAAGTCGTGGCCATCGTCGGCGCTATTACCCCGGAAGGTGAGCTGGAGGTCGTGGGCATTGGCTCACACCGCTCCAGCGGCCTGAAAAAGGGTGTCGTGGTCAATATCGAGTCCACCGTGCAATCGATTCAGCGGGCCGTGGAAGAGGCCGAGCTGATGGCCGGTTGCCAGATCCATTCGGTCTATGTGGGGATTGCTGGCAGTCATATCCGCAGCCTCAACTCGCACGGTATTGTCGCGATCAAGGACCGGGAAGTATTTCCCCAGGATCTGGAGCGGGTGATCGATGCGGCTCAGGCGGTGGCCATTCCGGCGGACCAGAAAATTCTGCACATCCTGCCGCAGGAGTTCCTGATCGACGAGCAGGAGGGTGTGAAAGAGCCGCTGGGCATGTCGGGCGTGCGCCTGGAAGCGAAGGTACACCTGGTCACCTGCGCGGTGAATGCCGCCCAGAACATTGAAAAGTGCATCCGCCGCTGCGGCCTGGAAGTCGAGGACGTGATCCTCGAGCAGCTGGCCTCCAGCTATTCGGTACTGACCGAGGATGAAAAAGAGCTGGGCGTGTGCGTGGTGGACATCGGCGGTGGCACCACCGACATTGCCATTTTCACCGAGGGCGCCATCCGCCATACCGGGGTCATTCCCATTGCCGGCGACCAGGTCACCAACGACATCGCCATGGCGCTGCGCACACCGACGCCCCATGCAGAAGAGATCAAAATCAAGTACGCCTGTGCCCTGGCCAAACTGACCGGACCGGATGAAACCATCAAGGTGCCCAGCGTCGGCGATCGCGAGCCGCGCGATCTGTCCCGCCAGGCGCTGGCCGAAGTGGTGGAGCCGCGCTACGACGAGCTGTTTACCCTGGTGCAGGCCGAGCTGCGCCGCAGCGGGTTTGAAGATCTGATCGCCGCCGGCATCGTGTTGACCGGCGGTACGTCGAAAATGGAAGGCGTGATTGAGCTGGCCGAAGAGATCTTCCACATGCCGGTCCGTCTCGGGGCGCCCCAGAACATTCGTGGTCTTAAAGATATCGTGAACAACCCGATCTATTCCACCGGTGTCGGCCTACTCCTGTATGCCGTCAAGCAACAACAAGAGGGGAGGGGTATTGCCCATGTCAGAGACAACGACGATTCCTGGTTCGAGCGTTTGAAAAAACTGTTTCAAAGCCATTTTTAGTTCACATATTCAAAGTTTCAGTCATTTTTTATTTTTTTGATTTGGTAAAGGAAAAGGGGAATAACCATGTTTGAGCTCGTAGACAACATTCCGCAAAATGCCGTTATAAAAGTCATTGGTGTCGGTGGTGGCGGTGGCAACGCCGTCAAGCACATGATCGACAGCAACATCGAGGGCGTTGAGTTCATCTGCGCCAATACCGATGCGCAGGCGCTCAAGGACGTCGATTCGCGCACCGTTCTGCAGCTGGGCCACAGCATGACCAAGGGCCTGGGTGCCGGCGCCAACCCCGAGGTGGGTCGTCAGGCCGCCATGGAAGATCGCGAGCGTATCGCGGAGGTGCTGCGCGGCGCCGATATGGTCTTCATCGCCGCCGGCATGGGTGGCGGTACCGGTACCGGTGCCGCTCCCATAGTCGCGGAAGTGGCGCGCGACCTGGGAATCCTGACCGTGGCCGTGGTCACCAAGCCGTTCCCCTTTGAGGGGCGCAAGCGCATGGTGGTGGCCGACGCCGGGATCAAAGAGCTGCAGGAGCGGGTCGACTCCCTGATCACCATCCCCAACGAGAAGCTGCTTTCGGTTCTGGGTAAATCCACCAGCCTGCTGGACGCGTTCAAAGCGGCCAACAACGTGCTGCTGGGCGCGGTCCAGGGGATTGCCGATCTGATCATCCGCCCGGGCATGATCAACGTCGACTTTGCCGATGTGCGCACCGTGATGTCCGAAATGGGCATGGCCATGATGGGTACCGGCCACGCCACGGGTGAGAACCGGGCCCGTGAGGCGGCCGAAGCGGCCATTCGCAGTCCGCTGCTCGAAGACGTCAACCTGCAGGGCGCGCGCGGTATCCTGGTGAATATCACCGCCGGTATCGATCTGTCCCTGGGTGAGTACTCGGAGGTGGGTAATACCATTGAAGAGTTTGCCTCCTCTGACGCCACTGTTGTGGTGGGCACGGTTATCGATCCGGAAATGTCCGACGAATTGCGGGTTACAGTGGTGGCCACGGGTTTGGGCGCACCGGCCAAGGAAGAAAAAACCCCTAACAAAACCAAGGTGGTGGTCGATAACACCCGTCGCAAGAGCACCGGCGAGGTGGATTACAACACCTACGACCGTCCGACCGTGATGCGCCAGAGTGCCCAGGCTTCTTCCGCTCAATCGGCGGCGGCTGCTCCCTCTTCCGAGAAGGAGATGGAGTACCTGGACATTCCGGCATTCCTGCGTCGCCAGGCGGATTGATCCGTGAAGGCCGGTTCTAATAGCCGTTGTGCTATCGATAGCGTCAGGCAATCACAGGGATTGTGATGCCGGCGTAGAACCTTTGACCTGAGCGTTGTCATACTACTGTGCCTGCAGTGTTTAGCGGTTCTCCCGTGGGGTGAGCGCTTTCTGTAAGGTAGTGTAAAAAATCACCAATATGGTGCATTCCGCCGCCAGCGCAGTGGTTGCGGTAATGAAAATCTGTTACAATTGCGTCCGTTTTTCAACCCGGCGGTGGTCGCTCAACGTAGCCTTTCACCATCGTCCTCAGCCAAAGGTGGGCTATAAAAGGTAATGATCAGACAGCGCACGCTCAAAAATGCCATCCGGGCCACCGGCGTTGGCTTGCACACCGGTCAGAAAGTGTATCTGACCCTTCTGCCGGCACCTGTTGATGCCGGAATCGTGTTTCGTCGGGTCGATCTGGACCCGGTAGTCGAGATCGAAGCCAAGGCCGAGAACGTCGGCGACACAACCCTGTCCACCAGCCTGGTAAAGGGCGACGTGAAGGTATCCACCGTCGAGCACCTGTTATCCGCCATGGCGGGCCTGGGCATTGATAACGCCATTGTCGAAGTCAGCGCACCCGAAGTGCCCATCATGGACGGCAGTGCCGGTCCTTTTGTCTTTCTGATCCAGTCAGCGGGCATCCAGGAGCAGGCGGCGGCGAAGAAGTTCATCCGGATCAAAAAGCCGGTACACGTGGAAGAGGGCGACAAAACCGCCAGCTTCCTCCCGTTCGAGGGCTTCAAGGTCAGCTTTTCAATCGAGTTTGATCACCCGATGTTCCAGGGAAAGAACCTTCAGACGTCGGTGGACTTCTCCAGCACGTCCTTCGTCAAGGAAGTCAGTCGCGCGAGGACCTTCGGGTTCATGCACGAGATCGAGTACCTACGCTCCAAAGGCCTCGCCAAGGGCGGCAGTGTCGACAATGCCATCGTGGTGGATGACTATCGTATCCTTAACGAAGACGGACTGCGCTACGAAGACGAGTTCGTCAAGCACAAGGTTCTGGACGCCATCGGTGACCTCTACCTGCTGGGCAACAGCCTGATTGGTGAGTTCAAGGCGCACAAATCGGGCCACGCTCTGAACAACAAATCCCTGCGGCAGCTCATTGCCCAGCGCGATGCCTGGGAAGTGGTGACTTTCGAGGACGAGACGGCCGCGCCCATCTCGTACATGAAGCCGCTGCTGGCCGTATAGTCTGGCGGGGGCGCCCCGGACGGCACTTGCCAGGCTCTGTGTGGCAGTAGCTGTGCAACAAGGTCTTATAGCGTCGTAACAACACTTGTAGCGTCGTAACAACAATAGGGCCGCTCTGGAAGCAGAGCGGCCCTATTTGTTTGTTGACGACCCTATCCTCGCTTGCGGCTCCGGGTCCCCGATGGGGCCGATTCGTTGCAATTGGTGTGCTACTTGGGTAACCTGTTGAATTCTATCCAGTTTTCCGGTTTCAGGCGCGTTTTTTAGAACCAAAGCGAATGGTTACGGGCGCATGATGCCGTATTGATATAAACGAAAGCTATAAAATGACGACTGGTACTATGCCTTTCGGCAGCAAAAACGGGTAACATCGGCTCCCTATGAAGATAATTATTGTCAGCAAACAACACGGCCAGACGCGCAGCCTCACTTTAGGTGGCTGGACGCGCGCGCTCTTGTCCATCTGCCTACTGGGGATTCCGGTCACGGCGGCGGGCGTGTTGGGCTTTCAATGGGCCAATGGTGGCATTGGCGACAACGACGTATTTACCGCCGAATCCCGCGAGGCCTGGGAAGCGACCCTGGCCGAGCAGAAGCAGCAGGTCGAGCAGACCCGCGAGCAGGCCCGCAGTCAGGTGGCCGCTCTGACGCTGCGGGTCGCCGAGTTGCAGGCGCGCCTGATGCGCCTGGACGCACTGGGCGAGCATCTGACCACCATCGCCAACCTGGATCAGGGGGAGTTTGATTTCAGTCAGCCCCCGGCGCTGGGCGGTCCCGAGACCGAAACCATCGGTGACCCCTACACCCAGCCCGACTTCATCAGCACCATCGATCAGCTTTCCAGTCAGATTGAAAACCGGGAGCAGCAGCTGGCGACCCTGGATGCCCTGCTGGCCAAGCGCAAACTCCAGGACGATATTTTTATTGCCGGTCGTCCGATCAAGAAAGGCTGGATGTCCTCCCGCTTTGGTCGCCGCACCGATCCATTCACCGGGAAAGTAGCCTGGCACGGTGGAGTGGATTTCGCCGGTAAGGAAGATTCCGAAATCATTTCAGTGGCCGCCGGTGTTGTCACCTGGTCCAAAGACCGTCACGGTTACGGCCAGATGGTCGAGATCAACCACGGCGGGGGCTTCACTACCCGCTACGCGCACAACAAGGAAAATCTGGTCAAAGTGGGCGATGTGGTCAAAAAAGGGCAGATCATCGCTCTGATGGGCTCCAGCGGCCGCTCTACCGGCCCCCACGTGCACTTTGAAGTCTACAAAAATGGCCGAGCGGTCGACCCTTCGACCTATATTCACCGCGCCAGCCGGTAATTCCCCTCCCCCAAGGCTTGCTTTCGCAGGCTAGTTTCGGTTTACTCGTCGGCTTTCCGACGAGGTTTCCATCGTTCACCCGCAAAACTGCATAAATCACGGTAATAACATGATCGGTAACTTAGCGAAATCGCTGTTCGGCTCCAAAAACGAACGCGAACTCAAGCGCATGCGTAAAACTGTCGCAAAAATCAACGACTATGAAAGCGACCTGGAGGCGCTGAGCGACGAACAGCTCAAAGCCAAGACTGATGAGTTTATGCAGCGTCACAAAGACGGCGAGACTCTGGAGCAGCTGTTGCCCGAAGCCTTCGCCACGGTGCGCGAGGCCAGTAAACGCAAACTCGGGCTGCGCCACTTTGACGTCCAGTTGATTGGTGGTATGGCGCTGCACCGGGGCAAAATTGCCGAAATGCGCACCGGTGAGGGTAAAACCCTGGTCTCGACCCTGCCGTGTTATCTGCATGCGCTGACCGGAACGGGGGTTCACGTGGTGACCGTGAACGACTATCTGGCCAGCCGCGACGCCGCCTGGATGAGCCCGGTCTACGAGGCCCTGGGCATGCGCGTGGGCGTCATCCGCTCCATGCAGCCCACCGCCGAGAAGCGCGATGCCTACGCCGCCGATGTGACCTACGGCACCAACAACGAATTCGGCTTTGATTACCTGCGCGACAACATGGCCCTGAGCCTGAAAGACAAGGTCCAACAGCCGCTCAACTTCGCGGTGGTGGACGAAGTCGACTCCATCCTGATCGATGAGGCGCGCACCCCTCTGGTCATTTCCGGCGCCGCCGAGAACAGCTCCGAGCTGTATCAGCGCATGCACAAGCTGATTCAGAACCTCGATCCGGTCAAGGAGGAGGAAGGTGAGGGCGACTACACCCTGGATGAAAAAAGCCGCCAGGTTGAGCTGACCGAGCAGGGACACCAGAAAGTGGAAGACCTGTTGGAGCAGTCGGGTATGCTGCCGGAGGGTGAAAGCCTCTACGCCGCCAACAACCTGAACCTGCTGCACCATGTGAACTCGGCTCTGCGCGCCCGGGCGCTGTTCAATCGCGACGTCGAATACATCGTGCAGGACGGCCAGGTGATCCTGATTGACGAGCACACCGGTCGGACCATGCCCGGTCGGCGTCTGTCCGAAGGCCTGCACCAGGCGATTGAGGCGAAAGAGGGTGTCACCATTCAGAGCGAGAGCCAGACACTGGCCTCCACCACCTTCCAGAACTATTTCCGTCTGTATCCGACCCTGTCGGGCATGACCGGCACGGCCGATACCGAAGCCTTCGAATTCCGCGAGATTTACGGCTTGGACGTGGTGGTCATTCCCACCAACAAGCCGCGTCAGCGTATCGATCTGAACGACCTGGTGTACCTGACGGTGGAAGAGAAGTACGACGCCATCGTGACCGACGTGAAAAAGTACCAGGAAGCCAATGCGCCGATCCTGGTCGGTACCGCTTCAATTGAGACTTCGGAAGAAATGTCCAAGCGTCTGAAAGACGCGGGCATTGAGCACAAGGTGCTGAACGCCAAATACCACGATTACGAGGCGGAAATCATCGCCCAGGCGGGTCGTCCCGGCGCCGTGACCATTGCCACCAACATGGCCGGTCGCGGTACCGATATCGTGCTCGGCGGCAACTGGGAGGCCGAAGTCGCCAAGCTGGAGAACCCCACCCAGGAGCAGATCGACAAGATCAAAGCCGAGTGGCAGAAGCGTCACGATATGGTGATTGAAGCCGGTGGTCTGCACATCATCGGCACCGAGCGGCACGAATCGCGCCGCATCGACAACCAGCTGCGCGGTCGCGCCGGCCGTCAGGGCGACCCGGGTGTGACCCGCTTCTACCTGTCCATGGAAGACAGCCTGATGCGCATCTTCGCCTCCGACCGCATCCGCAACTTCATGCAGGCCCTGGGCATGGAGAAGGGCGAGGCCATTGAGCATCGGATGGTCAACAACGCCATCGAAAAGGCCCAGCGCAAGGTCGAGGGCCGCAACTTCGACATTCGTAAACAGCTGCTGGAATTCGATAACGTTGCCAACGACCAGCGTCTGATCATCTACAACCAGCGCAACGAGCTGCTCGAATCGGAAAGCATCAGCGATACCATCACCTCCATCCGTTACGATGTGGTGGACGAGTTGATCAGTGAATACGTTCCGCCTCAGAGCCTGGAAGAGCAGTGGGATGTAGCGGGGCTGGAAAAGCGCCTGGAGAAGGAACTGGGCCTGAGACTGCCGTTGCAGCAATGGCTGGATGAAGACGACCAGCTGCACGAAGAGAAGCTGCGTGAAAAAATCCAGGAAGAGGCGCAGGCCGCTTACAACGCCAAGTGCGAGCGCATTGGCAGCGTCATGACCGAGATCGAGAAACAGGTCATGCTGCAGGTGCTGGACAACTCCTGGAAAGAGCAGCTGGCCAACATGGATCACCTGCGCCAGGGCATCAATCTGCGCTCCTACGCTCAGCGCAACCCCAAGCAGGAATACAAGCGCGAAGCCTTCTATCTGTTCCAGGCCATGCTCGACAAGGTCAAGCACGAAGTGATTCGCCTGCTCGCGCGGGTAGAACCGGTGACCCGCGAGCAGATGGAAGAGATGGAGCGCAAGCGGCGCGAAGAGCGCGACCGGCAGAAAATGCAGCTGCAGCACGATGAAGTGTCAGCACTGGAAGGTCGGAAGCAGCAGGCGGCCTCTCAGCCCGAGGGCGAGGGCGCGCCCGGCGGTCGTCCGTTTGTGCGTGAGAACCGCAAGGTGGGTCGCAACGACCCCTGCCCCTGCGGCTCGGGCAAGAAATACAAGCAGTGTCACGGTAAGTTGAGCTAGTCGGCCGGCTGTTTTTTTTACCGTCCCTTTTAGCCTGAACCAGTAACCCGAACACGGAGTGATTTCGATGGCCGTCGGTGAGTATCCTTTTCCATCCATGCCGGCGCTCGCCGGCCTCAGGCTGGCCACGGCCAGTGCCGGCATCAAGCGCCCGGGCCGCCAGGATCTGGTCCTGTTGGAGCTGGCCGAGGGCAGCCGGACGGCGGGCGTGTTTACCCGCAACGCCTTTTGCGCGGCCCCCGTCACCCTGTGTCGGGAGCACCTGCAGAAAACGCCTATTCGCTACCTGGTGATCAACTCGGGCAACGCCAACGCCTGTACCGGCGAGCGCGGCCGGCTCGATGCCATCCGCACCTGCGAGGCACTTGCCTCCCTGACCGGTGTCTCCGCCGAAGCGGTTCTGCCGTTTTCCACGGGCGTCATCGGTGAGCCGCTGCCGGTCGATAAAATCACCCGGGTGCTGCCCGACGCCCAGAGCGCGTTGAGCGACACTGGCTGGGAGGCGGCCGCCCGGGCGATCATGACCACCGACACCCGCCCCAAGGGCTTTACCGGTCAGGTCGAGCATCTGGGTAAAACCATTACCGTCAACGGTATCGCCAAAGGCGCGGGCATGATCAAGCCCAATATGGGCACCATGTTGGCCTACATTGCCACCGATGCCGATGTGGCCCAGCCGGTACTGGAGCAACTCTGCCGGGATGCCGCCAACCGCTCATTCAATCGCATCACCATCGATGGCGACACCTCCACCAACGACTCCTGCATCCTGATGGCCACCGGGCGCTCCGACGCCGAGCCGGTCACCATGCCCTCCGGCGAGCTGTACGATAAGCTGCGGGCGTTGATCATTCACGCCCACGAGTATCTGGCCAAATGCATCGTGGCCGATGGCGAGGGCGCCACCAAGTTTGTCACCCTGGAGGTTCGGGGCGGCGCCGATGTCGAGGAGTGTCTCAAGGTGGGCTACGCCGTGGCGCACTCGCCCCTGATCAAGACCGCGCTCTTTGCCTCGGATCCCAACTGGGGGCGAATCGTGGCGGCCGTGGGCTATGCCGGCCTGACGGATCTGGATGCGGATCGGGTGCGGATTCATCTGAACGACACCCTGATTGTCGAAAACGGCGGTCGCGCCGACACCTACACCGAGGAGCAGGGCCAGGCGGTGATGGATGGCGATGAGATCACCATCCGGATTGATCTGGGGCGGGGCGAAGTGGCTGAAACCCTCTGGACCACGGACCTGTCTCACGAATACGTGCGCATCAACGCCGACTACCGCAGCTGAGGTGGTGGCGTTGTGAATGACAAAGTCGGCAAGGTTGTGCAGGTCGCGGTCGGGGTGCTGGAAAACTCGCTGGGCGAGATTCTGATCGCGCGCCGCCCCGACCATGTCCATCAGGGCGGGCTCTGGGAGTTTCCCGGAGGCAAGGTGGATGCCGGTGAAACCCTCAATGAGGCGCTCAGGCGCGAGCTCTGGGAAGAGCTGGCCATCGAGGTGCTCGCCACCGAGCCCCTGATCTCCATCCGTCACGACTACGCCGACAAGTCGGTCCTGCTGCAGGTGCGTCGGGTGACCCGCTTCAATGGTGATCCCAGGGGGAATGAGGGTCAGCCGGTGCGCTGGGTGGCGCCCTGGGAGTTGCCGCAGTTTTCTTTTCCCGCCGCCAATCGACCCATTGTCAACGCACTGCGACTACCCGACCAGATGCTGGTGACCGGCCCGGCGAATTCCCCCGAGGACTGGCTGGCGCGTCTGGACCGGGCGTTGGATCAGGGCGTCGCTCTGGTGCAGCTGCGGTGCCCCGGCCTCTCGGCAGAGGCGTACGCCGAGCGCCTGTCTCTGGCCCTGCCTCGCTGTCGGGCGCGTGGCGTCAGACTGGTCGCCAACGCCCCCGCCGAGCTTTGGTCCGACGATCTCGACGGTCTGCATCTCAACAGTCGGGCTCTGGCGGAATGCCGGGAGCGGCCCGTACCCGAGTCCGCCTGGCTGGGTGCCTCCTGTCACAATGAGGGGGAGCTGAGGCGCGCCTGTGAGCTGGGGGCGGACTACGTGACGCTCTCGCCGGTGAGTGCGACCGGCTCGCACCCGGACGCCGAGCCGATGGGCTGGGAAACCTTCGGCCAACTGGCCGCGCAGGCGGGGATTCCGGTCTATGCGCAGGGAGGAATGAAGCCGGTCGATCTGGTGCGGGTCAAGCAGGCCGGCGGAAGAGGGATCGCCGGCATCAGCTTTGGCTGGCCAACAGGGCTATGAATCCAGATCATCGTTGATGTCGATGGGGTCGCCCGGAATTTTGTGACTCTCGCTGGCCCACTCCCCCAGGTCAATCAGCTTGCAGCGCTCGCTACAGAAGGGGCGGTAGGGGTAGTCCTCGCTCCAGTAAACAGTCTTACTGCAGGTGGGGCAATTCAGTTTCAGCGGTTGTTCGGGTTGCTCGCTCATAAATCATTTCCGGCCGGGTGTCTCAGGCCGGTGTTATAGCACTGGCGGTCACCCGAGTTCAATCCCGGTCGCGGATTATCGTCAACTGAATGCTGCCCACCCGGAAGCCCCATTTGCGCAGAATGGACTGGTTGATCACCGTGTTCTCGTCCACCCGCCACATCCAGTCTTCCACATCCAGTTCCAGCTTCCGGTCTTTATAGTCTACCTCCAGTCGGTAGTTCAGTAGCATGGTGTTGCCCGCGACCCGGGCTTCGCCCGGCCCGACCACATCGCCCGCGGTGGCCCGGTAGCGGCCATCGCCGGTCGGCTCCAGGGTCCAGTTGCGGTGCTGGATCTCGCCATCGTCAAACTCAAAACGCTCGGCCAGACGTCCCACGCCCTCGTCATCCCAGCTCGCTTCGATGGTCGCATTGAAGTAGCGGGTGACCTTGCCGCCGCGATTTTTCAGAACGCCGTGGGCGGTCATCGAGCCCTGGAAAAACGCTTCGGGATCAAACTCGGGCTGGTTCCCGGCGTACTCCTGCAGGTCGGTGGAAGAGCAGGCGCCCAGAAGCAGGAACAGGCCGGTCAGTAATACGCGCATAAATGATTCTCCAGTTCCAGCCTGACCGACCCCGCATCCGCTAAAACAGATCGGTAAACGTAATCCCGAGACCGACGGCGTTTGTGTGATAGTCGTAGTCGATCAGGCTGTGGCCGTAGCCGTTAAAGTATCTGAAATAGCCGCGCACCGTGGACGAGACCGGGAAGCTCCAGCCCAGCTCGACCGCACCCCGGTTGTCCGATTCGAGGTTGTTGCGCACCATCAGGCTCACTATCTGGTCATTACGCTTGTAGGCGGCGGACAGTTCAAAGTGGCCCATATATTTTTCGATATCGGGGTTATCGTCCCCGGTGGGGTCGTCCGGCCCATCGCCCTCATCCTCGGGGATCCGGTACCAGGGGGTCAGAGAGAAAGCAAAGGGGCCCCGCTCAAAAACGGTGCTGAGCATGATCCGGTCCCAGCTTCGGGAAAGGCTACCGTCCTGGCCGTTGGATTGATGGTTGAGTATCACTTCGTTCAGCACATTGCGAAAACCGAAAATCTTCCAGTCGTTGACAAAGCTGAGAATCAACTCAGGCTGGTGATTGGTTTCGCGGAAGGGGCGGGAGGCTTCGCGATCATAGGCCTGAAACAACGAGTAGTTCGTGTAGGCCATGTACAGGTGGCCATTATCGCCCAGAATGCTCTCGCGAATCAGGATTTTGACGCTCAGCTGAAACTCCACTTCTGTGCTCATCAGGTCGGCCAGCGGGCTGCCGGCTTCGGCATAGGGCGCGGTATTGCGCTCATCCTGATAGCTGACCGGCAGGAGGTAGTTGCGCCGGTGCGGTGTCAGCAGAAACCGGTTGGCGCGATTGAGTGCCTCCATGTTCAGGCGCTTTTCCATCAGTCGACTGGCACCACTGGGGTCATTTTCTTCTTGCTCTTCTTCACTGTCATCTTGCTCATCCCCGGACAATGCCTGAACCGCGTCGAGCACGCTCTGCTCCTCCTGCGATTGATTCTGTCCCAGGGTGCGGCAGATCTCCCGCAGGTCTTCGATGGTCATCTCACGGCTGGCTCCCGACACGGCCGTTTTCAGGCATTCGGCCATTTCCTGCCCGGAGAGCGATGATTCAGTATCCTTGTCGTCGTCCGCTGCAGCGCCGAGGCACACAAGCAGCAAGCTGACTAAAGCGTAAAAACGGGTCATAAGATCATGGTCCTTGAGGAGTCTTCAGCTGCAAGGATACAGGAAACCGGGTGGTGAGCTCGTGGTATGGCGCACGGATCGGGAATTCAGGGAGAGAACCGCAGCGGGGCGGTGCGAACCGGTCACCCCTCCCTGTTCACCCGCCCTGTTGAAGCCAGCGCTCCAGGTCCTGTTCCAGCCAGCTGCCGAGCAGGGCGATGCCGTTGCCGACCACCTGCAGGTACACATCAATGATGTCGGTGGCGACGCTGAACAGGCGGTTGCTGTCCGCCGTGATGGCCTCTCCGCTCAGCACGTCGTTCTCCACCATGTTGAGCAGAAACATCAGCTTGAGCTCATAGCGTTTGAGCTCCCCCAGCTGGCCGAACTCGGCGCCCAGCACCGACTCCAGCCGACGGATCTGATGGCGCAGCTTTTCGTTGTTGACCTGGGTGTTCTGAATCACGTAGCGCAATTTGCCGTCGTGGTGAGGGTCGCAGTAACCCAAGGCGGCAGCATAGCTGGACAGGGCCCGGATACGGCCGATCTGTTCGACCACCGAGGGCATCATCCGGGTGCAGAAATGCAGCAGCTCCAGATGCTGCAGGCGACTGGGGGCGGAGGCGTCAGCCTGGTCCTCCTGTTCCGGGCCGGCCTCATTCGCGGGTGGATCCATTTCGGACAGGGGCTGTTCCAGTCGGCGGGACAGGCTGGCGAGCATCGCCAGCAGCTGCTCGACCAGGTGACAATGCAACTCGTAGTTGTCGATCACCGAGTCCTGCTGCCAGTCGCGGCTGATGGTCAGCCAGGCGTTGTGCAGGTTTTCCCGGTCCCGGTCCGAGAGCAGATCATTGCCCGCGGTAAAAGCCTGCAACGCCAGAATCCGTCGTTCGAGCTGGTGTTGAAGCTGGGCGAACTCCGCCTGGAACTGACGGTTGCCCCCGAGCATGGCCATACTCATGCCCCGGTGGCGCTGAAGCCCCTTGATCATCCTCACCAACTGCTTGATCAGCGTCAGAGCATCCTGTCGCTCGCGGTAGAGGCGGGTGAAGCGCTCAAATGGTGCAGTCTCTATGCTGGTTGTCGGGGCAGTTTTAAGGTCGCTCTGCGCTATCATGGTGCGTAAGGTTACCCAGTAGGGGCGCTGGCAGCCGGCCAGGGCCTGAATTGGCGGGTGCCTGACACCCGGTTCTGCTTCGCTGCAGCACTACTCGAAAATACGGAGCAACACCTGTGCCAGATCAGGCCAAGCGCCGCTCCTGTCCCTGGAAGCGCCTTGAACTCTGATCTGATTGAACTCGGCCCTTTACTCAGGCAGACTCTGGATGGAGCCGGACGTGGTAGTGGTTCTGTACCCAATCATTTTTAAGAAGGACGCTTGTTATGAAAATTCGTTTCTGTATCCCCCTCATTGCTCTGTTCCTTACCCCTTCGTTGCTGTCTGCCGAATCCCTTAACGTCAAGCCCGGCCTCTGGGAGCACCAAACGAGCATGAAGAGCGAAAGTGGCCAGCTGGAGCAACAGATGGAAATGGTCCGCCAGCAGATGGAAGCCATGCCCGCCGCGCAGAAAAAGATGATGAAAGACATGCTGGCAAAGCAGGGCATGACCCTGGATTTCAGCAACCAGACGATGCGCGACTGCCTCACCGAAGAAGAGGCGGCCCAGGGTGAGTTCGACTGGTCCGAAAATACCGAGTGTGACCACGAGGTGGTGACCCGGGGCGATGAGACCCGCATCGAGTTCACCTGTCCCCAGGGCAATGTTGAGGGTGAAATGGTGCTGGATGGCGATTCGGCCTATACCGGCAAGTCCACTGCCGAGGTGGATATGGGAGGTACCAAAGATACCATCACCATTACCCACAATGGTCGCTGGCTGAGCGCTGACTGCCCCTGAGGGCCATCCAACAATCAAACGGCCCGGCTTGATCGAGTCCGGCTCACTCTGAACTGGTTGCGAAAATGGGCCGGCTCGCTCAATATATCGGCCTCAAAAATCATACCTACCAGTGAAACAGGAGCCGGTCACCATGACTGATGATCACCGCCGCCGATATTCCAGCCCCGTGGTGGATGGCATCGGCAAATCCGCCAGTCGCGCCATGCTGCGCGCCACCGGGTTTACCGACGAAGACTTCCGCAAGCCCCAGGTGGGCGTCGCCTCCACCTGGAGCAACCTGACCCCCTGCAATATGCATATCGACGGCCTGGCGCGCGAAGCAGCCCAGGGCGTGGACAGTGCCGGGGGCAAGAGCCTGATTTTCAATACCATCACCATTTCCGACGGCATTGCCAATGGCACCGAGGGCATGAAGTACTCTCTGGTGTCCCGGGAAGTGATTGCCGACTCCATCGAGACCGTGGCCGGCTGCGAGGGCTTTGACGGTCTGGTCGCCATCGGTGGCTGCGACAAGAACATGCCCGGCTGTGTCATGGGGCTGGCGCGTCTGAACCGTCCCTCGGTCTTCGTCTACGGCGGCACCATCAAACCCGGCGCCAACCACACCGACATCGTCTCGGTATTCGAGGCTGTGGGCGCCCACGCCAAGGGCGACAAGTCCCTGATCGAGGTCAAACAGATCGAAGAGACCGCGATTCCCGGCCCCGGCTCCTGCGGCGGCATGTACACCGCCAACACCATGGCCTCGGCCATCGAGGCCATGGGTATGAGCCTGCCCGGCAGCTCGGCCCAGAACGCCGAGGGCAATGACAAACTGGCCGATTGCCGCGCGGCCGGCGCGGCGGTGCTGGAACTGCTGGAAAAAGACCTGAAGCCACGCGACATCATGACCCGAGAGGCGTTTGAAAACGCCATCACCGTGGTCATCGCCCTGGGCGGCTCCACCAACGCTGTGCTGCACCTGCTGGGTATGGCGCACACCGTGGATGTCGATCTCACGCTGGAAGACTTTACCCGTATCGGCCAGAAGGTCCCGGTACTGGCGGACCTGCGCCCCAGCGGCCACTACATGATGAGCGAGCTGGTTGCCATCGGCGGCATTCAGCCGCTGATGAAGATCCTGCTGGAAGCCGGATTGCTACACGGTGACTGCATGACTGTGACCGGCAAGACTCTGGCGGAGAACCTGGCAAACGTGAAGCCCTATCCCCAGGAGCAGGACATCATTCGCGATCTGAACAACCCGGTGAAAAAAGACAGTCATCTGCGCATTCTGTACGGCAACCTGGCACCCACTGGCGCGGTGGCCAAGATCACCGGCAAAGAGGGTACTCACTTTACCGGCCGTGCGCGGGTGTTCCACTCTGAGGAGGAGGCCACTGATCGGGTCATGGACGGCACGGTAGTCGCCGGCGATGTGGTGGTCATCCGCTACGAGGGCCCCAAGGGCGGCCCGGGCATGCGCGAGATGCTGACCCCGACTTCGGCCATCATGGGCAAGGGGCTGGGCGAGTCGGTGGCATTGATTACTGACGGTCGCTTCTCCGGCGGCAGCCACGGTTTTGTGGTGGGCCATGTGACCCCGGAAGCTCAGGACGGCGGTCCACTGGCGCTAGTGGAGGACGGCGATGAGATCATCATTGATGCCGAGGCCAACACCATCTCCATGACCGTGGATGACGCCGAGCTCGAACGCCGCCGCAAGCTCTGGCAGGCACCCCCCTTGCGCTACACCCGAGGCGTCCTGGCCAAGTTTGCCAAGACCGTCAGCTCCGCTTCGGAAGGCGCCGTCACCGATAAGTAGCATAGGTGGTTTGCACTCTGTAGTGGATGCTCCGCCTGGGTAACCTCTTGTGAGACACGCCGTGAATACGTCCCTGTAGGCTCGACGTCGGCATCCATGCCTTCGACGGTCTCACAAGAGGTTACCCAGCCTCCGCTGTGCCTGCGTAACTTTCCGGGAACTAGCACCTTGGGTTACGGCGGATGCGCTTGACGCTTATCCGCCCTACGAGCAACCTCGAAGGCTCGTGTAGGGCGGATAAGCGTCAAGCGCATCCGCCACTGCTTGGGCACGGTGGGAGAGGCAGGTCGTTTCCTGTATACTTCGCGCAAAGTTTGTGCAACAGGTGACCGTTTTGATTGGAAAACTCTTCAAAAAGCTGGCCGGGGACTCCAAACCGACCAATACCTCCGAGACCCGCAAAGGGCAAAACCCCCAGAATCAAACCGACAAACTCCGCAACGGCAGCGAGCAGAAGCCCCGTAACGGCAAGCCCGGCGGCAACAACCGTCGGCGCAAGCCCCGTCGTGGGCAGGGTCCGCAGGGCAGCGCAAACGCCCAGAACAACAATGGCAATCTCGACCACAAAGGTCAGAGAGGGCAGAAAGGCCAGCAAGACCAGAAAGCCCCCTCGGGCGACACCAACAACCGCCCCGAGGCCCAGAGTGACTCCGGGAACCAAGACACCGGCAACAAGGGTGGCAACCGCCGCCGTGGCCGGAACCGCAACCGCCGCCGAGGCGGCCAAAACAAGAGCAACAATAAGCCTATGGCCAGACAATCCTGGGATATCTCGCAATTCCCCGTGCCCGAGGTAGAGGGCAAACTGCGTTTTCACGACTTTGGTCTGGAAAACGACCTGATGCACGCCATCGCCGACCTGGGCTTCGAGTACTGCTCGCCCATTCAGGCCCAGTCATTGCCGATCGCTCTGCAGGGCAAAGACGTCGTGGGCAAGGCCCAGACCGGCACCGGCAAAACCGCCGCGTTCCTGACCACCGTGATTGACGATCTGCTCAAACACCCCATCAAAGAGGAACGCTACGCCGGTGAGGCCCGCGCTCTGGTGATCGCGCCCACGCGCGAGCTGGTGATGCAGATTGCCGAAGATGCCAAGCTGCTGTGCAAGTACACCGACCTGCAGATTCACACCCTGGTGGGCGGCATGGACTACGGCAAACAGCAGCGGCGCCTGCACGACAGCTACGTGGACATCCTGGTGGCCACCCCGGGCCGGCTGCTGGATTTCTGCCGTCAGCGCGACGTGTTTCTCGATCAGCTGGAAATCATGGTGATCGACGAAGCCGACCGCATGCTGGACATGGGCTTCATCCCCCAGGTGCGCCAGATCGTACGCCAGGCGCCCAAGCGGGAAGATCGCCAGACGCTGTTCTTCTCCGCCACCTTCACCGAGGAGGTAAACCGGCTGGTGGAGCAGTGGACCCACGAGCCCACCACCATCGAGATCCATCCCGAGAGCGTGGCAACGGACACCGTGACACAGCATGTGTATCTCGCGGCCACCGAAGAAAAGTATCCGATGCTGTACAACCTGATTCAGCAGGACGATGTGGACAGTCTGATTGTGTTCGCCAACCGCCGCGATCAGTGCCGGGACCTGCATGACAAGCTGCAGCGTCACGATGTGAAAGCGGGTCTGCTTTCGGGCGAGATTCCCCAGAACAAGCGGGTGAGCACTCTGAACGCCTTCAAAGAGGGTGACCTCAAGGTATTGGTTGCCACGGACGTGGCCGGACGGGGCATTCACATCAGCGGCATCAGCCATGTGGTGAACTTCACTCTGCCGGAGGAGCCGGAAGATTATGTGCACCGTATCGGCCGCACCGGCCGCGCGGGCAAGCTGGGCACTTCGGTGAGTTTCGCCTGCGAGGATGATGCGATGCTGCTGCCGCCGATCGAGGAGTTGCTGGGCGAGAGTATCAAATGCGAGCAGCCGCCCGAGGAGTTGCTGGTGGAGACGCCCCCGCTCAAGCCCTCCACCCGCCCACGTCGTTCATCCGGCGGTGGCAATCGCTCCGGCGGCAACCGCAGCGGCGGCGGTGGACGTCGTCGGCCCCGTTCGTAATTGCTGCGTTGGAGCCTGCACTTCGTAGTGTAAGGCTCCGCCTGGGTATACTCTAATTAGCTGGTTGGGTCTTGCTTTACGTCCGGGCCGCTTTGAGGTGGACTGTTTCAAGACACGTGGCAAGTACGTCCCTGTAACTCGTCAACACTAGTCCCGCGGTTGACGGTCTTGAAACAGTCCACCTCAAATCGGTCCTCCGCACCCTGTAGAGCCCACCGAGCGAGCATGTAGGGCTGGTAAGCGACAGCGCACCTGCCATCACCCAACTTCCTGTTACTGCGTTACGTTCGGCATGCCCCAAATCGGCCCTACGAGTCTTGTAGAACCGGACTTTCCAGAGATATTGTTGGAAATGGATACTCTCTGTGGCGGATGCGCTTGACGCTTATCCGCCCTACAGGAACGCACGGTGGGTTCTACGGAGTTCGGAGGACCGATCTGGGGTAGGGTCTTCCCGGACCGTCACCGACAGGATGTCGGTGGAGAGGCCCCAGGGGCCGCTCTATGGCATCCATGCCATCGCGGCATTAGTGAATCCCTTCACGTCATGGGTTCACGCCGTGTCCGGGAAGACCCTACCCCTGAGTGGGCCGGTCGTGAAGCTACCGACACCGTTCCATCTGAAATATACCTTGGTGAGACACGCCGTATCTAAACGTGACGACTTCGCCAAGCCCCCAAAACTACAAATGCCACTCCCCAAACCAACCCCACCAACGCCCCATACAGATGCGCATCCACCGCCACCGGAACCGGAAGTAGTGGGTGTGAGGTATCAAACCCCGGCCACTGCTCCTGCACAATCTTCGCGGCCACCACCAACAGCGCCGCGCCATTCATCCAGGGCATCTCGCGAAAAGTCAGCAGAATACCTCCCACCAGCAGACCGTGCAGCGCACCCGACAGACCCGCGTAGTAGTCCAGCTCCGGGCTGAAGAAAAACAACCCCAGCCCAACGCCCAGAAGACACAGCAACAGGAGCGTCGCGTAGTGTTTGAGCGAGGCATCGCGAAACAGAATATACCCGCAGAGCACAAACGCGCCCAGGTTCATGGCCAGATGATAAGCGCCATAGTGTACCCACTGGCCGGTCAACAAGCGCCACCATTGACCGTCGTCGATCGCGGCGCGATTGAATTCCAGTAACGGTTCGCTCCAGGAAGGCAAAACACCCAGCAGCAACAGAGTGATCGCCAGGATCAGGGTCAGCTGCAGGCTGGGTGTGAGTCGGGGCAGGGCGGGCATGGGGTGGGGCGCTACTGGGCGCCCGCTGCTTTCAATGCTTTGACGTACTCATCCGCCATGCGGTGGTCTTTGATGGTCTGCAGGAAGGTGCGCCCGTCCGGGCCGGGCGCGTTGAGGTCGTAGCCGCGCTCGACGAAAAACTTCACAAAAGTGGCGAAGTTTTCCTCGCGCATGCCCCGGTAGGCTTTTTCCAGCCAATGAAAGTGCTGGTCGATGCCGTCCGGGGCCGGATAGCTGAAGAAGCTCTGAATGCGCTCGTCATCAAAGGTTTCGCCGATCACTTTTTTCTTGTCTTTACGTTCACTCATAATTCTGTCTCGTTAACCTTGTATTAGCCTTCCAGCTTTTTGCGAAGAATTTCATTGACCGCCTGGGGGTTCGCCTGACCCTTGCTGGCCTTCATGATCTGGCCCACAAAAAAGCCCAGCATCTTGGGTCGCTTGGCTTCGTCGGCGTTGCGGTAATTTTCCACCTGGGCGGCGTTGTTGGCGATGACCTCATCCACCATCTTCTCCAGCGCGCCGGTATCCGATACCTGCTTAAGACCGCGCGCTTCGATGATGCTGTCGGCATCGCCTTCGCCCTGGGTCATCGCCTCGAACACCTGCTTGGCGATCTTGCTGGAAATGGTGCCGTCTTTGAGCCGCTCGATCAGCCCGGCCAGCTGCACCGGGGTTACCGGTGACTGGGCGATGCCGATTTCCTGTTTGTTCAGGTAGGCGGACAGGTCGGCCATGATCCAGTTGCCCGCCAGCTTGGGTTCGTTGCAGGCTTTGACCGTTGCCTCGAAGTAATCGGCGGTGGCCCGATCGCCGGCCAGTTGGCTGGCGTCATATTCGGGCAGGTCGTAGTCGCGCACAAACCGCTCGCGTCGGGCTTCGGGCAGTTCCGGCATCTCGCTGCGCGCCTGCTCGATAAAGTCGTCGTCCAGAATGATCGGCAGCAGGTCCGGGCAGGGGAAGTAGCGGTAATCGTTGGAATCTTCCTTGGTGCGCATGGAGCGGGCGGTTCTGGTGTCGCCGTTGTACAGGCGGGTTTCCTGCACGATTTTGCCGCCGTCTTCGATCACATCAATCTGGCGCTCCACTTCCAACGCAATCGCGTCTTCCATGAACCGGAAAGAGTTCAGGTTTTTGGTTTCGGTGCGCGTGCCCAGCGTCTCGTCGCCTTTGGGGCGCACGGAGATGTTCACATCGAAGCGCATGGAACCCTGGGACATGTCGCCGTCACAGATTTCCAGGGAGGTGACAATGTTGTGCAGCTGCTTGGCCAAAGCGACCGCTTCCTCGGCGGTGCGCATGTCCGGCTCGGTGACCACCTCGATCAGGGGCGTGCCGGCGCGGTTCAGGTCGATGCCGGTCATGCCGTGGTAGTCCTCGTGCAGGGACTTGCCAGCGTCCTCTTCGAGGTGAGCGTGGTGGATACGCACCCGTTTGGTTCGTCCGCCTTCTAGGTTCAGATCCACATAGCCGGGGCCGACGATGGGCTCGGCCAACTGTGTGGTCTGATAGCCCTTGGGCAGATCCGGGTAAAAGTAATTCTTGCGCTCAAACACCGAGCGCTTGCCGATCTCGGCGTTCACCGCCAGGCCAAATTTGACCGCCGCGCGAAACGCGCCCTCGTTGGCCACGGGCAGGGTGCCGGGCAGCGCCAGGTCGATGGCACAGGCCTGAGTGTTGGGCTCGGCGCCGAAGGCGGTGCTGGCGCCGGAGAACAATTTGGTCTTGGTGGAGAGCTGGACGTGTACTTCCAGCCCGATGACTGTTTCCCATTCCATCTTTAATAACCTTAATTCGGTTGGTCTTGGGTGTTCAATTCTGTTCCGCCTGTGGTGACGGCGGATGCGCTTACAGCTTATCCGCCCTACGCAGGCTTCGGGGACGACGTCCGATTACTCAATTCCCGGCGCGGCTTGTTGGTGAAAATCGGTGGCTACCTGGAACTGGTGGGCCACGTTCAACAGCTGACCTTCGGCAAAGTAGTTGCCGATCAACTGCATGCCCACCGGCTTGCCACCCACCAGACCACAGGGAATCGATACCCCGGGCAGTCCCGCCAGGTTGGTGGGAATGGTGAAAATATCTTCCAGGTACATCGATACCGGATCCTGGGTCTTGGCGCCAAAGGCGAAGGCCGGGGAGGGCGATGTGGGGCCCAGAATCACATCCACTTCCTCAAACGCCTGGACAAAGTCCTGCTTGATCAGTCGACGGACCTGCTGCGCCTTGTTGTAGTAGGCGTCGTAGTAACCGGCCGACAGGGCGTAGGTGCCCACCAGAATCCGGCGTTTCACTTCCTCGCCAAAGCCTTCGCTGCGCGAGCGCTCGTACAGATCGTGCAGGTCTTTCGGGTTCTCGCAGCGGTAGCCGTAGCGGGCACCGTCAAAGCGTGACAGGTTGGCCGAGCACTCGGCCGGGGCAATCACGTAGTAAGCGGCCACCGCCAGGTTGCTGTGCGGCAGGCTGATGCGCTTGATGGTCGCGCCCAGGCTTTCATAGGTCTTGATCGCCGCTTCCACGGCGGCGGCCGTTTCCGGGTTAAGGCCCTCGCCAAAGTATTCGTCGGGAATGCCGATGGTCAGGCCTTTGACCGACTGGTCCAGCTGCGCCCGGTAATCTTCCAGCGGCTGATCGACGCAGGTCGAGTCCTTGGGGTCGAAGCTGGCCATGGCGTTGAGCATCAGGGCCGAGTCCTCGGCGGTGCGGGTGAGGGTGCCGGCCTGGTCCAGACTGGAAGCGAAGGCGATCATGCCCCAGCGCGAGACCCGCCCGTAGGTGGGCTTGAGGCCGGTAAGGCCGCACAAGGCTGCGGGCTGGCGGATGGAGCCGCCGGTGTCGCTGGCGGTGGCACCCGCCGCCAGGTGCGCGGCGACCGAGGCCGCCGAGCCGCCCGAGGAACCGCCCGGCACACTGTCGGTGGCCCAGGGGTTCTTGACCGGACCGTAGTAGCTGGTCTCGTTGGAGGAACCCATGGCGAACTCGTCCATGTTGGTCTTGCCCAGCATGACCGCGCCCGCTGCCTGAAGGTTCTCCACGATGGTGGCGTTGTAGGGGGCAATGAAGTTGTCCAGCATTTTCGAGCCGCAGCTGGTGCGCACGCCGTGCGTGCAGAAAATGTCCTTGTGCGCGATGGGGACACCGCACAGGGCGGGCGCGTCGGCCTGTGCCAGGCGCTTGTCGGCCTCGGCCGCCTGGGCCAGGGCCCGCTCCTCGGTCACGGTGATGTAGCTGTTGTAGGTGCCGTCCAGGCGCTTGATGCGCTCCAGGTAATGCCGGGTGAGCTCAACGCTGGAGAAAGCCTTGCTTTGCAGACCCTGAACCAGTTGGGCAATGGTTTGTTGATGCATTGCGACTTCTATCCTCAAGTAAATTCGGAGGCGCCCCGTTCGGGCGCCGGTAATCGGAGCGGCGAGGGGGCTATTCAATCACCCGTGGCACCAGGTAGAGCCCATCTTCGGTGGCGGGGGCAATGGCCTGGAACTCGTCCCGCTGGTTGGTCTCGGTGACCTGGTCCGCGCGCAGGCGCTGAGTGGCATCCAGGGGGTGGGCCATGGGTTGTACCCCCTCGGTATCCGCCGCCTGTAATTGGTCCACCAGGTCGAGAACATCAGAAATACGCTGGGTGACTTGGTCCACCTCGCTCTCGGGAACGGCAATTCGTGCCAAATGTGCCAGTTTGGCGATGTCGGATGGTGCAATGGCCATGCAGGATGCTCCAGAATTGTCGGCTCCGGTGCCCATCGGGGCTGTTCCGGAGCCAAAAAGGTCCAAATGTGCGCGAAGCCGGTAAAGTTATCACATTTGCGCCTTGCCCTAAATCCCCGCCGTTGATAGAGTGCCTTCATCTGTGCCGACTCCGCACGCGAAGGGGCTTTCCAGTGCCCATCGCCCCCGACCTCGGGTACACTAGGGAGCCTTGTGACAATAAGCTCGCCGCCGTTTGAGTGCGCGCGCGTATCGCCGGTCTTCCCGCCAGATCGGTGACACTGACAGGGCTCGCATCGGATGACGCGTAATCCGCTTCGGGCGATAGACAAAATTTGATGGTGAGTGGCCAGACCCGGCCATTTGCGCTAAAGAACAATACAGGGCTGCGTTAACACATGCTAAAACACCTCCGTGGAGCTTTTTCCAACGATCTTTCCATTGACTTGGGCACCGCCAATACCCTTATTTACGTTCGGGGCCGCGGCATCGTCCTGAATGAACCCTCGGTGGTGGCCATCCGTCACCACAACGGGCATAAAATTGTCGAGGCCGTGGGCACCGAAGCCAAGCGCATGCTCGGCCGCACGCCGGGCAACATCACCGCCATCCGGCCGCTGAAAGACGGCGTGATCGCCGACTTTCAGGTCACTGAAAAAATGCTCCAGCACTTTATCAAAAAGGTGCACGAAAAGAGCTGGTTCCAGCCCAGCCCCCGGGTGTTGATCAGCGTCCCCTGCCTGTCGACCGAGGTGGAGAAACGGGCCATTCGCGAATCGGCCATGGGTGCCGGCGCGCGCGAAGTCCGGCTGATCGAGGAGCCCATGGCCGCCGCCATCGGCGCCGGGCTCAAAGTGTCCGAGGCCAGCGGCTCCATGGTAGTGGACATCGGCGGTGGCACCACGGAAATTGCCGTCATCTCCCTCAACGGGGTGGTGTATTCCGACTCGGTCCGCATTGGCGGCGATCGCTTCGACGAAGCCATCGTCAATTATGTACGTCGCCACTATGGCAGCGTGATTGGTGATGCCACGGCCGAACGCATCAAACAGGAAGTCGGCTGCGCCTTTGCCGGCAGTGAAGTGCGTGAGATTGATGTGCGCGGCCGCAATCTGGCCGAAGGGGTTCCGCGCAGCTTTACCCTGAACAGCGATGAAATTCTGGAGGCCCTGCAGGAGCCGCTGGCGGGTATCGTCCAGGCCGTCAAGAGTGCGCTGGAACAGTCGCCGCCCGAACTGGCCGCCGATATTGCCGAGAGCGGCGTGGTCCTGACCGGTGGTGGCGCCCTGCTGCGTGATATCGACCGGTTGTTGTCCAACGAAACCGGCCTGCCGTTTATCGTGGCAGAAGATCCGTTGACCTGTGTGGCGCGCGGGGGTGGTCTCGCCATGGAAATGATGGATAAGCACAATATTGATCTTCTGTCCTCTTAGGTCAGCTTCGTACTGAGCGGGAGAGGGTGCTATCAAAACGCTGTTTACCAAAGGGCCCGCCGTTGCCTCGCGCGCATTGTTTTTCAGCGTCGCAGCCGTCGGGCTCATCCTTGTAAGTCTCTACACCGACTGGCTGGCGCCGGTGCGCGCCCAGCTGGGCGCGGTGGCAACCCCCTTTTACTGGATAACCGACCTGCCCGCCCGTATCGGCGACTGGGGCGAAGAGACCTTTACCTCCCGCGACGAGCTGCGCGAAGAGAACGAGGCGCTCAAATCCGAACTCCTGATCCTGCAACGCAAGTTACAACAGATGGCGGCACTGGCCGCTGAGAACGTCCGTCTGCGTCGCCTGCTGGGCTCCAGCGACATGCTTCAGGACAATGTGCTGGTGGCCGAGCTGGTCGGGGTTTCGCCCAACCCGTTGAGTCATTCTGTGGTCATCAACAAGGGTCGGGACGACGGGGTCTATGAAGGCCAACCGGTGCTCGACGCCTTCGGCCTGATGGGGCAGGTGGTGGAAGCCAACCCCTCCAGCAGCCGGGTCCTGTTGATTACCGATGCCAGCCACGCGCTGCCGGTCCAGGTCAATCGCAACGGTGTGCGCGCCGTGGCCGAGGGCACGGGGCAGATCAACCGCCTGCGCTTGCGCCACGTGTCCAATACCACGGATATTCGCGAGGGTGACCTGCTGGTCAGCTCCGGTCTGGGCGATCGTTTCCCGGTGGGCTATCCGGTGGCGAAAGTGCAACAGGTGGTGCGCGACCCCGGTCAATCGTTTTCCACGGTGGTGGCCCAGCCCATGGCGCGGCTGGATCGCAGCCGGCACCTGCTGCTGGTGTTCGGGCAGGGCATGAGGCCGGAAGAGCTGGAGCAGGCCCGCCAGCAGGAAGCACAAGAGCCGGATCTGCAGGAGCGGGAAGCTCTGGAGCCGGAGGATGATTGATATCACCGGCGGGCACAATCGCTGGATGATTCTCATCGCTCTGCTCTTTGCGATGGTTCTGGCGGTATATCCATTGCCGTTGGACTGGCGCTGGTGGCGCCCCGAGTTTGTACTGTTGGTGGTGATTTACTGGGTTTTCACGCTTCCCGACTACACCAGTCTGACCCTGGTCTGGGTCCTCGGTCTGATCCAGGATCTGGTGGAAGGCACCCCCCTGGGGCAGCATGCGCTGGGCATGGTGATCGTGGCCTACATCTGTCTGCAGTCCTATCGCCGGGTCAGTAATTACGCCCTCTGGCAACAGGCGTGCTGGGTGTTTTTACTGGTGGGAATCAGTCAGTTGACCAACAACTGGGTTCACAGCATGGCCGGTGGACAGGTTTCGGGCCTGCAGTTTCTTTTCCCGGCATTGACCAGTGCTCTGCTGTGGCCGGTGATTCACATTGGTTTTGGCTGGCTTCGCCACCACTACCGCATCAGTTGATCTGACGAGTTTAGGTTATGCCCGATCTCTATTTGGCCTCACAATCGCCGCGTCGGCGTGAATTGTTGACCCAGATGGGAGTGGATTTTGACACCCTCTCGGTCGACGTGGTGGAACAGCGACAGCCCGGCGAGACGCCGGCGGACTATGTCGAGCGCCTGGCCCGCGACAAGGCGCTGGCCGGTCGGGATGCACTTGATGAAGGGGGCGCGGCGGCCATACCGGTACTGGGGGCCGATACCATCGGGGTCTGCAGTGGCGAGGTGCTGGAAAAACCCCGCGATCAGGCGCACGCGGCCGAGATGCATCGAATGATGTCGGGCCGGCGCCACGAGGTGTTGACCGCCGTGGCCCTCTGTCTGGGGACCAGGGTGGAGACGTGCCTGGTGCGCACCTCGGTGCAGTTTCGCGAGCTGTCCGAGAACGAAATCAGCGCCTACTGGCACACTGGCGAACCCCTGGACAAGGCCGGAGGCTACGGCATCCAGGGCCTGGGCGGCGCCTTTGTTGAACGTATTGAAGGCAGCTACAGCGCGGTGGTTGGCCTGCCGCTGGCCCAGACGGCGGATTTATTGAACCGCTTCGGTGTGCCCTGGTGGAGCACCCAATCAGCCTGATCCCGCGAATAGGCGGCCCAACCGTACACGAGCGAGCCGTATTATGAGTGAAGAATTACTGGTGAATGTATCGCCGGTGGAAACCCGCGTGGCGCTGGTGGAAAACGGCGTGGTGCAGGAGCTGTCCATCGAGCGCAGTCACAACAAGGGCTTTGTCGGCAACATCTATAAAGGCAAGGTCGTGCGTGTGCTGCCCGGTATGCAGGCGGCCTTTGTCGATATCGGTCTGGCCCGCACCGGCTTTATTCACGCCGCCGACATGAGCGACGCCAATGGTGACACGGAGGGCCGTCGCGGCGAGTTGCCCGACATCCGCACGCTGGTGCGCGAGGGCCAGACGCTGGTGGTGCAGGTGAGCAAAGAGCCCATCGGCACCAAGGGCGCCCGCCTCACCACCAACCTCAGTGTTTCCTCCCGCTACCTGGTCTATATGCCCAACAGTACCCACATCGGGGTCTCCACCCGGATTGAGGGTGACGGCGAGCGCCAGCGCCTGCGCGAATTGGTCGAGACTCTGGCGCGCGAGCATGAGGTGCCGGGCGGTTTTATCCTGCGCACCGTCGCGGAAAACGCCCGTCCGGAAGAGCTGCGCTCGGACCTGGGGTTTCTGCAGAAGTTATGGTCGGACTTTCAGTCCAAAATATCCGGCGCTCCGGTGCCGGCGGCCATTCACACCGACATGCCCCTGTTTCTGCGCGCCCTGCGGGACCTGGCGCGCGCGCCGATCGAAAAAATCCGGGTGGATTCGCGCCAGAGCTGGAGCCAGATGCGCGAGTTCTGCGGCAATTATTACCCGGAGCTGACCGACCTGATCGAGCTTTACAGCGGCGAGCGTCCCCTGCTGGATCTGTATGGAGTGGAGGATGAAATCTCCCGGGCACTGGATACCCGTGTGCCGCTCAAGTCCAACGGCTACCTGATCGTTGAGCAGACCGAGGCCATGACCACGGTGGACGTCAACACCGGGGCGTTTGTGGGGCGGCGCAACCTTGAGGAAACCATCTTCAAAACCAATATGGAGGCGGCCAGCGCGATCGTGCGGCAGTTGCGCCTGCGCAACTTGGGTGGGATCATTGTCCTCGATTTCATTGACATGAAGGACCCGGAGCACGAGCGGCAGGTGCTGCGCACCCTGGAGAAGGCGCTGGAAAAAGATCACGCCAAAACCAGCATTACCGGCGTCTCCGAGCTGGGCCTGGTGGAAATGACGCGCAAACGCACGCGCGAGTCACTCGGCCAGATGCTCTGTGAGCCCTGTCCCCTGTGCCGTGGCCGAGGCCAGATCAAGTCGGCAGAGACGGTATGCTACGAGATCTTCCGGGAAATACTGCGCGATGCACGCGCCTATGAGAATGACAAATTTCTGGTGCTGGCCTCCCAACTGGTGGTAGACCGATTGCTGGATGAAGAGGCCGTTTACGTGGCGGACCTGGAGGCTTTTATCGGCCGCACGATCGAATTCCAGGTCGAAAGTCTGTTTACGCAGGAGCAGTATGACATTGTTCTGGTCTAAGCCCATGGCAACCAGCCTCAGGGGCGAGGCTTAATTGGATTACGCGGCTCGCGGGAAAGCACTTTAGATGGCATCGGTGGCACGCTACTTACTGAAAACCTTCTGGATACTGTGCGCTGTGCTGTTGATCGGCCTGGCCGTACTGGTGCAGTCCGGGCGCAGCCTGTTTCCGCTGTTGAACAACTATCCGGACACCGTCTCCGAATACCTGTCAGATACGCTTGAGCTGAACATCCGCTTTGCACGCCTTGAAGCCGAGTGGGACGGGCTCAAGCCCTCGGTCCGTCTGCACGAGTTGGTGATTGATGATCGGGACGGCAATCGCCTGACCCAGGCCAACCAGGCCCAACTGCGACTCAACCTGCTCAGCAGCCTGCTGCAGGCCCGTCTGGCCTGGGACAAAATTGAGCTGCGCAGTGCCCGGCTATCGCTGTTGCAGGGTGATGACGGTTTCTGGGGCCTTCCCGGACAGCGTCCGCAGCAGGGTGTCGACCCGGTGGCCCCGGATGACCTGCTCACCCTCTTCCAACTGGGTACCCGGGTAGAACTGCTGGACTCGCGTATCCAGCTTACCTTTGCCAGCGATCACCAGATCGACTTTGTGGCACCCTACCTGTTGTTGGAACATCGGGACGACTTCCATCGCCTGTCGCTGCAGCTGGACGTGGAGGAGCAGACGCGCGCGCTTCAGGTGGTAGTAGAGGGACGGGGCGATCCGCGCAACCCCGAGGCGTTTGCCACCCGGGGCTACCTGCAGCTGCGCCGCTTTCCCACGCTGGAGCCGCTCACGGCCCTGGGGGGCATCCTGCTGGGCGAGAGCAGTCACCGGGATTGGTACCGGGAGGGGCGGATGGATGCGAGCCTCTGGTTCTCGAGCCAGCCCGACGGCGCAGGCTACGACCTGAACGGGCATTTTTCCCTGGATCGGGTGTTTCTCCCGGTGGAAGACCTGACGCTCGATCGGGTGAACGCCCGGATCAGCGGCGAATGGCGGCGCTCCGGCCAGTGGCAGCTGGCGCTGCACGAGCTGCTCGCCGAATGGGAGGATCGTCAGCTCGAGCCGCTGCACCTGGCCGCCTCGGCGGCCGGCCCCCGGGCGCCTCTGCAACTGATGGTCGATCAGCTGGATCTGGGCTACTGGAGCAGTCTGTCCGAGCAACTGGGGTTGCTGGGGGAAGGGCGTCTGCGGGAGGTCATCCAGACCCTCGACCCCGAAGGGCACGCTCACAAGCTCCAGTTCACTCTGCCCCAGGACGACTGGCGCAACTGGCAACTGATCGCCGAGTTGCAGCAGGTGTCGGTGGCCCCCTGGCAGGGAGTGCCCGGGCTGGATGGTGTCAGTGGTTTTGTCGAAGCCGATCAGCGCGGCGGCACCCTGGACCTGCGTAGCAAGGATGGCTTCAGTATGTACTTTGCCAAAGCCTACGACCGAGCCATGAGTTTTGATACCGCCAGCGGCCAGATCGCCTGGCACCTGGATCCGGACAACAACCGGGTCTACGTCAACAGTGGGCCGCTGGAAATATCGAGCCCGGGAGAACAGGCGCGCGGTCACATGTGGTTGTCGCTTCCCTGGAAGCCGAACACCGGCGATGTCGACCTGTATCTGGATATTTACGGGCGTCAAATCAGCGCCGGCGTTTACCCAAAATATCTGCCCAAAACTGTTCCGCGTCCTCTGGTGGAGTGGCTTGAGCGCAGCGTTGGAACGGACAACCCGGGGGTGGCGGAGCGCGCTCACTTTGTTTTTCGTGGCACTCTCAACACTCCCGAACCACTGAGTCGCAACTACGAGCTGTCGCTCGATCTCATCGACGTCGACCTCGACTACCACCCGGAGTGGCCCGCCGCCCGGGATATACAGGGTGGCCTGAATCTGGATAACAACCGGGTGGAAGCCCGAATCGACTCGGCGTTTGTGTACAACAGTCAGGTGAACGACACCCGGGTGATCGTCGATCAGAACCCCGAGGGCGAGGGACCCCTGTTGCAGATCAACGGAGCAGTTGACGGGTTGGCGAGCGATGGCCTGCGGCTGTTGCGCGAAAGTTATCTGCGCGGGTTTATTGGCGACAACATGGACAGCTGGTACCTGCACGGTGACCTGGATGCCGATCTCGAGCTGGCCATTCCGCTGGAACCGGACCAGCCCGGCGCCCGCCAGCAGGTCGACATGACGCTGGATGTGCCCATCGTCACCATGGACGATCTCGACCTGGAAATGAGTCAGCTCCGGGGCCGTATGAGCTACGGGAGCAACACTGGCCTGAATGCGGCCCAGCTGCGGGCCACCCTGTTTGACGAGCCGCTGGCCATCAGCATCACCTCGGACGAGTCCGCCCAGGGTGACCCGGTCACCCGCGTCGATTTCAGCGGTGAAGTGGCCAGTGAGCGGCTCGCCCAGTGGAGTCGACGCCCGGAAGTGCAGTTTTTGAGCGGCAAGCTGGCCTATGACAGTCGACTGGAGCTGACCCACCATAAGGAGCCCGACCCCGATCGGGATCAGCGCCTGGCGGCCCTGTCGGTGTCGAGCGACCTTGAAGGGGTCGCGCTCGATTTGCCCGAACCCTATGGCAAGGGCCCGCAGGGGCGAAGGCCAATGCAGTTCAGCTATATTCTGGGACGCCAGAGCGCCCTGGTGGACCTGCATTACGATGATCGGCTCCAGGTTCTGGCACAGCTGGATCGGGATACCGAGCAGTTGCGTCGGTTCAACCTGGCGTTGGGGGTTGATGCAAGTCTTCCCGAGAAACCCGGTATCCACCTGAGTGGGCGCCTGGACGCCTTCCACCCCGAACGCTGGCAGGCTGTGCTCGATCGGTACCAGGCCTATGCGCGGGATCTGGGGGGCACAGAGGGGGAAGGCGAGGCCGCCTCCCTGCTGGCGGGTCTACCTCTGAGCGCCGACATTGAACTGGGACAACATCAATTGGGGCCGCTCGATCTTCGGGATCTGGCGCTGGACCTGGAGCAGAGTGAGTCGGGGTGGCGACTCGGCTTTCGCAACCAGATGCTCGCGGGCGATCTGAATTGGCAGGCTGATCAGCCGATGGATCTGTCGATTGAGTACCTGCGGCTGCCCGCGAGTCTGTTGGAGGGGGAAGCGGTCGGGGACAGCGCAGAACCATTCGACCCCAGAACCCTGCCGGCCGCGCGCGTCAACCTGCAAGAGTTGCAGGTGGGGGGCGAGAACTTCGGGCGCTGGCGCTTTGAGCTAGGCCCGGAGGCGGCGGGTTTGCGAGTCAGTGACATTCGTGGCCAGATTCGGGGCCTTGAAGTGACGGGGCTGGATCAGGCCGAGGGCGGCGAGCTGTTCTGGCAATATGGCGAAGATCGGCCCGAGCGAAGTGCGATCGGTGTTCATCTCAGTGCGGGCGACCTGTCCGAGGTCCTGGCCCGGTGGGGGCAGGCCGATATGATCGAGAGCGAGTCGGCCGACTACCAACTGACACTGAGCTGGCCCGGCCCACCCCAGAGTATTGCGGCGGAGAAACTCCGGGGTGATGTGCAGTTCAATATCCAGAGTGGCCGCTTCAAGCGCAACCCGGCGGCGGGCAGCGAGGGCCTGCTGCGCCTGTTCTCTGTGCTCAATTTTGACTCGCTCGCGCGCCGGCTGAGACTGGACTTCTCTGACCTCTACCAGAGTGGCCTGGCTTATGACAGCATTGAGGGGAAGATGCGCTTCAATCAGGGTATGATGAATTTCGTCGACCCGGTACTGGTGCGCAGCCCCTCCAGCCGTCTGCAGCTGGCGGGCCGGGCCAACCTGCTTGACGAGACCCTGGATACCCGTCTGGTGGCAACGCTGCCCGTGGCGGGCAATCTGACCTTTCTGGCCGCACTGGCCGGGGGGTTGCCGGCTGCTGTTGGCGTTTACCTGGTGAGCAAGCTGTTTGAAAAGCAGGTCGACCAGGCGACCAGCATCACCTATACCATCCGGGGCGAATGGGATGATCCGCAGATCAAATTCGATCGAATGTTCGAAGGGGAGGCGAGCTTTGATGCCGAGCCGAGCGACTCCCAGATCCCGACCCTTGAGGAACCCGGCAATGAGGAATCCAGCAATGAGCAATAGACAGCAAACGATAGCGGGTGGCCCGGGGGTCATCCGCGGCGGCGTGTCCCTGGTACTGTTGTGGGCCTGCCTCGGTGCCACCCCGGTGATTGCCCAGGAGGACGTGGCCCAGGCGCGCGAGTGGATTGATGCCGGGGAAAACCTGGAGCAGATCAGCCGCGATACCTGGAAAGAGCTGCTCACCGACGAGCAATTTGAAATCCTCTGGGAGGAGGGTACCGAGCGGGCCTACACGGGTGAGCTACTCGACAACAAACGCGAAGGGGTTTATGTTACCGCAGGCTGTCGCATACCGGTGTTCAGCTCGGAGCATAAATATGACTCCAGGACCGGTTGGCCCAGTTTCTGGGAGGTGCTCGACGAAGACAATATCCGGCTCGAGGATGACTACAGCTGGTTCGGGCGCAAGCGCATCGAAGTGGTTTCCGCCTGTGGTGAGCACCTGGGCCATGTGTTCAAGGACGGGCCTGAGCCCACCGGCCTGCGCTACTGCATCAACTCGCTCGCGCTGGAGTTTGTTCCCCAGGACGAGTGGGAGCGCGAGCAGAGCCAGAAGCAGAATTAGACGCTGTGTAATGGGTTTCCCCCGGGTTTGTGATTGTGTTCGCAGACTCGCACCAGGGGTGTCTCTAGACTCTCGCGCCAGTCCTGCACACTACATCAGACCAATAACGATAAGACCATGTCCCAAGTGACCAAGACTCTCACTGTTGTTTCGCACTACCAGCGCTATTGGGTTCCGGCGCTGGTGTTGTTGCTCTCGCTCGCGGTTTACGGCATCAATTACACCTCTCCCAAATCGATGTTCTGGGATGAGAACTACCATATTGCCTCCGCAGAAAAATACCTCGATGGCGTGCTGTTCATGGAACTGCATCCGCCCTTGGGCAAAATGCTCATTGCCTTCGGTGAAAAAGCCCTGGGAGTCAATGATCATCTGGACAAAAGCGCCCTGACACGCACCGACTATGTCAAAGGCGATATGCTCCCGGACGGGATGAGCTTCGCCGGCTTCCGGCTCGCCTCCACCTTCCTGATGGCGTTCTCCGCGCTGCTGTTTTACGGCATCATCTGGCGCATCATCCGCCGAACCTGGGTGGCGGCCGCGTTCACCTCCCTGTTGATTTTCGACAACGCCCTGGTGGTGCATTCGCGGGCCGCCATGCTGGAAGGCATCCAGCTGTTTTTCATCCTGTTGGCGCTCTATTACTTCACCCGGGTGATTACCAGCGGCGAGCCCATCCGCCTGAAACACTACGCCCTTCTGGGGGTGTTTATCGGGCTGGTGGTGTCCATCAAGTTCAATGGCGCGGTTCTGCTGCTGTTGTTTGTCATGCTCTACGGCGTGGATCAATGGGACAATGTGCGCCGATTTGACTGGGCCGCTCTGTTCAAACGCCTGGCCGTGACCGTGCCGGCCGGCGTGCTCCCTCTGCTCGCCGTGTTTGCCAGTATTCTGTACCTGCACATCGCCCTGGGCGATGAGGTGGTCAACAATAAAACCTACAAGGCCTCAGATGAGTATCTGGCGGAAGTGAGGGCCGGGCGCAGCCACAGTCTGCCGGCGTTCTATCACGGGTTCAAAGACAACCTACGCTACATGCTGGAGTACTCCGATGGCGTGGCTCGCCTGGATATCTGCAAGCCCGGCGAGAACGGCAGCTACGCCATCGGTTGGCCCCTGGGCAACAAGAGCATCAATTATCGCTGGGACAAAAACACTGTCGATGGTCAGGCTCAGGTGCGTTACATCCAGATCATTGCCAACCCCATTGTCTGGTTCTCGGTGGTGGTGGGTATTGTCCTGTCACTGGGGCTGGCCCTGAGCAGGTTTGTCTATGGCCAACAGGAAAAAGACCCGCGACTCTTTTATTGGGTCATGGCCTTTACCACGCTTTATGTCAGTTACATGATCGCCATACTCCAGATTGAGCGGGTCATGTATCTGTATCACTATCTGGTTCCCCTGGTGTTCGGCATGCTCAATCTGGCGATGATCTTCAATTACATCTTCCGCGAGGAAATCCTCGCCGGTAATCGCCACACCATGGTCAACGTCGGGCTGTTTGTTCTGCTGGTCATCGGCGTGTTCGCCTATTTTGCGCCCTTCAGTTATGGCCTGCCCATGACCGAGGATCAGTTTGAGGCGCGCAACTGGTTCCACCTCTGGCAAATGAACGTGGTGCGCTGATCATGCAACAGTATCTGACCAAAAACACCGTGTTGACCGCCCTGCTGGTGTTGGTGGCTCTGGCCATTGTCATCCGGATCATCCCGCCCTATGTTCCCAAAGTGGTGGAGTTGGAGATTTCCAAAAACAAGCAGGGCATTGGCCGAATCGATCAATCCCGCGATATCGACTATTCCCGCAGCCTCTGGGTCGATCGTCTGGAGCTGTCCGCCAAAAACCAGTTGCGCCATCCGAAACTCGGGCAGATCGGTTACGGCAACAACTTCTTCATCGATATTGAACACGAGTTTACCGTCGAGACAGCGGGGGACTACCGCTTTCTTATCGGCAGTGACGATGGGTTTGTGGCCGCCGTGGATGGCGAGGAGCTGTGCCGTTTCAACACCGACCGTCCCTACCGGAAACAGACCTGCCGAGTGTCGCTGGAGGAAGGGAGCCATACCTTTACCCTGAGCTACTTTCAGGGTGGCGGTCACGCCGGGTTGACGGTCGAGTATAGGCGGGTGGGCGCGGACAAGCCCCGCTTCTTTGGCGAGAGTTCTGACGATATTGTGTTTTGACAGGAGCGGTCAGGGTTTCAGGCAGGCATAAAAAAGCCCCCTGATCGGGGGCTGAAAAGACAACAGTAAAAAAGACAACATTAAATGGTCGCGGCCCGCCTCGTGCCGGGCCAGCCAGGCCTCAGTTGGAGGCCAGCTTGAATTCGCGGATGGCGCTGTTGAACTGGTCGGCGTAGGCAATCAGTTCTTTTTCGGCCCTGCGCTTTTCACTTGAGCTCATTTTGGAACAGTTCAGGTATTCTTCCTGGGCTTTTACGTAGGCTTTCACTTCATTGTTGGATTTGACCATCTGGGCAGTCACGGCCGTTTTCGGGTCGGGAATCTCGGGCTTGCTGGCGGGCTCGCTGCAAGCGAAAACCGGCGCACTGAAAACCGCAGAGAAGCACAGAGCAGACAACAATTTCTTCATATCACAATACCTGGAGTTTGGAAGTCGTCCCTCGGGATCGAGCCCCGGGAAACGATGGATAATATTGGACGCTCAGAGTGATCCGTTTGGCCCCTGAGTACGGAAAAGATTATCCCACAGCCTTTCTTAACAGAAAATGGTCTAAGAAGACCATTTTGTTATTGATATTTGTGATAACGAGAGGAAAGGTTATCAATGATTTACGCGCCAACAAAAACGGCCCCAAAAAGCCCGTTGTTTTGACGGGTGGGGCCGATTTCGGTGTCAGTGTCGAAAAACGTCAAATTATCGACGCGGTGTCATGACTCCAGCTCTATGTCCAGAAGGTTCAGAACTTCACGGCTCGGAAACCCGTCCGGCACCATACCTTTCTGGTCCTGGAAGGTGCTGAGCGCGCGGCGGGTCGCCGGGCCCCAGATGCCATCAACCTCGCCCACGTCATGGCCTTTGTCGGCCAGTGTCTGCTGGATCTCCATGACCTGGTCGCGGCTCAGGCGCGGGGCATCGTCCGGTGGTGGCTGGTGCAGCTCACCCGCACCGGCAATGCGGTCGGCCATATGCCCCACGGCAATGGCGTAGTACTCGGACTGGTTCCAGCCCATGATGATTTTGAAGTTGTGGTACGCCAGAAAAGCCGGGCCCTCGTGCCCCGCTGGCACCAGCAGGGAGGCCTCGATGTCGGCCTCCGGCAGCTCGGCGCCACTGGTCTGACGAACGCCCAGCTTCGCCCACTCGGACAGTGCCCGGCGATTTTTCAGGCCCGCCTCCAGGTAGGGGAATTCCTCGGGCAGCAACACCTCCCGGCCCCAGCGGTATTCATCATCCCAGCCCATCTGGCTGAGAAAGTTGGCCGCCGATGCCATGGCGTCGGGCAGGCTGTTCCAGAGGTCGCGCTTGCCGTCACCGTCATAGTCCACCGCGTAGCGCTGAAACACCGAGGGCATAAACTGTACATGGCCCATGGCGCCGGCCCAGGAGCCTTCCATGTTCTTGGGGGCAATGGCGCCTTCGTCAATGATGCCCAGCGCGGCCATCAATTCGCGGGTGAAATAGTCGCTGCGGCGCTCATCGCAGGCCAGGGTGGCGAGGGAGTCGAGCACCCGCATTTTGCCAAAATAGCTGCCGAAATTGGTTTCCAGCCCCCAGAAGGCCACCAGGTAGGGAGCCGGCACACCGTACTCCTTTTCCACCTTGGCCAGCAGGTCGGCGTGTTCGCGCAACAGGCGGCGGCCATCACGTACCCGCTGATCGGTGACCCGCCGGCCCAGGTAATCGGCGAAGGTGGTGGTGAACTCCGGCTGCTGTCGATCGAGCTCAATGACCCGCGCGGAGTATTGGATCCCGGCCAGACTGTCGCGTACCGCGTCCGAGTCCAGCCCCTGGGTGGCGGCATTGTCCTGCAGCCGTGCGATGCACTGCTCAAAGTCGGTCTGGCTCATGCCGTAAACGGGCGCGGCGCTGGCGATAGCCAGAGTCGCGGTGAACAGTAATTTACCCCAGTACATACTCACTCCAAAGGGACGCTGGCGGGCCAGGGTTGCTGGCTCGGCCGAAGGTTTGACCAATTCCCGGGGATCGTGACATGATTCCCAAGGCAAATAAAGCAATAAACATATAAGCCAATAAAACAAAGTAAAACAAAGAGAGATCAACCATGAACCCTTTTACTGTACGCTCCCTCGCAGGCGTGGCTTGCTGTGCCAGTATCGCTCTGATGCTGTCCGCCTGCAGTCAGCCCGGTGATTCTGACGCTCAAACTGCCACGACCACCGAGCCTCCCTGGATTTCCGATCTGGGCAATGGCGAGTACAAAAATCCGGTGCTCTACGCCGATTATTCCGATCCCGATGTAATCCGTGTGGATGACACTTACTACATGACCTCATCAAGCTTCAATAGTGCCCCCGGGCTGCCCTTGTTGACGTCGAAAGACATGATCAACTGGGAACTGGTGGGCCATGCGGTCCAGAATCAGGTGCCGGATGAGGTGTTCTCCGTCCCACAGCATGGCAATGGCATCTGGGCTCCCTGCCTGCGCTACCACGATGGCAAATTCTGGATCTTCTGGGGCGATCCGGATTTTGGTATCTACCAGGTTCACGCCGAGGATTTCGAGGGCCCCTGGAGTGAACCCCATCGGGTAGTGGCCGGCGAGGGGTTGATTGATCCCACTCCCTTGTGGGATGACGACGGCAAGGCCTATCTGCTGCACGCCTGGGCCAAGAGTCGCTCCGGCATCAACAACATCCTGACCCTGCGCCGGATGAAGCCCGATGCGTCGGGCCTGGTGGATGATGGGAAGTTGGGTGAGGGCACGACCGTGGTGGACGGCCACCAGCTGGAGGGGTATCGGACGCTGGAAGGGCCCAAGTTCTCCAAGCGCGACGGTGAGTACTATATTTTTGCTCCGGCCGGCGGTGTTGAGCCCGGTTGGCAATCGGTGTTTCGCGCCGAGCAGATCGGGGGGCCCTATGAAGACCGGATCGTACTGGCTCAGGGCGACACCGAGGTCAACGGTCCGCACCAGGGCTCCTGGGTCCAGACACCGGAGGGCGAAGACTGGTTTTTCCACTTCCAGTCCAAAGGCACTTACGGGCGCATCGTTCACCTCCAACCCATGGAGTGGCAGGATGGCTGGCCGGTGATGGGCCAGAACCAGACGCCGGAGGGCGTGGGTGAGCCGGTCGCACGCCACCGCAAACCGGTGACCGGCTTCCCGGTCAAGGTCCCGGCCACCACCGATGAATTTGAAAGCGAGACCCTGGGGCACCAGTGGCAGTGGAATGCCAACTGGCAGCGCGAGTGGTACTCACTCAGCGAGCGTCCGGGGCACCTTCGGTTGCATGCCTATCAGCACGACTCCACCACTGGGGAGGACAACCTCTGGTTGAATCCCGCTCTGGTGATGCAGAAGGTTCCGGCGCCCGAGTTTACGGTCACCACCAGGCTCGACATCAACACCGAGCGCGACGGTGACCGTGCCGGGCTGGTGATGTTTGGTGAAGATTATGCCTGGATCGGCCTCGAGCAACAGGGGGATCAGCACCAGCTGGTGCAGAAGACCTGCACCGATGCCCGCGCCGGCTGTGACGAGCAGACGCTGGGGCAGGTGGCGTATCCGGAAGGCGAGCCGGTTTATCTGCGCCTGCACTTCCATACCGACCAGACGGTGGATTTTGAATACAGCCCGGACGGCCAGAACTATGAGACGCTGGGCGAGCGATTTGCCACCCGTCGCGGCCGCTGGGTGGGGGGCAAGATCGGCCTGTTCAGCGAAGGCAGTGACGAAGCCTACCTGGACGCCGACTACTTCCGGGTAACGCCTCCTGTTGAATAGCCCAGAAAGGCCACCTCCGGGTGGCCTTTTTTGTCCTATTTTCGTCCTATCAAATGATTTTGACGACGTGAACCTGGTCATGGTCCGAGCGGCCAACTTCTGGCAAAATACCGTCGCCACGTAATTTGGCACTCTTTCCTTTAACAGGACTCTCAAAACGCCACAACAAGGATATTATTCTGATGCAGAAAGTCACAAAAATTCTCATACCGCTGGTGGTGGTTGGCGTGGTAGTCGCCGCGATCGCCGCTGGCGTTTTTACCCAGAAAGGAGCCTCATCGTCCGCCGGACTGGATGATTTCCTGACCCACATACCCGCCGACACTCCCGTGCTCATGGTCGGCCACACCTCGGCCGAGAACATCGAGTCGATGGACGCCATGCTGCGTAACATGAACCCCCAGGACCTGCAGCCGTTTTACGACCTGTTGGCCGAGAGCGAAGAGGGCTCGGGCGCGCGTCTGTTGCAGTGGTTGCTCGACGATTATATTCAGACCGGTGTGGCCGGCGGCTATGAGGGGTTGAGCGAGCGGTACGGCTTTGATTTCACCGCGCCCTACGGTATCTATCTGAATGGCGCCGCCCCGGTGGTGCGCTTCTCGCTCAGCGAGTCCGCGCCCCTGAAATCGGTGCTGGCCGAAGCAGCCGCCGAGACCGGTGTTACCGCCGAAGAAGCGGCGCTGGGCAGTGCAACGCTCTATTCCTGGGAGCTGAGCGCAGACAAACCGGAGTTGAAGCTGGGGCTGGCCGTTGACGAAAGCTCCATGACTCTCTCGCTGATGATGGACTCTGACAGCAACGAAGCGCGGATGCGGCGCTTTGCCCGCCAGCCCGTCGAGCAGCCGCTGGCCGGCTCCGAGCGCGTGAAAGAGCTGCGTGCCGATTACGCCGAAGCCGACCAGTTCATGGGGTTTCTGGATTTTCACCGTATTGCCGAAGCTCTGCTGCTGCCCGAGCAGAACAGCACCGGACGCGAGCTACGCGGATGGTTCCCGGAAATGGAACAGGCAATGGGCTCGAACCTGACCGACGCCTGCCGTCAGGACTATGTGGGGCTGGCCGCCAGCATGCCGCGACTGACCATGGGTGCCGAAGCGTACTCTCTTGATAGTGATACGCTGCACCAGACACTGGGTTTCCTCTGGCAGATTGATAACGAGCCGGTGCTGTCTTCTTTGAAAAAGCTGCAGGGCTTCGTCCCCGCCTACGCCCGCGAGGCCGACGATAAACTGCTGGCTTTCGCTCTGGGCGTTGACGTCAGCCAGCTGGTGCCGGTCCTGACCGACCTCTGGACCCAGTTCACCAACGCCAGTTTCGCGTGTGCCGAGCTGAAGCAGCTGCAGCAACAGGCCCAGGCACTCAACCCGGGCATGCTTGCCATGGGGACCGCCATGTTTGAGTCCGTGCGCGGTGCCGGCGTCGCTGTGTTCGACCTTGCGCCCAGCGACCAGACTCCCATGGGACTGGATGGCTCCGTCCTGGTGAGCCTCAGCTCACAGAATCCCGCAGCCATCGCGTCCATGCTCACCTCCTTTGTTCCGCAGCTGGGCGGCCTGCAGATTCCCCAGGACGGCACCGCCGTTGAGATTCCCGACCCCATGGGGCTTGGTGGTAACTACATCGCCATCAAGGGCAAGCATCTGGTAATTTACCGGGGCGAGGCCGCCAAGGCCCAGGCCGAGGCCCTGGCGGGCGAAGCGCTGGAAGTCTCCGGTCTGTCGGCTCTGTCGCTGAACCTGAGTGAGCCCAAAGAGCTGTTTCAGTTGATTGAGCCCATGACCGCTCAATCCGCCACCGGTGGCTGTACCCCCATGTATGCCGGCCTTCTGTCGTTGACCAAATCACCCATGGTGATGACCTACAACGAACACTTCAGTGATCGCGGATGGAAGGGCACCCTCGATATGGACATGACTCTGATCGACGTCATGGAATCGGCCACCCTGGCCGGGGATTATCAGATCGATACCCTCGACGATGCCGACTGTCAGTGGTACACCATCGGGACTGAAACTCTGAACAGCGACGGCACGGGTCAGTTTGCCGGCGAAAATGCCAGCTTCGACTGCGACACCTACCGGGCCGAGTTCAACTGGGAGTTGACCGGTAGCCTGATGGAGCAGACCGGTGGCACCGAAAGTGAGCGTGCCGCCTGCGACAGTGACTGGGAAACCGCCGACTCGGACACTGAGTTTGACTGTGGTGTACTGGCTCTGGACAACACCGGTTTCTACTGCATGAGCCAGGCCGATGGCGAGATGGAGCTGTTCCGCTACATTCGCCAATAGGTCAGTAAGCCAGCAGGGCAGAGACGCCTTTTGCAACGTTCGTGAAAAGCCGCCCCGGGAGACTGGGGCGGCTTTTTGTTTGAGGGACGAATATTGCTGATTATGGAATCTTTTGGCGCTTTTTCGGTCTCGGTTGTATGCCATTTTCGGCCCCAGGTCCCTGGTGCCAGGTAAGGAGAAGACCACTCTGTGATGAGCTGGATTGAAGAAAATCAGGCACTAGTAGACCTCTGCATCAGTATCGCGACGCTCCTGGTTTGGGTGATATACGCTCAGTTGCTGTTTTCCGGGTTTCGTCGCCAGCGCAGTCCAAGGCTGATCATCAATCGGGGCAAGAAAAAGGACATGAACGCCCTGTGCATCATCAGCAATATGAGTATGGAGGCGATCTATGTCGAGTACATCATCGCCGTACTGAGAACCTCACATGGCACAGTGACCATGGATGTGACGGACTTTGAGCGAGCCTACACCGAGGAGCAGAAAGACAACGACGGCAACCAGCAGAGTATAGCGGTGACGCCCAATGGCGTTCATGAGAATACCCGTCAGGGCCCACTGCTCTCGGGTGACTTTATGCATATTGGCACCTTTAATGCTCTCGTCTGGCGCCTGGCAAAAGAAGCGGGCATTCCGATGCGAGGCTTTTGTCCCGAGAACGACATCAAGCTGAAATGTCTGACGATTCAGGTTATCGCCCTCTATGGGCCGGACTCTCGGCCAATCAGCGCCAGCCGTGGCTTTGATATCAACAGCGACGAGGAAGTGGGCACTCTGACGCCCGCCTCCTGGCAGACTCACCAGGGTGTATCGTTCCTCCATCGTCGCCGGCTCTGCAGACTGGTTGATGAAATGAACGAAACCAACTTTTCATCGAGCTCCACGATCGCTCCGCAGGAGAATCAGTGATCACAGGTAAGAGCTCAGAGTGGGATCCCTCCCACCCGTTCGGTTCAGGTTACAAGTCGGTCTACAGTCGATGTTCGCCTGTGGATAGCGCCGATCTCGCTTGTTTGTCGCTTACAGCGTGCCGCTCATCGTCCGGAGCGACGTCGCGCAGACGCTCCCTCCACTTGGCGGCTGACTGTTTATTACCGACAGCCTGGGCCGCCCTTACGGCGCCACTGAGGGTGTTGTAGCGTTTCGGCCAGGTTTGGTCGGAACGCTCATAGGCCGCCAGAGCTTCTTCCGGGCGATCGAGCGCGAGCAGCAGATCGCCGAGTGCTTCATGGGGCGGGAGTAGGGCGCCCGGCGTGACCGGGTGTTTTTCGACCGTGGCTTCCAGCTCCCCGGCCGCGCGCATCCGGGCAAGGGCGCGCTCGGGCTTGTCCTCGGCCTGGGCGATCCAGCCGGAGAGTATCAGCCGGTCGACTTCAAGGTAGGTGGAAAAGCGCCGGTCGGCGGCGGATGTAGCACTCTCACTCAACGTTGCCAACCGCTGCTCCGCCTCGCGGGCAGCCGCCAGATCCCCGGTGTGCACTGCACCCAGTCCGCGTGCGAACCAGCTGACCCCTTCCGGCCAGTAAAAAGCATCCCAACCGATGTAGTCGGGCACACGCGTCTTTATCTCCGCGGCCGCTTGCCAGTCCCGGGCTTCGACGGCCAGGCGCGCCGGTATGGAAGCCAGGTGAAAGGCGCCGGGAAAGTTGGCCTGGTGCGGGCCGTTGGCCTGGGCGGATTGCCAGACCTCGTGCGCTGCCGTGTCCTCTCCGCGCTGCAGGTGACCATAAACGAGATAGTCCAGTGCGTGGATATAATGAAACGAGGTCGCCCCTTCACTTTTGTGGTCGATTGCGGATTGGGCCGAACGCTCGTTCCATTCAATGACGCTTGGCCAGTCGCCCAGACGAACGTAGATGTGTGAGGGCATGTGTAGGGCGTGGGGGACCTTGGGCGCGATCTGGCCATAGGACTCCACGATTTCAAGGGCGTTGTCGGCACGGCCGTCGGCATCGGTGGCGTGGATGCTGTAGTGCACTGCACCGGGATGTCGGGGTTCCTCATCCCAGACGGCGCGCAGCACCGACTCGGCTTCATCGTGCAGGGCCTGCCGGTCATCGGATTCCAGTGCCAGCGCCAGGCGAGAGAGGGCATACAGCGAGGCGATATCGGGATCATCGGGGAACGACTCGTAGGCACTGTCCATGCCCTCAATCCAGCCCGCCAGACGCGGCTGAAGCCGGTCGGTGTCGGGCCCATAAAAGGCTGCAGTAGCCCGAATCAATGACTGCTCGCGCTCATTGTCAGCCAGCTCTTCCGCCCGCTTGATCGCCTCGCGGCCGCGAGTAATTTCCTCTGAGCTGGGCAGGGTGCCCCACAGCGGTTGAAACAGCGTGGTCGCCACGCCCCAGTGGGCCATGGCACAGTCGGGAGCGGAGCGCGCCACGTCCTCATAAGCGGCGCGTGCCTGGACATACATCATATGGTGCATCAGCCCCAGGGCCCGGTCGAATTCGGCGCGTACCGATTCATCGCAGTTGGCACGGAAGTCCACCTCGCCTACTGAGTCGTCGGCGCTGACCGGCTGGTCATCGTGCATCGTGTGTTGCGCCATTGCGGGCGCCGTCATCATCAGGGAAGTAAAAAACAGGAACAGCAAACGAATGAGGGTATTCATGGCAAAACTCCTTCTTACAGTTGTTGAAAGGATTCGCCCGTCATGCGCCGATCGGCCACTACAACACGCCGCTATCGGCAATCCCTGCATGCGAACTTGTACACACCTGAAACTACTCCGATTTGGGTTGAACTTCCAGTACATCAAAACGGCTCACGACGAGATCTTGAGTGCTGAGCCTTGTTTCGGTTTTTGATGTTGGCGTTGGGCTCTACATATTCCGCTAGATGATGAAGTAGTCCATGAATCTGTGTACCGGGGTGGCCATCAATCCGGCAGGATCCCGGTACAGTTTCATGATGGCTCGGCAGCGGCTTGCGGGGAGGCGGCTTGCCAGGTTGGCCTGAAACTTCTGCTCCAGAAGAGGAATGCCTTCCTCGCGACGCCGGCGGTGGCCCAGCGGATACTCAATAGTCACCTCTTCGGTACTGCTCCCATCCTTGAAAAATACCTGGATGGCGTTGGCAATGGAACGCTTGTCGGGTTGATGATATTCCTCGCTGTAGCGTGGATTCTCGACCACCTCCATCCTGTCGCGCAGCCGGTCGATCTCCGGGTGGCGGGTATGAAACTCGTCCTCATAATGCTCCGCTCTCAGGCTGCCGGACACCAGTGCCACCGCGGTCATGTACTGGAGGCAATGATCCCGGTCGGCGGGGTTGGCCAGCCTGCCCTGTTTGCTGATGATGCGCAGGGCGGATTCATGGGTGGTGATGCGGATACGGTCGATGTCATCAAGCCTGTCCCGGACATTCGGGTGTAGTTCAATAGCCGCTTCCACGGCGGTTTGAGCGTGAAACTCCGCGGGGTAGCTGATCTTGAACAGAATGTTTTCCATCACGTAACTGCCGTATTCGCGCTGGAGATGGAAGCGGCGCTGCGCTTCGGGTTTGATCTGTTGATCCTGGTTGGTCTTGCTGAACAGCACATCGTAAAAACCCCATTCGGGGGCGGTCAACACTCCGGGGATACCCATCTCCCCGCGCAGGGCGATATCCGCCAGGCGCACCGCTCGACTCGTCGCATCGCCCGCCGCCCAGCTTTTGCGTGAGCCAGCATTGGGGGCGTGGCGATAGGTGCGCAGGGGGTGGCCGTCCACCCAGGCGTGGGAAAGGGCGCTGAGCAACTGTTCCCGATTGGCGCCCATCAACTGGGCAACCACGGCGGTAGAGGCTACCTTCACCAGCACCACATGATCGAGCCCCACGCGATTGAAGGCATTGTCCAGCGCCAGTACGCCCTGGATTTCGTGGGCCTTGATCATGGCTTCGAGCACGGCGGCCATGGTGAGCGGCGTCTCACCGCGCGCGAGCTGCCGCTGTGACAGATGGTCGGCGACCGCGAGAATGCCGCCCAGGTTGTCGGAGGGATGGCCCCACTCGGCCGCCAGCCAGGTGTCGTTGTAGTCCAGCCAGCGGATCAGTGTCCCCAGATCCCAGGCGGCCTTGACCGGATCGAGACGGAACTGGGTCCCCGGCACGCGCGCTCCATGGGGGACCTGAGTGCCTTCCACCAGCGGACCCAGATGTTTGGTGCATTCCGGAAAGCGCAGTGCCAGTAAACCACAACCGAGGCTGTCCATCAGACAGTGGCGGGCGGTGCTCCAGGCCTCCTTGCGGGTGATCCGGTAGTCGAGCACGTAGTCGGCGATGTCCTGCAGTACCGTGTCGTAGTCTGGCCGATGGTGGGTATTGGCATCGGGAGTCATGCGCTCTCCTTTCCGCGCGCCATCAACGGCGTTCGTCAACCGGCGTGAAGGTTCTCGGCTCTGGCCCCGTGTATTGCGCTCTTGGGCGAATGATACGGTTATGGTCGCGCTGCTCCTTGATATGGGCGGTCCAGCCGCTGGTTCTCGCCATCACGAAAATGGGCGTGAACAATGGAGTAGGAATGCCCAGACTATGATAGGCCGGCGCGTGATAAAAGTCGGCATTGGGAAACAGGGCCTTCTCGCGCCACATGACGGTCTCACAGCGTTCGGCAATATCGAACAGGGCCTGATCGTCGGGACGCCCTTGCGCCAGGGTTTTGGCCCAGGCTTTTATGATGGCGTTGCGCGGGTCGCTGGTCTCATAGACGGCGTGACCGAAACCCATGATTTTTTCCTTGGCGGCCAGTTTCTCAAGCAACTGCTGTTCGGCGTCGTCCGGGTCCTCGAAGGACTCAATCAGGGCCATGACCGCCTCGTTGGCGCCACCATGCAGTGGGCCACGAAGCGTACTGATGGCGGCGGTCACCGCGCTGTAGATATCGGTCAGCGTACTGGCGGCCACGCGGGCGGCGAAGGTCGAGGCGTTGAATTCGTGCTCAGCGTACAGAATCAGCGACGCCTGCATCACCTTCACTGAAGTGGGGTCCGGTGTCTGCTGATGCAATAAGGTCAGGTAGTGTTCGGCAATGCTGTCGGCGGCCGAATGGAGATCGATACTGCGGTCGAAATGCGAGTAGTGATACCAGTAACAGATAATAGTGGGGAGGGCGGCCAGCATGCGCTCGATCGACTCGTCCTGGTGCTCGAAATCCGGTTCCGGTTCCAGGACTCCCAGCATGGAACAACCGGTGCGCATTACTTCCATGGGGTGCGCCGTGGCGGGTATATGTTCGAGCGTGTCGAGCAGCGCCCGGGGCAGCTCCCGCTTTTGCGCCAGTCGGGAATGGTAGTCTTCCAGCTCGGAGCGGGTGGGCAGGCCGCCGTATTGCAACAGATACGCCACTTCCTCAAAGCTGGCCTGCTCGGCCAGAGCCTGGATGTCGTAACCCCGGTAGGTAAGCCCGCTGGCATCCTCACCGACGGTGCACAACGCGGTTTCACCGGCTACCTGACCTCTGAGGCCGGCGCCACCTTCAGTATGCTTGACCATGTTGACCTCCCGCACTGAAAGATCGTTAAGAATCGGAAAATAGCGTGTCGAGCTTTGCCTCGAATTCGTGGTAACGGAGTATCTCGTACAACGCTTCCCGGGTTTGCATGCGCTCGACCACCGCCTTTTGATCACCATCACTGTGGATGGTCTGGTACACCTCCAGCGCCGCCTGGCTCATGGCACGAAACGCGCTGAGCGGGTAGAGCGCCATGGCCACACCCACCTCGGCCAATTCCTGTTGGTTGAACAGGGGCGTCTGGCCAAATTCGGTAATGTTGGCCAGAACCGGCACCTCCAGGGTTTGGGTAAAGGCACGATAGTCTTCCAGCCGGTGCACCGCCTCGGCAAAAATGCCATCCGCGCCAGCGGCGACATAGGCCTGCGCCCGATCCAGGGCGGCCTCCAGCCCCTCCTGGGCCAGGGCGTCGGTGCGGGCCATGATGAAAAAATCCGGGTCCCGACGAGCGTCCACACAGGCCTTGATCCGGTCTTCCATTTCGTCGCGGGTGACAAGCGTCTTGTTGGGACGATGGCCGCACCGCTTTTGTGCAGCCTGGTCTTCGATATGAGTGGCCGCCACCCCGGCGCTTTCCAGTTCTCGAACGCAGCGCCCGATGGCGAAAGCGCCGCCAAAGCCTGTGTCGATATCCACCAACAGGGGCAATTCGGTCGCCCCGGTAATGCGCCGGGCGTCCTCGGTTACATCATTCAGGGTCGTAATGCCCAGGTCCGGCAGGCCGTGGGAGGCATTGGCCACGCCGGCCCCGGAGAGATACAGGGCCGAATGGCCGGCGTGCTCCGCCAGCAGGGCGCAGTAGGCATTGACGGCGCCGACAATGGGCAGGGGGCGGTGTTCGGTCAGCGCCTGACGAAATCGGTATCCGGCACTCATGGGGAAGCCTCTCGGACGGTGGTGTTCTCAATCCGTTAACTAGTAGTGTAGTCAACGAATCGCACCTGGGGGGAGAGTTGCCGGCCTCTGCTCCGGCAGGCAAGCTGACGCGCCGCGAAGCGAACCCCCTCACGCCGGTGATGCAAGCGCCTTCTGGTCGACAAGCAATTGACGCCAAACGGGTTCGGGTACCGGGCGGCAAAAGTGAAAACCCTGGCCTTTGGTGCATCCAAGGTGGCGTAATGTTGCTATATGACCCGGTAGCTCAATGCCTTCAGCGACCACTTCGGCGCCAATCGCGGCGGCGATGACGATGACGGATTGCACGATGGCCTGGGCGTAAGGCCCATCATCCAGCTGGCTGATAAAGCTCTTGTCGATTTTGATTTCATCGAAAAAGTAGTCTTTCAAATGCCCCAGGGATGAATAGCCGGTGCCAAAATCGTCCAGAGACAGCCGAACGCCCATGGCGGTCAGGGCTTCCAGATCTCGTCTCAGAGCCTGGCCGTGCTCCTCGAACACACTCTCGGTAATCTCCAGCGCCAGGTTCCCCGGGGGGATGCTGTAGTCGTCCAGTGCCCGGCGCACCATGTCCGGAATCGAGCCGAGCTGAAACTGGATCAATGACAGGTTGATCGCCACCGGCGTGGGCGGAATCCCGGCATCGCGCCAGGCGCTCAGGTCCCGGCACGCCTGGCGCAATACCCAGTCCCCGATGGGCCCGATGAGCTGGCTCTGTTCCGCCAGCGGGATGAACTGGTCAGGCGGGATAAAGCCCAGCTGGGGATGATTCCAGCGCAGCAGGGCTTCCGCCGAGACGATCCGGCCGGTCGCCAGATCTACCTGGGGTTGGTAGTGAAGCTCCAGCTGATCGGCCTCAAGGGCCTGGCGCAGCCGGGTCGTCATCTCCACGGTTTCGCGGGTTTTCTGCTCGAGCGCCCGCGTGTACTGGGTCCAGTTTATCGCCCGGTTATGCTGGCTTTGATTCAGTGCCAGGGCGGCGTCGGTCATCAGTTTTCGCGCATCACCGGCACTGCTTCGGATCCGGGCGTAGCCGAACGACGCTTCCACATTGAAGATAAACCCTCTGATAGCAAACGGCACATCGAACACAGCCGCCATACACCGGCGCAATTGCCGTGGTGTCCGTTGACTTTCGAGTGGCGCAAGCACCGTAAATTCATCGCCACCGGTGCGGGCGACCAACCCCTGCTCACCGATCTCGGCGCTCAGGCGACGGGCGACCTCGCACAAGACCTCATCGCCGACGCCGTAACCCTGGGCGTTATTGATTTCCCTGAGCCCCTTGATATCGGCCACTATCACCGGGCTTGCCGGGTGCAGATCCTTATCCTTCAGGCGCTCGTCCAGTCGCTGGGCGAAGCCCTCCGAGGACAGCAGGCCGGTCAACCGGTCCTGGTAGGCGGCACGCTCAATCTCTTTCTCGGCGCGTTTCAGCTCGGTAATATCCTGTGATGCGGCAATCCATTCAAGGAGCTGGTTCTCGTCATCGAATACTGGCGTGACGCGATCCAGTAACCACCGGGGAGACTCGCTCTGGGCCGGCAGCTGATAGATCACCTGAAACGGAGCCACGTTTTCAAGAGCCTGCATCCATCCGGTACAGAAAGCGTCCGCCGTCTCCGGCGCCAGGGCGCTGCGGATCGTCGCCAGATCGGGCACACCGTTTGACGATGACAAACCGGCCAGCGACAGCCATTTCTCGGGTACGTCGATGAGCTCACCTTGCGCGCTCATCAACCAGATGTAGCCCGATTGGGTTTCGATCATGCTCTCATAGCGACGCTTTTGTCGTTCCAGTGACTCGAGAGCCAGGTGCTCCTTGGTGATATCGAGCTGAATACCAATGATGTAGGAGAGAGCACCATCATGTGAGCGAAGCGTGCGAAGTTTGATCCGGTTTTCGAAAGGCTCACCGTTGCGACGGAAGTTGGTCAGCACCGTCGTACAGTCGGTACCCCGGTCGATGGCATTGCGGAGGATTCGAAGGCCCGGTTGGTCTTTGAGATCACCCTGGAGGAAACGGCAATTTCGCCCCAGTATCTCCGATCGGGGGTAACCGGTCATGCGTTCAAAAGCCGCATTGGCATAGACAATGGGGGTGTCTTCAAGGCTCGGGTCGGCGATGGTCACACCGCACTCGATCTCTGACAGTGCCGCCGCCAGAAAAGGTGATTGCCTCAGGCGCATCAGCTCGTTGCCGGTTTCTGACGTCAGAGAGTGCAAAAGCGCCACGGCGCGATCCCGGTCGTTCTGGTGCTTGCCGGCGAAGGCAATCACAGTGGGCGGCATTTTCTGGTGGGGGATGCTCAGGGGTTCAACGGCGATGAAGGCGGCCTCGGCCAGAGCCGTGTCCGGTGGCGGATCTTCTGTCCGGGGAACACCGTCGGCCAATGTCGCCTGAACACTGTCGAGGGTAATCAGCAGCTGCGCGGCCTCGGAGCCGGCGACCAGGTGGCCCGGAGCGTTTGTGTCCTTGACAATGACCGCCGCGCAGACGACAGAGCATGCCATGGCCAGTGCCTCCGTGAGGTCAGTGAACAGCTCGGTATTGTCTGGCGGCCCTGTCATTCATTGTTCCTGAAAATCGCTTCGAAAGGGTCACAGCACCGGAGAACCCGGCAGGCAACCTTGTCCCCTTGAAACTACTCCGATTTCCGCTGATTTACTACCTCTGAAATTATTGGGGTTGAAAATCGTGCCACTCAGGGGCCAAAGATAAGGCCATGCATACCCTTAAAAAGGGCGGCCGAAACAGCTACCCGTACTTGGGTGTATGGCACCAAAGAGAGACTACTCCTTGTTCAGTTATTACAAGGCGCTGTGTCGGCCTGCTGGCATTTACTCCAGGTTGTCCGGCCAGTTGTCGTTGGCCGTCTCAACGTTGGCGGCGAGGTCTCCCCGCCAGCTTTCTTGTACCTCCTCATTGAGGTTCAGGTACAGACGCCCCTCGTGAATGGTCCAGAAATAGGGGGAGGCGGCCAGTTTCTTACCCACATAAACGCCATAGGCACAGTGGCCCCCGTAGGCCGGTGCGTAGCGCTCGGGATTTTTGCGGAACATTGTCAGGTGCTCTTCAGAAGCAAAGTGCCACTCTACGCCGTGCCACTCATGACTGTATCGGGGAGAGCCTTTCGCCGGCCTGCCCTCGGTAAAGTAAGACACAACGTCATACCCTTCAATGGCAACACCCTCGGTCTCTCCGGTAAACACCGGAGTGTCGTCAGCATAGGCGGTACCGGCCATCAGGCCGAGTCCCAGCAATATCACCAGTAGTTGATGGGTCAGTTTTTTCATCGCTCAGTCCTCCTTTTCAGGGTGGTAACCAGCCACCAGATCCGGCGGCTTCGAGTGCAAGGACGCAGGAGTCTTTCGCTTTGTTCCCGACGTTGAAGGGCAATATGACAGTGGCATTACCTGGAACCTTTTACGCGCTCGCCGCGTCAACCCAGGACTGGACGGCGCAGAAGGAAAAGGAGCACAATAAACCAAGCAGCCACAACGGAGCCAAGCATGCCGAAGGTCACTGACCGACAGGCGCAGCGCCGTTTTTTTGAGACGGAAATTCACCGGCTGACGGACCGGTTGTATGCCACAGCGTTGCGCCTGACCCGCAGCCCGGATGACGCCGAAGACGTTGTCGCGGAAGCGGTGAGTCGTGCCTGGTGCAGGCTCGATGAGTTGAGAGATCCCGACCGGTTCGAGGCCTGGCTGTTTCGTATCCTCAACAACACTTTTGTCAGCCAGTGGCGTAAGCGGCGTTGCCGCCAGGACCTTGAAACGGAGCTCGACCCGGAGAACGGTTCCTCCGATGAGTTGCAGTTCTCGTTGTTCCAGCAACTGCATCAGCCCTTTTTGCTGTGGTGGGGTGCACCGGAACAGGAAGTGGTTGAAGAGTTTCTGAGAGAGGACATTCAACGGGCTATTGATCACCTGCCGGATGAGTATCGGGTGACGCTGGTCCTGGTGGAACTCCAGGGTTATCGATACCGGGAAGTCAGCGAGCTGCTGGATATTCCTCTGGGCACCGTCCGCTCCCGGCTGAATCGGGCCCGCTCACTGTTGCAAAAAGAGTTGTGGGAACTGGCAAGGGACGCCGGCATCGTCAAACGAGGTGGGTCATGAACGCAGGCGACATCCGTTGTGAAGAAGTCATCAAGCAGCTGTTTCGCTACCTGGACCGGGAGGTGGACGAGGCCACGGACGAGCGTATCCGCGAACATATGGCGCACTGCCGGGACTGCTTCAGCCGCGCTGAATTTGAACGGCGCTTGCGCGAGCGGCTTCGTGAGACAACGCACGAGAAGGCGCCGCAACGGCTTCAGCGGCGTCTGGAGCGATTGATGAAATCCTTTTAGCCCACCTGGCCGATGGAGAATCGTCATGGTCGCCATTCTTGGATATTCGAAAGCGCAGATTCTCTCGGCCGTCCAGGACATGTATACCCGGGTGGCCGACTCCCCCGACCAACCCTTTCATTTTCCCCTGGGCCGAAAATTGGGCCAGCGCCTGGGCTACCCGGACAAAGAGCTGGTGCAACTGCCCGCAGCCGCGTTGGATTCCTTCGCCGGCGTGGGTTGCCCCTTTCACCTCAATGCCCTTCGCCCGGGTGACGTCTGCCTGGATATCGGCGCCGGTGCCGGTGTCGACAGCCTGATGGCCGCACGCCGTGTGGGCGAAGCGGGTTGGGTCTTCGCATTGGACCTGACCGCGGCCATGACCCGAAAGCTCAAGGATACGCTTCGCACCGACGGCGCCGGCAATATCAGTGTGATCCAGGGCTCAGCCGAAGCCCTGCCCCTGGCGGATGCCAGCGTGGATTGCATCACCAGTAACGGCGCACTGAACCTGGTTCCGGACAAGCGCCGTGCCATCCGTGAAATGTATCGGGTGCTGCGTCCCGGTGGGCGGGTACAGCTGGCGGACGTGGTCATTCGCCGGCCGGTCACGGTGGACTGTGATGATGACCCGCGGCTGTGGGTGGAATGTGTGGTGGGTGCCACGGTTGACGAGGAACTCCTGGAGCTGCTGCGCGAAACGGGCTTTGAAGAGGTGAATATTGACCGGCGTATCGACTATTTCGCTCTCAGCCCCAGTGCGCAGACCCGGGAGATAGCCTCGAGCTTTGACGCCCAGTCCATCGAGTTGGGCATGCGCCGGGGACAACAACCGCCCGGCCGCCTGCGCCAGTGGTTGTCGCGTCTGAACCCGGTGCGGCTGGCGGCGTTTGTCTGGCGGCGGGGTTGGCTGGGTATGGCGGGTCTGGGCCTGGCCATACTGACCTGTTATGGCCTGCTGGCGGCCTCCGGCCTGCTGGCCTTGATGGGCGTCAGCCTGGCGCTGAACGACACCGTCTGGGCGGGCGCCATTGCGCTGTTTGCCACACTCAGCCTGCTCAGCGTACTGCCCGGCCTGCGCTATCACCGTTCTCCATGGCCGGGACTGTTCGCGGGTCTGGGTACAGGCCTCGTTCTGTATGCGCTGTTTCTGGACTACCGGTTTCTGACCGAGCTGGCCGGCTTTGTCCTGCTGTTCATAGGCGTCACCCTGGACTTTCGGCGCCGCCGCCAGCGGCAGAACCAGGTGCTCGGCCTGTCGCAACGAGGCTTTTAGCCCTTTCAGGCTTCGCAGTTACCCCTGTGATAAAATGCGCGCCGTTGCGTGCAGTCTGCGCTCGCATCACCGCTAACCGACTGAATTCACCAGAGAAGGCGTAAGCATGATAAGACACATCCTGTTGATCAAATTTAACGATCAGGCAAGTGCAGAGAAGATTGATGAAGTGCGTTCCCTGTTTGAGGCGGCCCCCGAGCAGGTTGAGGGCGTTGAGGCTGTGGAGTGGGGCGTGAATGACAGCCCGGAAGGACTGAACCAGGGGTACACCCATTCGGTGCTGATGACCTTTGCCGATGAACAGGGCCGCCAGAATTACTTGCCCCACCCGGCCCATGAGGCCCTCAAGGCGGTATTTGTCCCGCTCGTGGACGACATCATCGTGTTTGATTATCCCGCGTAGGTCTCCGGGACTCCCCGGGGTCCCGACTGGCAGCCACGCGCTGTTATCGGCTCAGCGATTTCCCGGACAATCAAATCGGATTGATCGGATGTCGGCTTTAAAGAAGGCAAAATAGTCGTTCGTACCGAACTCATTTCCAGCCTCTACCCGAAAGGGCAGCCGAAATCCCTGGACGTTCCGAAAGTCTGACATCGTGCCACCGAAGGGTTGGAGGCGAAAGACCTTTTCGGCATTTGCGTTGCTCCAGCGCATAAACCACACCTGAGCGGGCCGGCCTTCAGGGTCCACCCGGATATTCACCGCCTGCGACAGATTGCCTTTCGACAGTGTCACCCGGGCCGTGTCGGAACCCACTGACTCCCACTCAATCCCCGGCCCCGGTAGCAGTGCCGCTGGCGTCCAGAACAGTGCCTCGGCTACATAGCGGCCGAAGGCAGAGCGGGCGTGGTCCGGGTCACCACCCAGGCGAGCTACGGGGATCAGGCCCAAAACACGGAATCGGGTCCAGTGGCCGGAATCCGACCCCGAAATCATCACCGGGCTTTTAAGCCGCATGCACCAGACGAATCCCTCCGGCACCGCCAGTACCTGCTCGGCCGCCATTGATCGATACTGGGGCGATTGTTTCGATCCCAGGCTGAACTGCCCTCCCATACGCAGGGTGGCCACCCGGTAGAGCGGTGTGTCGGGAGCGATCGCAAAATTGAAAAACCGTTGAGCGGGCTCCGGCAGTTCCGAGACCAGCGTAGGGGCATAACGAGGCGGGTCGACCGGCTGAGTGGCCTCCAGGCGTTTCCACTCGGCAAGGTCCGCCCGCCAGTCCGTAAACCGGAACACAGACAAAGCGACAAGGGCGATGCCAACCAGTATCAGTAGCGAATACAGAAAAGCCATAGCCTCACCCCGGTCTTGGTTGGGAGACAAGAGAACACGTCTGATCCAATAATGTAGCAGAAAAGCGCCCAATCGGCGGCCAAACAGCAACACACCACTGGCTGGCCAACGCCCTCTCTCTTCCCCTATTTGATCCAGCTCAAATAAACATCGATATCCATTGGTAAATACCGCCATCGTGAGCAACACTTAAAAACAAGCCTGTGCACAAGGATAGTGTCGTATTGGTGTCACATCGTCTGTCAGGGGAATCCTGGGCAGCGCAGACATATTGACCTGTAAAGGACAGCCACCATGATCAGACTACTTATCCTATTGAGTGCTTTTGCCGTCGTCAGTGCCTGTAGCCAGGGGCCGGAGTCACCGCGAGGGTTCAGCTTGCCCGAGGGTGATGTGGAGCAGGGGAAAGCCGTCTTCAATGACTACGAGTGCCTGGCCTGCCACACGCTCAAGGGCTATCAGGACACAGATGTAGAGAAAGAGCTGGATACCCCCGTGAAGCTCGGCGGAGAGGTGGTGAAGGTGAAAACCTACGCCGAACTGCTCACTAGCATCATCAACCCTTCCCACCGGATCGCCCCGGGGTATGAAGAAGAAGTGGTTACCGATGAGCGTGGCGAGTCACGAATGCGCAACTACAATGACGTAATGACCGTCAGCGAGCTCATTGACCTCGTCGCCTTTCTTGAGACCCATTACGTCCTCAACCCGTACCCGAGAACCGAGTATCACATGTATTACCCGTAATCTGTCGGAAGCCCGTGGTAGCGGCAGTCGTGTGGCCATATTCTGGTGGGGAAAGGGAGCACCTGCGATTCAGTCGACTTCGGTCAGGTCCCCGGGGGCTTTGATGAGCTACGAACAGCTATTTGACGAGAGCTATGAACGCGTCGTGCTCGAGACCCGAAAAGGGCAGACATTTTTCGAGGCTTTCTACCAGCGTTTTCTTGCGAGCTCTCCCCAGGTACGCCAAAAATTTCGTCATACGGATATGGCGAGGCAACGCAGCATGTTGAAAAAGTCCTTTTACAATCTTATGGCGTTTTATGCGAGCGGGTCTGTGGACAGCGTGCTGGAACATATCGCACTGAGTCACAGCCGCAAGGGGCTGGACATTGCGCCAGAGCTGTATGATCTTTGGCTGGACTGCCTGACCGCCACGGTGGAAAGCTATGATCCCGCGTTCGATGAAAGTGTGGAGCTGGCTTGGCGCCTGGTGCTGAGTCCTGGCATTACCTACATGAAGTTCAAATACGATCACTGCTGAGCGTTACAGAATCAGCGGCATGGGCCACCAAGCTGCCCCCCCGTTCGGGGGGGGCAGCAGACGGAACCTGACGAAATGTTAAAGGTTGGTGCAATAGGGCCCGATCAGAGTGCCGACAAACCCACTGGCCACATTGGTGCTGAGGTTGGTCGCATCCACGGTTTCAGCGAGTGTGTGCTCCTCACCGTTCACCTCGTAGTGCGCATCCATTTCTCCGGCCGTGAAATCCAGGGTCAGGGTGATCGCTTCGGACTCGGGCAGTGTCGCCGAGTTGATCAGCGTGCCTTCAGCGGAACCCTCGTTACGGTACAGCGCCACCTGAGCTTCGCCATCCAGGTGTGTGATGGCCAGGAAGATCCAGTGCTCATCGTTCTGAACCGCCGCAATGCCCGCTTTCTCGCCTTCAGTGCCCGGGTCGAATGAGACGGTCGTGGAGACCGTGGCATTGTGGTGCTGCTGGCGCCGGCCCACAAAAGAGGGCACTTGCTCGAGATCACCAAAGCCGTTGTCGCATGTCAGGTTAAGGGCACCGTCCTCGACTTCGTAAAAGGAAGCGTCCGGGTCGCGAATGCCCATCCAGCCCAGGGCGAGTTCATCGCCTTCAAAGTTATCGGTGTAGCCAAAGTCACCCGACTGCGGCGGTGTGGGTTCTGGCTGCTCGGGCAGCTCCGGCTTTTCCATCGCAAACGGAATGCGCTCGCCCCGGGGGAGAATGTAGGGCCAGTCGTCTTCCCAGCGCACTGGCAACAGGAAGGTCTCCCGACCGATATTGAACATGTCGTTGTTGTAGGAGCGGATGGCCAGAAAGGTGGCCCACCAGTCTCCATTGGGAATCTGTACAAACTTGGCGTGGCCGGCGGCGATGATCGGGTTGTCCCGCTCGAAGTCCAGGTCGCGCTGGGTCAGGATCGGGTTGTGGTCCGCAGGCTCGTAGGGGCCCCAGACGTCGTCGGAGCGGAAAATGGTCTGGGAGTGGTGCACACTGGTGCCACCCTCGGCAGCGGTGATGTAGTAGTAGCCGTTGCGCTGGATGATGTGGGGCCCTTCAATCCACACCGGCTCTTCGGAGATGTCCACACCACCGTTGATCAACTGCTTGCGCTCCCCGGTCATGCTCAGATTCTGCCAATCAAACTCCTGAATCCAGATGGCGCGGTGACCCTCGTACCGTGGCTCTTCGTTGGGGGCACCGTTATTGAGAATGTAGGCTTTGCCGCTGTCGTCCCAGTGGATGGAGGGGTCAATCCCTTCAAAGCCCAACCAGTGGGGGTCCGACCAGGGGCCGGTAGGGCTGTCGGCGGTCATCACGAAGTTGCCGCCACAGTCCACGCAGGTGGAGGCCAGGTAGTAGGTCCCCTCGTGAAAGGAAATGTCCGGGGCGAAAATCCCCCGGGAGACTTCCAGGTCTCTGAAGTTGAACTGGTCCGGCCGGTCGATGGCATTGCCGATCTGCGTCCAGTTGACTAGGTCTTTTGAGTGATAAATGGGCAGCCCCGGGAAGTGGGTAAAGGAAGAGGTGACGACGTAGTAGTCATCCCCAACTCGGGTCACCGTGGGGTCCGGGGCATAGCCTGAGATGATCGGGTTGCGGAACTGGCCCTCCTTTACTTCGATCTGTTCCTGAGATTCGCCTTCATAGCTGAAGCGGGTGAACCTGGCGGAGGTGGCAGATGTCGCTTTTTCTGACGACGCGGCTTCTTGTACCGGTGACGTCTCGCCTTGTGTGTTGTTGCTGTTTGAGTCGCAGCCAACGAGTAGGGCGACCAGGCTCAGAAGCGGCATGGCAAATACTTTATTCATGTTAAATATCCTCGGATGTCTCTGAGACTTTGCTTTGAGGCTATTCTCACTATATTATGATAATAGCTTATAGTATGTATAACTATAACGGTTCTTCGCACCGCACACAACTCACTAATAACGAAGGAGCACGAGTGATGAAGCAGATCCAATCCCACTTTCTTTGCCTGGGCCTGATCGCCTTCAGCGCCACGGTATTCGCGCAAGACGGCAAAATGTACCCCATGGAAGCACCGGAGGAGGCCACAGCCATCCCCCTGGAGACCGGTGGTGTGGAAGACCAGAGCGAGCCAGAGAGCTGGTTCCGCCAGTGGGGCGATCCCATGGCCCGAAACATCTCAAAGGCGACCTTGACGCCGGTACTGGCGGACCCGGACAAGGCCAATGGCACCACGGTGATCGTCGCGCCGGGGGGTGGTTTCAGGTGGCTGTCCATGGGCAACGAAGGCTGGGAAGTGGCCGAGGCCCTGGCGGAACAGGGCATCAACGCCTTCGTGCTCAAATACCGTCTGCAGCCCACGGCGCCATCACTTGAGGGGTTTGAAAAGCAGATGAACCGGCGCTTTGAGGAGGCCGAGTCCTCTTCTGAAGAAGCTGAGGGCTCTTCTGATGAGGAGGAAGAGGCTCCGGAGCGTCCCCGTCGGGATCTTTCAAACCAGATCGAAGATGTGGAAGCCGCCTACGCCATGATTCTCAAACGAGCGGATGAGTGGGGCGTCGACACCGACAGAATCGGCATGATTGGTTTCTCCGCCGGCGCAGGCCTTACCATGGCAACCACTCTGGAATCAGAAAAGGTGGATCTCGCGTTTATCGGGCCGATTTATGGCGGTATGAATGCCGTGGATGTACCCGAAGACACACCACCCATGTTCGCCGCCATCGCCACCGACGATTTCCTGTTCAACGGGGAGTTCGGTCTGATTCAATCCTGGTATGAAGCCGGTGTGCCGGTGGAGCTTCACCTCTACCAGAACGGGGGGCATGGTTTCGGCCTGGGTAACCCGGATCGCACCAGCAACAAGTGGTTTGATGCGTTTATGCACTGGCTGGATGTCAACGGCTTTTTGACCGCGGAACAAAGCTGAGCGTCAACCGAAGACTCTGACCCCGGTGATTTGCGTAGGGTGGATAAGCGCGAAGCGCTTATCCACCACTGACGGAGCCTGATCAACGACTCTGAATCTGCGGGTCGTTAGGGTGTGATTGCCGCGCAGTCAGGGGTGTTGATTGACCCGTTGGCGTTGCCCTGTAAGCCAAATGTGGCAGAAGTGCCAGGCGCCAAGTTCGCGTTCCAGTTCAGATTGCTGGCGATGACTCCTCTGTCTTGAGTCTCAAAGTTGGCGCTCCAGCTATTGGTGATTTGCGGGTCAACATCAAAGGTCAGTTCAACTTCCCAGCCGTTGATTGAATCGGCGGTGTCGTTGGTGACGGTCACGTCCATTTGATAGCCGGACGGCCACTGATTCATTCGGCTGATGTCGCAGCTGACATTGCCCGGCTCTGGGGTTGGCTCGGGTTCTGGTTCCGGTTCCGGTTCTGGTTCGGGCTCGGGTTCGGGTTCGGGGTCAGGTGTGCTGCCGGTATCTTCCGGGGGTGTACCGCTAAAGCCCTCTTGCCCTTCGGGTGTCATGCTCAACACAAGGTAACCATTCCGGGCGGTCACGTTGGCTGGTGTGAAGTCCGCCATATTCTCCGCGAAGGTCCAGTCAGCCGTACCCCAGCGAGAGGGGTCCAGCGAGTCAAAGTCATCGCGCCAGCTAAGCTCAAAGTCCTGGCCGTCCCAGCTGTGGTATTCAAACCAGTTGATATACATGTGAACCGGTAGGATGGAGTCATCGAAGGGGCCCACCCACTCTTCAATATTCGCCGGCCAGAAGTTAAAGCGAGCCTGTGCGGGGCTTGTCAGCGCGCTTGCCTGGTTGCCATTCACCTCCCGAACCAGTTCCCCGTCAATTAACCAGCGAACCTGGTCGGGTTTCCACTCAAGTGTATAGGTGTGATAACTCTGTGCCAGAGATTCGCCCACAGGGTGCACCTGCTCGGTGGTTATCTTCTCGCCCAGCCCGGTGATGATGTTGGTTTGCCAGGAGTTGGCCCCATCTTTACCGAGAATCTCGATATCGACCTCCTCCCAGAATACATCGTCCATTTCTGAGTCTTCCTTCCAGAGGAAGAAAGCCGAAATGAGCCCGCTGCCTTCACCGGCCCGCATGCGCATCACATACTTGCCGTACAGCTCGGAATCCTGTGTGAATATTTCGGCTGATTTGTAGGGTTTGGCGTCAGCGACAAGTGGCGCCAACATCAGTATTGCGCACGACGGAATGGCACGTGCGAGTCGCCGGATAGATGAGTACATAACGAACTCCTGTCAATTTTTGAAAATAGAATGGCTACTAGCCCCTCTCCAACCAGATGTGTGACGTCAATCACATAAGCCAGACAGGCGGGGAGGGCGGTAGCCGACGGCGACATCTTGAGAGGAGGGGGGCTAACGATAAAGTCTCAATACGTGTTCTACTTCAATTGAGACAGCAGCGCCGTCAGGCGGTCCTGGAAGAGGTGGGTATCCTATGGTCTGCCGCTTGGTGGTCCTTCCGGTATTGACTGGGAGTGGTGCCTTCCGCCTTCTTGAAAAACCGATGAAACGTGGCCTTACTATTGAAACCGGCGGCCTGGGCGATGTCGGAAATGGTCCACTCATTGTACTGAGGCGCGCGAAGGTTGCGTTTCACCTCCTCAACGCGGTAACTGCTGACAAACTCATGGAAGTTCTGATGGAAGTGCCGGTTGATGATCATCGACACCTCTCGGGGAGAGCATTGGACCCTGGTGGCAAACCGTTCCAGCGTGATCTGCGGATTCAGAAACGCCTGATCCTCTGTCATCGCCCTGGTTAGTCTCTCAACCTGACGGGCATCGATAGGCGCCTTGGCGTCATGGTCGGTGGGCGGTTCCAAAGGAGCGGCTTGATATGACTTTGGTGACTCCCGATAAATGAGAAACACAAGCAGCGCCAGGTTGAAGTAGTTCCCGACAATGCCCATCACGTCGCTCACACCGCCCGGGCGCAAAGTCCCGAAGAAATGGGTGATGGCGGCCCACAGCCACACGGCCGTAAAGCCACCCACCACATAAAGCTGGTCTTTTCTGACCTCCCCGTCCATTGAGCGCGTGCTGCCGCCCTCTGAATGGCGCTGAATGACGCTTAAACAAAGAATGCCATAGATCACCGGCAGCAACTTCTTCAACGTAATAAAATCGCTGTAAAAAGCGTTCGATTGTTGATAAAGCTGCAAGTTGAGCAGCAGATCCCGCTGAACGGCATGGGGAAAACGAAAACACTCAATATAAAGGTAAACCAATGCCAGAAGGGCGGGGGCCAGGTGCAACCACTGCCTGAGGCCAAATGTGAACTCGGGTTCCAGGTGTGATTTCAGCTGCCAATAGAGCAGGGGGCCCAGCAAAAAACCAACGCCCCCGAGAACGAGGTACAAATAGGGGACAACCGCAAAAACCGGGTGACGAACGGGCTCGGCCCAAAGGATCAGGGTGTTGATGGCCACCAGAGCGTTGGTGGCGAGAAACAGACCAAAGAAGTGTCCCGACGGCCTGGGGCGACGCCAACCGCCGATATGTCTCGACCCCAGCAGCGCACAGGCGGCGACTGTAATGATCAGGGAAATGTCATGAATATTGAACAGAACCGCTTTCATACCCGTCCATGCCTCGTCCTCTTCGATCAGACCTAGTTTTAACAGGGATAGTGACCTTACTCGTCTCTCAAGTCGCTGACCATGACGTTCTTCTCACTTTCAGAAAAGGAAGATGACCACACTCGGGACGCGCTTGTACTTTCTCACCAGTCTTCGTTGTACAACAACACCAGGCTGCCGCCACTGAGGGCACTGCCGTAATTGACCATGACGCTGACCCCCAGGTTGTCCAGCCAGGACGGGTCTTCATCAAGATCAAACAACCAGCCTATCCCCGCCTGGTAGTAATGGTCGGTCTCCAACGTGCGGGTCACATCGCCGCCCACATCGACGCGGCGGGCAAGCACCCGCAGTTTGTTCGAGGTATTCAGCACGTCGGGTAAATCCCAGTAGACCGTGACGCCGTTGGCCCAGCTCCAGGTCTTGGGTTGAACCTCGGGCAGCTCCTGACCGGTGCTGATCGTCTCGCCGGCGTAGTAACTGTAGGTGCTTTGGTACTTCCAGGGTACGCCCCGGGTTTCGCGGCTGTAGGTAAGGCGGGTCTGTACCTGTCCCATCAGCGCGGTGGCAGCGGTGTCGAACAGCGCTCCCTCGACATCTTCCCCTGTGACCGGTGACAAGGAGGCGCCAGCCTTGTAATCGTTCTGGTACCGTAAAATGTGAAGGCCGGCACCCGCATCCACTTTCCACTTCTCGGTCAGTGCATACGAAATCCCCCCTCCCAGGTAGCCGCCGTAAACACGCTCCTTGGTCGCGTCGGAGACTTCGTTCGTACTCTCATCGGTCGGTGTAGCGCCCGGCTCCTCAGGATTTTCAGCCCCACGAATGAAGTCCTGTTTGGTCTCAAAAAAACTGAGCCGCGCATTGATGTAGGGGATCAGCCGGCTCTCATCTGGCGCCAGTTTCCACTTCCACGGCAGGGAAAAGGTAGTGATGCTGTCGCGCCGGCCGATGGACTCTTCCGAGCCGAACTGGTCTTCGCCCACCGGTATGAAAGAGCCGGGATCGAACGAGAGCAGGCCCAGGGTCAACACTTCGGTGTCGGTCAATACCACCGAAGTGGCAAGCGCCGAGGCCGCTTGCCGTTCAGCGAGCGGCGCCGAGGTTTCCTCATCCCCCGTTTGGGCGCTGATCGCCGCGCACCAAAAGCACGACGCCAACGCCAGTGGCCACCGGCACCGGTGGCCGCCTACATACAGACTCATGATCCAGTTTCCTTTTGTGAGTGTGTGTCGATCAATTGCGCCAAAACATGATGTCTTATTTGAGTTATTCACGCATGGTCTGGATAAAGCTATCGGCTTCGGCAATAGACTTCCTGAGTGCGTCAATCAATTGCCCTACATCATCGTCAATGCGTACGGCCTCTTCCTGTAACGAGGCAATGGCCTGGGTGTTGAGGTTATGTTTCAAGAAAAGCACCTGGTCTTCCATGGCCTGCAGTACCGGGTCCAGGCGCTCTTCCGAGACTCTCATCAAGCCAATCAACTGACTGTACTGCTGGCGTGTGGACTCCAGTTTGCGCTCGCTGTCACGTCGCAGGGTGTCGCTGGAGTAGCGGTCGAGCTCCTCCTCCCATTCATCAAAGAGGTCTTCGGCGACACTCTCTACACTGTCGATGCGCTTGCGAATCTCTTCGGCGCTGTCAAAGCTATCTTCGTATTCCCGGTTCAGCGTGTTGTAGGTCTTCTCCAACTCCCCGCCATCAACGCTCACAACCGATTTGAATTGAGCCAGGGCCGACTCAAACTGCTCCTGCCCGTCCTTCTGAGCGTCGCGTGCTTCCTCCACCCGGTCGATCATGATGTTCCGCTTGTGGACGCCGAACTTTTCCATCGTGTTGTAATAGGCGGTCGAACAGGCGCAGAGTGTGAGCGCCAGTGCCAATATAGATAAGAGTTTCATGGCTGATCCTTGTCTTTCTGGTGAGTGAGGAGGTCCGAGGTGATGAGTCACTTGGACCACTGTTTCCGGGAATCCTTCCTTGTCCCTGGCTTCAAAGCCAGATATTTGAGCCTTTCACCCTAGATGGTAGTTCAATTTACTCTGTAGTTCCCAGTAGGGCGAAGAGGCAGGCCGTTTCGTGGGGTGACGGGGACTGGGCGCAATCGTAGTTTCAACGGCACCAGATGAAGAAATCGCCGCCAAAATTGTTATTAAGAGGTATATGGCGCCAAGTGCTAGATGACGTGTGAGATGCTCTCCCGTGACAAAGGTCACAAAAAGGGCGCATGGGCCTTTGTCGCGTTTACTTCGATTGCAGGTTCCGGTAAATTTACGCGTTGTTTCTGTAGTCCATTAATCAGAGGTCCGTAAACAAGGAGTCGTTTCATGTCGGAATTCGTTTTCCCCCACCAGCATGTTCCCGCCAAAGAGCTATTTGCCGCCGGTGACCAGGACGCCATCGATCGTTTTCTCCAGCAAAATGCCGAGTGTCGCATTGGTCTTCACGCTCAAAGCCCTTACTGCGAGGAGTTCAGCACCGCTCAGGACCCGTTGATTCTGAGTCGTCTCCAACAGATTCCCGGCTCACACAGGCGCCAACTATCTTGCGCCATTGACGAATTCGGGGAGCAAACGCACGCCTTGGCTGAGTTCTATGACCGACAGCTGGCAAATCTTGACCTTGAAACCTCTTCCGGCCTGGTCGGGGCAGGAACCTCTGCCAAAGGCGCTCGGTTGACCGCTTTTCAGCGCACTATGCTCGATTACCAGGAGGCGCTCATACAGCTCAACGAACACAAGAAAAATGGCCCATCGGGAAGGGCTGGGGTGTTGGGCAAAGTGGAGCTGGAGTCTTTGGCCCGGCGCAAGTACGCCACTATGGCGCGTCAGTACCGAGTGGAGTTAAACAGCGTGGCCCGCCCGGAGTTCCGCCACAAGAATCGCGGTCATATTCTGAACAATGCCGACCGGGGTATTACCCTGGCCAAACATCACCGAAGCTCCAAGCTATCCATAGACAATGTATCCCAGGTTCAGCGTCTGGATGGACTGGCGCGAAGCATCCGTTACGCCGGCAATGGTGTCATTGTTCTCGATGCCGGTTTGCGTCTACGTAATGTGCACGAAAGTTACCAGCGCAATGAAAACTGGCAGCGAGAGCTGTCCTTGGAGGCTACGGGGTTTGGTCTAGGAGGAGCTAGCGGTATACTGGCAGGTAAAGCAACAGTTGGTGCTTTAACAATGATAGGTCTCGGTGCTACTCCCGTTGGATGGGTAGTAATGATAGGTGCCGGAGTGGCTGTCGGTTACTCGGCGGCCACTAAGATGGACGGCTTAGGGAAATGGTTTGCAGATCTTTTATGGAATCGATGAGGCCGGAAATATAATGAGCTCTGAGTGGATTTTCTTTTGGGTTAGTTTTCCGTTTTTAGCCTTAATGTTTGGCAGCTGGCTGGGCTTTGCGCGACTCACTATGGCGAGAATCGAAAAGCAGATGAAAGCTGAAGGTAAACCTCGCCCTTGTCCCTGGGATGGGCCCGGAGGAAGGGTCGTTCTATATGCTTATGCTATTGTACTGCCACAAAAATTGGCAAAACGAATCCACGTCCAACTTATTGATGCTCCATTGATTCGCCGCTACGCTTTGCCGAAAGATCGTTGGTTAGCGTTTGTGTTGGTCATATCTGGTAGTACGATGATATTTCTAGGGTTTTGGGGTTCCTATTATTTGGGATTTTACTGAATACATAGGTGTCGTTACCCTTAAATATGTTGTTGGGGCCTGAGCTTGGTCAAAAATAATACCGCACGGAGCCCTGCTTCCTGTTGAATATGAGAAACCGCGGCGTTCTCCACCCTATGCAGGCCATTCCGAAGCTGCGCATTGCCTTGCGGCGTGTGCAGCCAAGCAAGCCCGGCGCTATTTACCAGGAGAGTCACCCAGAATACCGCCCGAAAGCTCGCTTTCCTGGTTTTATGTCTAAGCCGTTGCTGTGCAATCAGCGCCCCGGGCCACCCGCCGAGTAATGAGGCTATATGGAGCGTTCGTTCAGAGACCCGCCATGCGCCGGATTGTGCCGCCTTTTTATCTTTGGCGTACAATCCATAGGTGATCAGGCTGAACATTAATAAGATGAGGCCCGCTGCGAGAGGGGTGAATCCCAGATAGAATGACGTCACGGTTGAGGCCACAAGTATGACAACCAGAATATAGCCAAATTTCAAGATACTATCCTCGCCTGAAATTATACAGTGGAGTCTGAATGGAACAGATTCCTACAATCTTTTACCGTTCAGTAACAGATGGGTAGCGCGCCAATCGTTACTATGGGTTCAAAAGGAGGGCTTATGCAGTTCCAAACTCAACCATTTGTCAGCATCATGTTGGCAATCACTTATGCAGTAACGCTGGTCGCCTGTGGCGGGAGCAGTTCCCGGACCGACAATGATGACTCCGCCTGTATTACAGTCTACGAACCCGTTTGTGCGCTGAGCGAAGTGAACGGACAGTATCGCTATCAAACGTTCGGAAACCGCTGTGTTGCGAATCTTGATAGCGCTGAAATAAGCTTCGAAGCTGAGTGTGGCGCACTGGAAGACAACGTCAGTGAAGCCTCCCAAGCGGTTATTGTACATGAATCTGTAGACCAGCTACCGGAGAACTCAAGCGGAGTAACGGTGCTTGAGAGTGAAATATCCCAGGATGTGGCACAGTTAACGGTGGAGCACAGTGGTGGCTGTGGCGAGCATCGCTTTGATCTGCACGTGGCACCCCCGTTTATGGAGAGTTGGCCTCTTCAGATCAATGCCCGGTTGACACACGAGACCGAGGATACCTGTGAGGCCCTTATCATCACTGACGTCAGCATTGATCTGCAGCCCCTGAAAAACCTCTATCACAAGAGCTATGATAGTGAGTCAGGGGAAATCCAGATTCCACACGTGGGGCTGTATCAGTTTTAGCGGACCGCGAGGTCCGTGAAGACCGAAACGCTGTTCTATTCTCTAGCCCCCGCTCAAGGCCTGGAAGATAAAAAGGGTGTCGCCGTCCCGGACCTGGTCGCTGAGATTTTTCCGGTCGACGACAAACGTGTCGTTGATACAGAGCTTTACGTGCCGGCGCACCGCCCCTCGCTCATCCAGAACATAATCGGTGAAACCGGGCGCCTGATCATTGATGGTGTGCAAAACCTCGGCGACCGAGCCGGGCGGTGCCGTGAGCGTCCGGTCCTTCAGGTGGGGGAAGAACCGGTAGAGGTGCGATGTCATCTCAATGGTGGGCATAGCGCGCAGCCAATTAAGGGTTAACCAAACCGCACGGAGTAGATCGGCGGAAAGTTGTTGCCCAGACATTGCCAGCTCTCGCCCCGGTCTTCCGACAGATAGGCGTTGCCGGTAGTGCTGCCAAAGCATAGGCGGTCGCCCGAGGCGTCCAGAGCATGCCGGAGTACGATGTCGTGAGCATTTTCCTGGGGCAGGCCGGTGCGCAGGGCCTGCCAGGACTGGCCGCCATCCTCCGTGCGGGCGACAAACAGACCGCCGTCAATGGTCATGCGCTCGGCATCGCTCCGGCCCGGAACTACCCAGGCGGTACGGCCGTCCTGTTCATCCACAGCCACCGGAAAGCCAAAATGCACGCCAACCTCGGGCATGCTGACTTTCTTCCACTGTTGCGCGCCGTCGTCGCTGTAGAACACACCGCAATGGTTCTGTTGCCAGAGGTGGTCCGGCTGCCCGGGGCAGTGGGTCACAAAGTGCGGGTCGTGCCCCCATTCCGCTTCGGGATTGGGCAGGTAGTCCATCAGCATGCCGTGATTGCGCGCGGCCCAGCTCTGGCCGCCATCAGTGCTCTCGAGTACGCCGGCTGAGGAGACCGCCACATACAGGTGATCCGGGTCGCGCGGGTCCACAATGATGGAGTGGATGCCCGGCTCGAACACCCCATAGTCGACACTGGCCGGGGTGCCGCCCCAGTGGTTTTCACTGGTGGCCTCACCGGCAAACAGGTCGCCACCGCGACTCTCGTGGTTCCAGAGTGGCCGGTTGAGCGTCCAGGTATCCCCGCCGTCATCGCTGACAAACAGGCCCCCGGGAATGGTGCCCGCATACATTCGCCCGGGCTGGTCCGGGCTGCCAAAGGCGAGATTCCAGATTTTGTACACCATGGCGTCGGCATAGACGGGTTCCCCGGCCGGAGCCTCGGGATCAAAATCCGGCGTGGGCATCACCTGGGCGATGCGACGCGCGCCCTGGGGGTATTTGAGCGACGAGAGGTCTTCCCTGGTCTCGCCCCCGTCCCGCGAGCGCGAGAGCTTGGGCCCCCAGTGCCCGTGGTCCAGAGAGGCCCACAGAGTGCCGTCGCGCGGATCGCGGGCGGCGTAACAGACCGGCACGCCGGCGTGAAGGATAGGGCGGGGCCGCCAGCCCTCCGCCTGCCGGTCAATAATGACGGTACCCTTGCGGGTACCCAGAAGAATGGTATCAGCCATCAGATTGCCCTCTTGAGGTGGTATCCATGGGCCTGCCAACCGCGACACACTTCGGATCTGGCCAGGATCGTGCGCGGCAGTCCCGCTAACTGGTCGAACGGCAACCGTTAATATAGTTGATGGGGTGGAAATTGCACTATTTGGGGGGTACTGGGTTTCCTTTACCGGCCATTACAAGGGAAGCGGCTGCAGCGCTACTTGCGTGTCTCGCCTCCGCGCCTTTACTCCACCAATTATAGAATCGCGAACGAGTTAGGTGTCGGTAAAGTTGATCATTGGCGCAACCGTTTTGCTGAAAATCGCTTCGCCAGCGTAGAGGCGGTAGGATTAAATGTTGCGCAATTCCATCGCCTGCGCGAGGTTTTTGTTGACAGGGTGAGCAACTGTGTTACCTTTAAAGCGTACGAAAAGGCAAACCCGCCGAAAGGCGGGGACGCAAAGTCACCGGTCTACGGGGCATCAACGCCCTACGACAGCGGGACCGCCGACGAACGTAGCGAGTTTCAGACAGAATCTTTATGTCTAGCCGCATCGCAATGTCTTTGGATCCCCTCGACCGACCGGTTTATCTCAGGCGAACCACCGTTTTTCAAAAACTAGCGGTATCGCTGACCTTCTGGGGATTTTTCCATGAAACTAGCTACTATTTTCCGCAACAGTAATGCCCACCGGGTTGCGCTCGCTTCGGCTGTAATACTCGGCACCGTTGGGGTTTCCAACGCCTTCGCCGCCAGTGACACTGCCACATCAAGCGGTACCGTTGTTACACCGATCACCATCACAAGCTCAGCTAATCTCAATTTTGGCGAATTCGCAGCTGATCCGACTACTGCCGGGACCGTTGTCGTCAGCACCGGCGGAGTCGCGAGCGCAACGACTGCCGTTATAACAAAGGATACAGCCGTAACGGCCGCAGCCTTCGCCATTGCTGGTTCAAACGATGCCAGTTTTAGTGTGGCGGTCACCGACAATGAGGTGACCCACACTGATACCACAACCACCATGGCGCTCACAACAAAGCACGATAACGACGCTACCACAGAAGACAGCCTCGCCAGCTATGCGCTAAGCGCCACTGGTGCCGCGACCATCTACGTGGGGGGGACCCTGGCCGTCGCTGCAGCGCAATTAGCAGGCGCCTATTCGGGCACTGTTACAGTAGCGGTAGCCTATAATTAACGGGAGCGGGGCGGAAGCCAAACATTAGGCCTGACGGAGCCTGGGACCATGACCATGAAGGGTTCTCTCCTATGTTTCGCCCTTGCGTTGACGTTGATTATGGCAATTGCGATCGCCAACGCCAACGCCAACGCCAACGCCGATTCCCGTGCAACCAGCGCCACCAGCGCGACGGTTGTCAGGGCGGTGAATGTAATCCAAAGTGCCAGAACGTGGCTGTCGAATAATCGGTTACCCAGCTTACCAATACCTTCGGGACAGGCAAGCCAGTACGTTTCGAGTAACAGCGGGCAGGCGGACATTTCGAGTAACTACGTTCAGTCAAACGTTCAGTCAAATCTAGAGGCACTGAGGCGGCGGGAATGTGAGAAAGCCGGTTTGTGCTGTACATCGCCCTTCGGTGACCGACTTGGAGAAAATCCCGGGAAGGGTCTCCAGCAGGTCTCGGTCCGGCAGACAGATGGAGCGGAATGTGCCCTGACGGTGATGTTCAATTAACAAAGGTGTTCTTGGGATTCCCATCCTGATTCCATCGCTTCCTTTCTCCATGAATCAGTGCCAAGAACTATGAAAATATTTCCCGCGCTATCTTACGCCGCCCTTGCGACCTTGTTCCTACTAATGGCCAGCGTTACCTCAGCGCAGCTAAACCCGTTGTCCATTGGCAATACCCGCAGCCTGTCCTTCGGCAGCTTTGTTGCGCAAGCGGGTGGAACCGTGACTATTTCACCCACCAGCGCCCGCAGTGCCACGGGCTCTGTAGTACTGGTGCCATCTCAGAGTGGGTACTCTGCCCAGTTTACGGTTCAGGGTGATGCCGACGCCTCCTATACCATCGATCTGCCGGCCGATGCCACTGTTGTGCTCAGCGGTCCGGGTGCTGACATGGCACTGACGGGCTTTACCAGCGAGCCTTCTGGCGCCGGCGGCCGCCTAGGAATTACCGGCGACCAGGTGCTTTCGGTGGGTGTGAGCCTGCAAGTCGGTGCCGACCAGATCCAAGGCGACTACTCCGGCAGTTTTACTGTGATCGTGACTTACAATTGAACCCAAGGTATATAGGATGAAAGTCTATTCTTACTTGCTCCATTTTGTGCGTTACCTGTTGGCTGGTGGCTTGTTGCTCACCCTCGCCACTCCAGTGGTAGCGGAACTAATGCTCTTTCCCACCCGTGTGGTTTTTGAGGAAAATGAAAGAGCGGCCAAGGTGGAGCTTATGAATACGGGGGCCAGCAACGCCACCTATCGGATCTCCCTGGTGAATCAACGAATGAGTGAAACTGGCGCCTTCTCGAAAATTGATGAGCCGCGGCCTGGTGAGCAATTTGCTGACCAACTGCTCAGGTACTCGCCCCGGCAAGTGACCTTGCTCCCGGGAAAGGGACAGACTGTACGGTTGATGGTCCGCAAGCCGGCCGGTTTGGAGGATGGGGAATACCGCTCCCATTTGTTATTCTCGAGGGTCCCGGATGCCAAGCCCCCGACACCGAATCTTGAAGAGGAAGAAATCAGTATTCGAGTCAGAACACTGGTTAGTGTTTCCATTCCGGTGATTGTGCGCCAGGGAAATACCAGCGCCGAGGTGACGCTTACCGATCTCAATCTGCTAGACGACGCTGCCGAGCCAATGCTCAAATTCGCCATCAAACGGACAGGGAATCAGTCGGTTTACGGGGATCTTTCGGTGACATTCGTTCCGCGAAATGGCGAGCCAGAAGTCGTTGCCCGAGCCAATGGCGTGGCCGTCTACACTCCAAACGCGGTTCGCAGAGCCAGTATTCCGTTGAACTTGAAGCAGGCTACAGTGCTGGCGGGTGGCACATTGAAATTGCAGTACCGGGAGCAGGCGAAAGACGGAGGCGACCTAATGGCAACCACGTCGTTGACATTGCCTTGACCCATGCCGCTGCCCAAATCTCCCTTTCGTCGCAGCTGCAAGCAGTGCCTGGATCTATGGATGGCGCTATTACTTGTGATGGTGGCTGCGCCGGGATATACGGCTAGAGCGGAGGACCCTGTCCTCCTTCTTCTCGAAGTCAGACTCGATCACACTGTCCTCTCCGGAGCGATTCCCGCGTATGATCTCCATGGACACACCTATCTCCCGATGGGGGAGCTGGCGCGCCTACTGACCATTGCTATTCAGACGCAGCCCGCGGAAGGTACTGCCAGTGGTTTCGTTCTGCACCAGGATCGCAGCTTCAGCCTCAATGTGGCAGACGCTCAGGTAAGCCGCGCGGGGCTCCTCGAGAGCATAGACCCTGCCCTCATAATGCAGGAACCAGACGATCTCTATGTGGCGCGTAGCCTATTGGAGCGCTGGCTACCCGTGGAGTTTGCCATTGAGCGCTCAAGCCAGGTGCTAACCGTCAAAGCGCTTGAGGAGCTGCCTCTGCAGGCGCGTCTTCGGCGTGAACGTAAGGCGGATCGCTCGCACAACCGCGGTGGCTACCAGGCTCCTCAGTACCCGCTTCTTCATTCTCCGTACCAAATGATTGACACGCCTTTTATCGACCAAACGCTTACCGCGGATGTGGGAGAAAGAAATGGCCAGCCTGTTTCGGCCAGCCGCTATAGCGCGCACCTGACGGGCGATCTTTTGGGGCTTGAGTCATCCGTATTCTTCAGTGCTGACTCTGAAGGTTCGGATCCGGAGGTCCGCGCGACCGCGGGGCGGCGCGATCCCGAAGGTCGCCTTCTCGGCTTGATGCGCGCGCGTTCTTATAGTTTCGGAGACCTCTCGTCACCTAGAGTTGCCAATATTATGAAAGCGAATAATGGGCAGGGCGTGTCCGTCAGCAATCGTTCGCTCCACCAGCCGACTCAATTCGATAGCCAGAGCTTCGAGGGCGACCTGCCGCCGGGCTGGGATGTGGAATTGTATTACAACAACAGTCTAGTGGACTTCCAGCAAGTCGGCAGTGATGGTCGATACCGCTTTGAAGACCTTCCGTTAAGCTATGGCCGGAATGATTTTCAACTAGTGTTCAATGGGCCCTTGGGGCAAACGCGTGTCGAGAACTACAGTTACCCGCTTGACCAATCCATGACCCGTCCCGGTGTATTCCGTTACGACTTTAAGGGACACCAGGATGAGCAGGGCAATGAGCGCTTTCTGGGGCAATTCGATTTGGGGGTTCTGCGGAACCTGTCAGCCAGCGCCGCTTTCATGAGCGCGCCCATCGATGGTACCCCAACTTCTTTTACTCGTGTTGGGCTCCGTACTTTTTGGCAGTCGGTTAGCTTGAACGGGGGCTACACAGAAGCGGAAAACGGGGGTCATCTGGGCGAGCTAGGTCTGCAGACACGGATGGCCGGGATTTCGGTAGACGCCAGCCGGCTGTATGTGAGCGATTTCGTGAGTGATGAGTTTCTCCGCAGGTCCGATCCGATAGTCACACGGGACGAGCTCCGGCTGACCGGTTCATTCGAGCTGGCACCAGACTGGCACCTTCCGGTGAGCATGGAATACGAGCGCGATAAACATGACTCAGGTTTGGCGGATACACGCATTAGCAATCGGATTTCAGCTTACGTCTTCCGCGCGGCCATGACAAACAGGCTGCAATGGCGTTCGGTGGGGGGGGACGAGCAAGCCTTAGGGGCCTTTCTATTGAGTCGCCGGTTGTACGACGTCAGTCTACGCGGCTCGATCAATTACCGTCTGTTGCCCTTCAGAGAAACCTCCTCGGTTGCCCTAACGGCCGATTACAATCTGGCCGAAGGCTATCGACTGAATCTCGGCGTCAGTCGCGATCTAGTGAATCCTGAGACGCGATGGAATATAGGTCTTAGCAAATCTATAGGACGTTTCGGCTTAGGTCTGAATGGCCAGTACTCTGACACTGGAGACTATAGCGTCGGCCTGAGGCTCTCCATGGGTTTGGGGAGAGAGCCCAGAACGTCGGACTGGATACCCAGCGCCCGCGCCATGGCGGGTTTGGGCGCGGCATCGGTGCGGACGTTCGTCGATGAGAACGGAAACGGCATTTGGGACGAAAAAGAGGAGCCTGTCAGTGACGCAGGTTTCGTGGTCAATGGAGCTCGCCGCGAGTTTCGTACCGATGAAGACGGCATTGCGCAGCTGGGGCGGTTGCCGGTTGCTCGCTATGTCGACGTGGCCGTGGACCGGTCGACGTTGCTCGACCCCCGGTGGGAGCCGTCGGTGGAAGGTGTAAGCCTGGTGCCGCGCCCGGGTCACGTGGCGCAAGTTGATTTTCCCGTGCAGGTGACAACTGAAATTGACGGCACTCTGTCCCTCTGGGAAGATAACACTGCGCGTGGTATTGGCGGGATCAAAATGGAGCTACTCAATGTAGACATGACTGTGGTGGGCGAAGCGACCACAGCCTGGGATGGGTTCTACATTGTACCTCGTGTGCCGAGTGGAGAATATTACCTGAGGGTCTCGCCCGAGCAGTTGAACGAGCTCGGGTTGCGCGATACTGGGTTCCGCGTATTGGAGGTATCGGCGAATGAGGGCTACATCAGCGGTGTAGATATGCTGGTCCTCAGGCCGCAACCAGAGACCCGCTCCACTCCCGCATCAGGCCAGCGGCCGGTCGAGACCGAGGTTGAGAACGCGGCGAGGAAGGAAAACTGGATTTCTCGGCAGCGGCCCGGTAACTTCACAATCCAACTGCTCTCTGCGAGCCGGGAAATTACAGTCAAAGCGTTCATGCGCCAACATGGACTCATCGAAGAAAGTGCTTATTTTGAGTCTCGTTATCGGGGTGGCCCGTGGTTCTCTGTCGTGCATGGCAGTTACGGAAGCGCCGAAGCAGCTCAACGTGCGCTGGATCGTCTGCCTGCTTCATTTAAAGAAGCGTCTCCTTGGGTACGACGGTTTCGTGATGTTCATCGAATTATGGAAAGCTCATTGTTTTAAATTTCGAAGCGCCGAGCAAAGGCAATCGCGGGTAGATCAGTGGCAAGCCATCGGCCAGTTTGCCAACCCCGACACACTTCAGATCCGGCCTGGGTCGTGTGCGTCAAAGCCCATCGACTTGCATATTACCCCATTCTTCCAGTTTTACCTCGGAGTCATCGAAAGCCACCTCTTGCAAGGCAACGCTGTCTATTTCGGTGTTGGATGGATGAGCGATTATCCGCTCAATGTAGCGAGTTATAGGATTATCTATTTTTCTGCTTCAAATGCATAACCAAACCAAATAGTCAGAATTATCCTGTCCTTAGGTCATCCCCTTATATGTCGATAAGTGACACTTCGAAAATTTTTGTTGTTCTCTTTCTACGAACTACGCCTCTAGAAATCGTCATTGTCCACCGCCCCCAAACGTGAACTATTCAACGGAGCGGATTACTAAGGAGCGTGTATCAGAATGGGGGATTGGTTGCCTGCAATATTCCGCTATCATTCGGGTCTTTTAATAGGTAGAGTCCGGGGAACGCGCTTAGGGAAATGGCTCTCGAAAACCCTTTTACTCGTAGTCAGTTGGCCCCGTTCCCATGCCCCCACACGCACACATCACCGATGAGCGCGCTCCCGCTTGGCTGGAAGCGCTTCCCGACTCTGCCGCCCTCATCGATGAGAGCAGCACCATCCTCGCGGTCAACACCCTTTGGCGCGCGTTCGCCCTGGACAATGGAGGTGCTCCTCAAGCTTATCTTGGAGAAAGCTACCTTAAGGTGTGTCAGAGTGTCCCCGCCGATGAGGTTGGCGATCTACCCCAACAGCTGGAAGACGTCCTCAAAGGGACCTCCAACTCACTGGAGTGGGAATACTCATGCCATTCTCCTTCGGAACGCCGCTGGTTCCGGCTCACCGCCACCCGTATTCGGGAGCAGGGCCAGTATTATGTCGTGTTGATCCACCGCGACATCAGCTATGGGCGCCTGTCTGACGAAGCGGCCAAGGCGTACGAGCAGCAACTCGAATCTGTTCTCGCTCACACAAGGGAGGGCCTGGTCGTAATCCAGGGGCAGGGGATCATTCGCTACGCGAACCTCCGTGCCTGCGAGTTACTGGGAACTCGGCATGAACATCTGATTGGCCAGAATCTCAGCATCCCCACACCTTCCTCGACCAGGCAGACCCTGGAAATCGACTCCCCTGGAGAAAAATCGCGCACCCTTGAGATCTACAACGTCCAAAGCGAGTGGGAGGGTGACCCCGCCTGGCTGGTCCACCTTCATGACATTACCGATCAGGTAGCCGCCGAGCGAGCCTTGAAGGAGAACGAAGACCTCCTGGAGCGCACCAACCAGGTGGCCCGTGTGGGTGGCTGGGAAACGGACCTGGCGACGGGCGAGCTATGGTGGACCGCCGTCACCCGTGACATCATCGAAGTCGACCGCAGCGAGCCCGCACCACCCCTGGATGAAGCCCTACCCCGTTTCTATAAGGGCGAGAATTACCACCAAATACGCACAAACCTGCAGCACGCGATTGATCATGGAGTCACGGCTGATTTTGACACCCAGCTCCAAACCGGAAAGGGCCGAACCATATGGGTTCGCGTCCAGGCTCAACCAGAGCTGAAGGATGGCAAGACCATTCGATTGCTCGGAACCTTTCAGGACATCACCGAGCGCAAGGAGCTGGAAACCCGGCTGGCCGAATGGGGCGCGGCGTTCAAGGCCGTGGGGGAGGGCGTGATCATCACCGATGCCCAAGACCGTATCACGGCAGTAAACCCGGCCTTTACCACAATCACAGGGTATTCGGAGGACGAGGTTCGCGGCTACAGCCCCGGCATACTGTATTTCAATTCGGACGACGGCAATAGCTATGTGCCGCTATGGACGCAGCTGAAGACGCAGGAACACTGGCAGGGAGAAACCTGGAACCGGCGCAAGGACGGGGAGGTGTTCCCCACCTGGCAGACGATCAATACGATCACCAATAAAGCGGGCCAAATTACCCACTACGTGTCCATTCTGACCGATCTCTCCCGGGTCAAGTACGCCGAAAAACAGTGGGAATACTTGGCCCACCACTGCGCCCTCACCGGCCTGCCCAATCGTCGCCTGTTTACGGACCGTCTGGAACAGGCGGTGACCCGGGCGCGCCGTTCAGGCGAAACCTTTGCGGTCCTCCTTATGGATCTGAATGACTTCAAGGCCCTGAACGACGGCTTCGGCCACGAGATTGGTGATCAAGCTCTGAAGGCCCTGGGGTCCCGCATTAAAGGACTCTTGAAGGAAGGCGACACCGTGGCCCGGTGGGGCGGAGATGAGTTACTCCTGCTTGTGCGAGACCTGGAGGACGCTTCAGCCATACCCCCGCTGACCGAGTGGCTTCTGGACGTAATAGAGACGCCCTTTGTCATCGGCACTCAGGAATTCCGGCTGACAGCCAGCATCGGTATCGCCATCGGCGGGGTCTCGGATCAGTCGGCCTCGTCGCTGATCATGCAGGCAGACGGAGCGATGTATTCGGCCAAGGACTCGGGGCAGCGGTTCGCCTTCTTCGCCGAAGAGGTGGGCGAAGCCGCGCGGGAGCGTATGTACCTCGGGACGGAGCTTGCCCGCGCCCTGGAGCGGAACCAGCTGGAGGTCCATTATCAGCCCCAGGTCGACCTTCAAACAGGTCAGTGTCTGGGCCTGGAGGCCCTGGTTCGCTGGCACCACCGAGCGGAGGGGTGGATTTCCCCCGGCCGGTTTATTCCGGTGGCCGAGCAAAGTGGATTGATCCATAAACTTGGGGAGTGGGTTCTGGAAGCGGCGTGTCTGCAAGCCCGTCAATGGTTGACCGATGGTTGGGATTTCGGTCGTATGGCGGTCAACATCTCTTCCCAACAACTCAACAGCAACAGCCTGGTTGGCCAGGTCGATCGGGTACTCAATAAGACGGGGCTCCCGCCCACCCGGTTGGAGCTGGAATTAACCGAATCCTCCCTGGTTGACCCCAACATCTCGGTTTCCAACACCCTGGATGCCCTTCGATATAGGGGCATTCACATAGCAATCGATGATTTCGGAACCGGCTACAGCTCACTTGGCTATCTCAAGGATCTGCCTGTGGATCAGTTGAAAATCGATCGCAGCTTTGTGGACGGATTGCCCGAAGATAAAAAGGCCCGAGCGCTCGTCGAGACTGTCATGATTCTCGGTCGCAAGTTGGGATTTCGGGTTCTGGCTGAAGGGATAGAGACTCCGGCCCAGCTCCAGGACCTGATAAAAGCGGGATGCCTGGCCGGTCAGGGCTATCTTTTCTCAAAACCTCTCGACGCTGAAGGAATTTCGGCTCTTCAGTTCCCGTTGAAAAGACCGTCTCACAATAGTGTGGGGGTTGAAGAGGCCTAGCAAGCAGGTTACTCGTTCGAAGGAGGGGAGTGCGCCAGGGTGGATCCAGTCCGGTAGAAGTGATGACTTCATGCGCGTTGCCTGTGAATGGCCAATATTGACGCCTTCAATCGGATACAAGGCGCGCCATACACAGGCTCCGGTGGCTGCGGAAAGATTCAGCAGTTCAACGACGCCTCCCCGGTCGCCCTTGTACAACGTGCCCCTGACGAGATTGCCTTCTCTTGCCTCTTGCCTCGCCTGCTCTTTGAGGCGACTGCAGAATGACAGGACTTACACTATTTGGGGCCCCGTTTTACCGGGGTGAACCGCTAATGAACGTCGCTGCTGACCACGGCCAGTAACTTCTGTACCTGCTCTGTGACTTCGCAGCCCAGGGGGGTGAGATACCCGCCATCCTTCTGGGTGATGAGGCCCTTTTTGTGCAGGCGCTGCGCGGCGGCCACCATCGCCGGGTCGGCGGAGCTTTGATGGACCTTGATGCCCTCCATCGAAGACGATGAGTTAAACAGGGCGAGAAAGTTGAGTTCGTTGAGGTGATCCTGTGAAAAGGGCATGGCTTTTTCCTCTATTGTTTTGGTGCGCTATCCGCTGGCAGGACAAAACCTGATGGGGGCGTTCCCCCAATATAGCACCACATCTGCCCAGGGTCAGCACGGGCTTTTCAACGTGTGGGTGTCCCGTCCCTGGGTGCCCATGAAGACGCCAGTTAGCGCGCCGTTGTTCTTCGCCCCCTTTATTCGCCGTTCTGGGGAGTGATAGACAAGATATAGGCCGCCAGTTTCTCTCGTGTTTCCAGATCCAGGAAGCTGTGGGCGGGCATGGCGTGCTCGCCCCACTTGCCACTGCTGCCGTCGGCGATGGCCTGGGCGATGTAGCCCTTGGGGTCCTCCAGGTCGCCGTACTTCTGCTTGATTTGCAGAAAGCTCGGGCCCACAGAGGCGCCGCGCTCCTGGTGGCAGGCAACGCAACTGGTCTCCTTGGCGGCGGCTTTACCCTCGGCAATCTCCAGTTGGGCCTGATGCCCCGTGCCCTCAGTCGCTTCGGAGGTGGTTGTGTCGGCCTCGTTCAGTTCTGCCAGCTCAGCCTCCGCGTCGTATTCCACCACGCTCAGCTTGGCCTCTTTGCCGCCGGCCCACCACTGGGCGCCATATTCCAGTACCCACAGGCGGCCATCGGCGGTAATTTTCAGGTCGAGCGGTCCCACAAATTCGACGCCGGGGGCAAGATCTTCGATCTTCACCACATCGTCGAACTCATCGAGGGTGACCACCTTGATCCAGCTGCGCATAAAGTCGCTGATAATCAGTTTGCCCTGGTAGTACTCAGGATAGGCCAGATCGCCGGACTCCGGGTACGCACCCGCCACCAGGGCATTGCGGCCACCCTGGCCCAGTTCCGGGAAGCGCTCGGAGTTGTTGTAGGGGTACCAGATCAGGGCCGGTTGGGCCGGTGGCAGCACGTCGAGCCCGGTATTGCGCGGCGAGAAGTTCTCCGGGGCCAGGGGGTCGAACAGCTTGCCGCTGGTGCCCGCCTCATAGTCGTACATGCGGTAGGGGATATTGTTGCCCACCATGGTGGGCCAGCCGAAATTGCCGGCTTCCGTCACTTTGTTGATTTCATCGTAACCGCGCGGGCCGAACTCGTCTGTGTCTTCCTTGGCGTCGGGGCCAATATCACCGAAATAAAGGGTGTCGGTGTTGTCGTCCACGGCGATGGTGTAGGGGTTGCGGGTGCCCATCACATAGATTTCGGGGCGGCCCTCTTCACCCTCTCCGTCAGAGCCAGCAAACAGGTTGCCCTCCGGAATACTGTAGCCGCCTTTCTTATTCGGGTGGATACGCAGGATCTTGCCGCGCAGGTCCTGGGTGTTGCCGGCGCTGCGCAGGGCATCGTGGTGTTTGCCGTCGGCGGTGTTTTTGATCGGGCCGGAGCCGTTGGAGTCGAAGGGGTTGGAGTTGTCCCCCAGCGCGACGAACAGGTTGCCGTGGCGGTCAAACTCCAGATTGCCACCGGTGTGGCAGCAGGTGTCATCGTTGGGAATGTCCAGCAACACCTGCTCGGAGGCCATATCCACCGATTTCCCGTCCACCTTGAACTGCGCCAGGCGCTGCAGCAGATCGTGCTCGCCGCTCTCATCCGGAAGGTTGTACATGGCGTAGATGATCCGATTCTCGGCAAAGTCGGGGTCGAAGGCGACCGCAACCAGGCCAAACTCGATGCGCTTGCGCTCGGCAGGCGCGAAAACATCAAATTCCGCCATGACGGACATCTCTTGCGTGGCCACATCCACCCAGAGGAGTTTGCCCTGGCGCTGGCCAATCATGGCGGCGCTGTAGTCTTGGGTCACGTCAAAGCTCACCGGCTCGTTCAGGTCATCCACCAGGATGTTGCGCTTGAAGCGGCGCGGGTCGGGCTTCACCCGGGCGTAGTCCAGTGGTTGACGCTCGGCCAGGGCATATTCAAGCCCCCCGTCCAGGTGTTTCAAAAACAGCGGGTGGCTGAAAGTCTCGCTGGTGTGGCCCAGGCCGGTGTAGAACGCCCGGCCGCCATCAAACTCGTGGTACCAGGCAATGGGGTGGTAGGCGCCGTGCTGGCCGCCCTGATAACTGCGCTCGTCAAGGGTCAACAGGTCATTGCGCCGGTCTGACAGCAAAGTGAAGTCATACCACTCGTCGGTAAAGCGAAACTGCTTCGGCAGCGCCTCGGTCGCGGGGTGATGCGGCTCAACCACGTTGAGCGTGGCCTCCTGCACGTCCGCCGGATCCGTGGGATGGGACTCAAAGGCCGCGCCCACCAGGCGCCGATACCAGTGCCAGTTGCCCTCGCGCTCGGTATCCGTGGCCGAGTGAATGCCGACAAAGCCGCCACCTGCCTGGATATAGCGCTCAAACGCCAGCTGCTGCTGTTCATTGAGGATATCCCCGGAGGTGTTCACAAACACCACCGCGGCCATCGTCTGTAGCTCTTCATCGGTGAACACGCTGGCATCTTCCGTCGCCACCGGCGTCAGGCCTCGCTCTTCCACCAGGTCCGCGACCGCCTCGACTCCCGCCGGGACCGACTCGTGCTGCCAGCCGGGAGATTTGGAGAAGATCAGCACGGAGGTCAGCTGATCTCCCTGCTCAGCGGAGGAGGACTTTTCGGCCCCCCGGTCGGAGTCAGAGCAGGAGGCGGTAAGGGCGCTCAGGAGCACCAGGGTGAAAACAGCGAAAATACGGGGGGTATTGACAGTCATGGGATATATCACATTGCCGTTGGGATGTTATGGCTCGCTTGTTTATTGGGTACAAGCTGAGTGTGGAAACCGGTAGGGCGCCACTATAAACCAGACTTGGGAGTTCTGCGAGTCGGGATGACTATTACAGGGTGCTCTCTCATTGATCCAATAGCACCGCCCGAGCCTATCTCTCCGGGTGCGCCAAAGAATAGGAGATCAGTGGGTGGAATCGATCGAGGCTTGCTCTATTGTGGGCTGTGATCGGCCGATGCAGTCTCCGTCTCCTTTAATATTTCTGGTATCTCAAAAAAAGCCCCACCAGCTTTCGCTGGCGGGGCTCCGAGTGACACCAATCCGCGGTTACTTTTCGGCGGCGTCCTTCTCCTTTTCTTTGGCGATCACAGTTTCAGCCACGTTGGCCGGGCAGCCAGCGTAGTGCGAGAACTCCATGGAGAACTGACCGCGGCCAGAGGTCATGGTGCGCAGGGTGCTGATGTAACCGAACATTTCTGAAAGCGGTACATCGGCTTTAATGCGAACGCCGGTAGCGCCAGGCTCCTGACCGGAGATCATGCCGCGACGACGGTTCAGGTCACCAATAACATCACCCACGTGATCTTCCGGGCTGTACACGTCCACCTTCATGATTGGCTCGAGCAACTGCGGGCCGGCCTTGGGCATGGACTGCCGGAAGGCGCCTTTTGCGGCGATTTCGAATGCGATCGCCGAAGAGTCAACGGCGTGGTAAGCACCGTCTGTCAGCTCGACAACCACGTCCAACATCGGGAAGCCGGCCAGAGGGCCAGTGCCCATCATGGACTTGAAGCCTTTCTCGATGGCCGGGAAGAATTCCTTGGGAACGTTGCCGCCCACAACCGAGGAGGCAAAGGTAAAGCCGGTGTTTGGCTCGCCGGGCTTGATGGTGTAGTCGATCTTACCGTACTGACCGGAACCACCAGACTGCTTTTTGTGGGTGTAGGTGTCCTGGATCTCTTTGGTGATGGTTTCGCGGTAGGCCACCTGCGGCTGGCCGACGGTCAGCTCAACCCCGTAGGTACGCTTGAGAATGTCCACCTTGATGTCCAGGTGCAGCTCGCCCATGCCCTTGAGGATGGTTTCGCCGGAGTCGATGTCGGTTTCGACGCGGAAGGAGGGGTCTTCGGCGACCATCTTGCCGATGGCGATACCCATCTTCTCGGTGGCGCCCTTGTCTTTCGGGAACACCGAGATGGAGATTACAGGCTCCGGGAACACCATGGCTTCCAGGGTGCAGGGGTGCTTGGGATCACAAAGGGTATGACCGGTCTGCACGTTTTTCATACCCACGATGGCAATAATGTCGCCCGCGGTGGCGAAAGACAGCTCATTACGCTCGTCGGCCTGCATCTCAACCATCCGGCCCACACGCTCGGTTTTGCCGGTGAAGGAGTTGAGGATGGTGTCGCCTTTGCTCAGGGTGCCGGAATAGATCCGCACGAAGGTCAGGGCGCCGAAACGGTCGTCCATAATTTTGAACGCCAGGGCGCGGAAAGGCTCATCCGCAGACACGATAGCGTGCTTGCCGGTCGGGTTACCTTCTTCGTCGGTCAGCGGCTGCGGGTTCACTTCGTGCGGCGCGGGCAGGTAGTCGACAACGGCGTCCAGCAGCAGCTGCATACCTTTGTTTTTGAAGGCCGAACCACAGTAGGTGGGGAAGAATGCCAGGTCCAGGGTGCCCTTGCGGATGCAGCGCTTAATGTCGTCTTCGGTGACTTCTTCGCCTTCCATGTAGGCCATCATCAGGTCGTCGTCCATCTCGACGGCGTTTTCCACCAACTGGTCGCGGTACATCTCGACGTCGTCAACCATATCGGCCGGTACATCGGTGATGGTGTAGTTTTCCGGCAGTCCGGTCGCATCCCAGACGTAGGCTTTGCGTGTCAGCAGGTCCACCACGCCGGAGAAGGTGTCTTCACGGCCGATGGGCAGGGTCATGATCAGCGGCTTGGCGCCCAAAACCTTTTTCACCTGATCGGTGACGCGCAGGAAGTCCGCACCGACGCGGTCCAGCTTGTTGACGAAAATCAGTCGCGACACCTTGGAGTCGTTCGCATAACGCCAGTTGGTCTCGGACTGGGGCTCCACGCCGCCAGAGCCGCAGAACACGCCGATACCGCCGTCGAGTACCTTCAACGAGCGGTACACCTCCACGGTGAAGTCAACGTGCCCGGGGGTGTCGATGACATTGAAGCGGTGCCCTTTCCAGAAGCAGCTGACGGCGGCCGACTGGATGGTGATGCCGCGCTCGGCTTCCTGGTCCATGAAGTCGGTGGTGGATTCACCCTCGTGCACTTCGCCGAGCTTGTGAATTCTACCCGTCAGCTTCAGGATACGCTCCGTGGTAGTGGTTTTGCCGGCGTCTACGTGGGCGAAGATGCCGATGTTGCGGTAAAGGGATAGATCAGTCATAGCGCTCTCTAAAGCTGGGTTGAATACAGCGGGTTGAAAATAGGCGCCAATATACTGTAGGGCGGGGCATTTTGCTCGTAAAAAATGAGGAATTTCCGACCAACGGCTTAGTTTTGCCTCCTCAGTAGCCAATCCTGGTGCTCGTCCACCTGAAGGTCGCCTCTTTCTGGCCGGTCCGAACCGGTGAAAGCCTGGTCCCCTTTTATTGATCGCTCGCTGCTGCCAGGCGCACCACCGGGTCTCCCACCGTCATGCGGCCACTTTGAATGATCCGCGCACAGAGGCCCCCATAACCAAACATCGCCGCTGCGCCACCGGGGCCCAGAGCTTCGTTCATACGGGAACAGGGGTGGCAGAGGGCAGTGGTCTCCAGCACCGCTTCGCCAACCTGCAAGCGCTGATGGCGCAGGAGGTTCATATTCATTCCAGAAATCACCAGATTGCGCCGCAATAGCGCCGGATCGATACTGGAATGGCCGGTATGGCGACAGATCGACTCGATAAACTCGCGGCTGATTATTGTCACCTGGCGGGCCGAGCCAGGCGTTTTGGTCATGCGATGATCCCCCTCCAGCCCCTGATCCTCTACCGCCCAGGCACTGCCTACCACCTGAACAGCGCCTCGCCTTTCACTGCGCAAGCCGATCCATTCAAGCCGGCCCTCCGGAAGGCTTTGGCACAGCTTGTCGAGCAGACGGGCTTGGGCTTTCATGCGGCAGGTTCCTATTGGTATCGAGCGGCTGAGGACATCCTTAGACTACTTGACAGCCCCTAGCGAGGCAAATAGGCTCCAGCTGTTTGCTGATCCGCCTCTGGTTCAGCGCTATATGGCTGCCCACAAGTTGACCTCACCAGAGCCTGCCACGCGTTTTACGCCTCGCCTTCCTGACGTTAATTCTTTATTATTCCGCTATTGCCGTGGTCACAGTGATCGCCAGGGATTCGCTCGTCCAAATTCTCTCTAGGTAGGACATTTCCGCGTATCAAAGCGAAATTCCCCACCGGCAACGATCAGCTCGCCAAGTTGGGCCGCGCGAAGGCAGGTCTATTACCGGTGCTCTTCAAAATGTGGGAGTCCAGATTGGCTTGATTTATAAACCAGACTTGGGAGTGGTGCGAGTGTCCAAAACAGGACAATCCAGCTTTCAGGGTAGATATTAAGGGAATAAAGCGTCTTAATCATAGTTATTAGCTGTCTGGTGGGGGAAGGGATGATTCGGATTTAGGCGCAACATTTTTTGTATTTTTTCCCCGATCCGCAGTAGCAGGACTCATTTCTTCCGATCTTTTTTGTTGACTTTATAGGTTTTGGTTTATTTGCGTCTACTGCTCTTTGTAGACTCTCTCCAAAAGCTTTTAACTGATTTGCCATAGATCCGGCGAGATCCTGAAACTCTATGCTAAAATATCTCTTGCCATAAGAGCTTCCAAGATTAATAGACTGTGTCAGAAGCTCTTCTGCCTTTATGTCGTCCTTAGGTACTGCTTCTCCCTTGTGATGAGCTGCACCTAAAATAGCAAGTGAATCTGGGCAGCCAAGTTCTATTGCGCGATTTATGTACTCAAGTGCTAGTTCAAAGTTTGGGTCACATGCGTTACCCTCCGAGTAGAAATAGTATAAACATTGTAGTGCTAGAACCTCATCTTTCTTCTGAGCTTGAACTAGGTACTTGAGTGCTGAGTCATATTTTTCGTTCTGATAGAGATTTGATCCGTACAGCGCCTGAGCTTGGCTGTACTCTCTTTCCGCAGCCGATTTAAGGCGTGACATACCTTTTTCAGTATGCTCATCTAGAATATGAAATCCATCAACCAACGATCTGTCGGTTGCTAATTTAGAATACCTAAATAGAGCTTCAATATCTGAGTAATTTTGAACGGTTTTCTCGGGGTCTAGTTCATATCCATGAGTTCTATAGCGACTATCGATATTGGCCGATATTACGCATGAAGCATCATAGAAAGCGAGTGCGTTTGATTTCAAATTAGCGATATTTGCTAAAAATTCATTTGAGCTTATGGGGCCAGACTTTGAGTACTGTTCATCAAGTATAGATTCACAAATAATTCCAGCTTTAAGTTTTATTGTGGGGTCTGTCGCTAAAAGCGCTTCGTACAATATTTCTCGATAATCTTGCTGTCCTGCGGGTGCAAGCTCAATCACCCCTAAGTAATGGTCATCTACTAATCTGTAGTATATATCCTCCAGAATTGATGAGACGATGCCTCGGGCCTTGTGCGCACTTTCGGCTAGCTTTTGCACCCTAAACTTATGAAAGTTTGCTGCTTCATCGAAGTCTCCAGTGTAGTGTACACCAGAATTCCCTAATTTCCGGACTGCGTGGAGGTTGTCTTTAAGTAAATGGTTAACTATTTGGCATTTGAAGAGGTGGTTTATTCTAGAAAACAATCTGTCGTCTTCAAAGTTAATGTTATTATTATTTGCTAGCTTGCAAATGATAGAGTTGATAACTTCTCTGAACTTCATCAGGGAGTAATCAGGTTTAGAGTTAATAAACTCTAGTGCGATGCTGTAGTGATAGTGGATTTCTTTAGATATAGATTTGCTGATATCAATATCAGTTGTGTAGGTGGTCATTCGGGATCTCTGGTTAGAAATTTGAATTTATCGATCTTAAGGTTTAATTTTACTCAGCATTTGGAATGTCTGTTATGTCTAATTATAAAAATGTATGGTCATTTGTTGGAATAAAAAGTAATAGTTTCGTTAATAAAAATTATAGCGTTTTCGTCGATTTAAGGAGGCCCTTAGTAACCGGGCGAGAGTTGAATCGAGACGCCGGGAATCAGTGTTTATGGATTAGAGTGCGCAATATACGTTCCCGCTGTGTTCTTCTAGTGCTTTTTGAGGCCTTGTCTGGATCCCCAAGGGAAAGTTCTAGGTTGCCATATGGGATCTCGGCCAAATTTTAGCGATCCAGAAGCAGCGATTGCTGCAATTGGAGATGATGAGGAAGGAGGTATTTCAATACATTCCATCTGGTTCAGACTCTCTAATGGGCTCCAAAATGTAAGGAGGTTCTGAAAAGGGGAGTCAAGAGGGCTGGGTTTATTAAAAAGTTAATCGAAAACCAAAGGCTTTGACCCCTTTGGGGTCCACTAGAACGGTATTTCTTCGTCGAAACCTGATGGTTTAGGTGCTTCTTGTTGCAAAGCATCCTCATTCTGTAAAAGCTCGTCGACACCCATTTCCGTTATACAATAAGCATAATAGTCATATCCATACTGATGATTGGTATCGACAGTTTTACTGATAAAACCCATGCGCTCTAGTTTTACCAGCGATAACTGGAGAGCCGCCTCATTCAAGCCACGGAATTTGCTTGAAATCGAATTAAAATCAAGGCCAACTGGGTCATTTGTGTGGCTTTGCAAGCAGGCCGCCAAAAACTTGTAGTCCTGTTCTTTTAATTCATAGTTCGTTGGGTTTGCGACAACCCTGTTAGATTCGGAAAGGGAGATATGGTTAATCAACCCTTGATTATCCACTTCGGCTTTTATCAATGAGCAGGCCCGGTTGGTTGCCGAAACTAAGTCTCCATCGGAACGGCTTGCGTCGTAATCGGCTGGAGTAACACCAAGTAAGTCTGTTGGAAGGTGCATGTCTACATCGCGTGGCTTCAGGACAAAAGATCGCGACTTTCCGATGGCACCAACAAAGAGACCCATCTCGAATATCACATTGTCCCTTACCACGTGCTCTTTTCTGCTTCGGATTGTAGATACGTCATCGGGAGCGAATATAAACAGAGCAAAATCGACGAACGAAGATTTTTCAACAAGATCATCGATTGTCGTCGAGGAGAGCTTGAATGTTCCGTTCTTCCAAATGGTGATTTCAAATTCATGATCCAGGTTGACATTTACAGCCTCAGCAATCGATAGGCTCTCAGCTGATGATGCTATGAACAATCGAGGTTTTCTCAATTCTTGATCTCCATGGCTAATAGGGTGCTAACGACCGCAGAAGGGGCGAGATGTAGTGAGAGTCCATAGCCTGCAGTGGTTAGTTTCAGGTTTCGTCTTAATTTTCAGATTCATCGTCCTCGTCTTTCTTTCTAGGCAAAGTGTCGTGGATCCCAATCCAATCTCTTAATCTTTCATTGTCAATAGATGTTATGTTTCTTGCGCGATCTAAAATTTCCCTCAACCGGTCATCTTCCATATACGTAGCGCTGTTCAATCGATCTGCCATTTCTCGCCATCGTTGACTATCCATAGATCGAATGCTGTTCATGCTGTCTGAAATTTCTTGCCATCGTTCATTATTGATGGATGGAATATTGTTGGTGTGAGCCAGTAACTCTCTCAGTCGTTCACCGCTGACTGACGAAGTTCCATAGGGATTCACTAGGTTGGAAAAATTCTTCGAGGTAAAGTAATCTAAGCTTTTTTTAGCGTGGGAGGTGCTCGCATCTTCAATAGAGCTTTCGCTTACATCAACAGCCAAGTTTGTTTTTCCATCTTCCAAAAACATCGAGGTGCTGTACATATGGAAGTTTTTGATATTCGTTTCTCGGTAAATCTCCGATTGTAACTCTGCTAAAGGACCAACGGTCTTTTTTCCGTTTGAGTTAATCTTATACCACCAATCTTCTTTAGCGTCATCGGTAATAAAAAACACATTTTCAACATCTTCACTTTTTGCTTTTGTGATCAACTGCTTCCAAAGTATAAGATCTCCATATTTCCTTTCGTAGTATAGTCCGTCATAGAAAAAGTGTGATTCATCGTCAGAATTTCCTTTTTCTGCGTCTTTAAATCCTGGGGGTATTTTTTTATTGAAGCGATCCTCGCCTTCCTTGTATACATTGTCCAGCCATTTTTGGCTTTCGGGTTTATCTCCAACTTTTCCTTCAAATAGTGCATTAAGTTTATCTCTGATCTCATCATGTGATCTTACGCATGGTTGTTCGCTATCCCAGTGCTGAACCGACTTTTTATAATTTGATATACTTTTGCTTATTTCCTTTTCTAATTTTTCAGTGTTGTCAAACAGCTTGGGGAAGCGACGTTTAAGAGCTAGCTTCTCAAAATCACCTTTAAACACGTTTTGTATTTTTTCTAAATTTTTTTCAATATCATTAAATACAATTTTTTCATTCCTTATGATACTCAATCTTCGCCTTTGATACTCCAGGCCGACATGATAAGGAATCCATAAGTTTTCATTAACTGCTTGCAATATGCCAAAGAAATCATCTCTAGTTTGTTTGGCGTATCCATACAGGTTAAGAAGGACATTTGTGTCAAACACAAAAAGCGTCTTTTCATCTTTCCACAGTTTTTCCAGTGTGGACTTTTCTATGCTGTAAAACCCCTTAAAAGCGTCTTTCATCTAAGGCCCTTGATTAACTCTATGTTTGTAAATTGATTAGAGTGCGTCGCATATTCTCTTGTAAGTCCAACGGTATATTCAGCATTAAGGTGAGGTAATTAAATACGTCGATCTAATATGTTCCCGAAAAATACCGAACTTCCTTTTTCAAAATTTTTGCCCAGTGTTCCGGGCCGGCAACTTCCTCAATAAGATCCGCGCTGTTAAACGAGTCTTTACGTCTTCTTGCCACTGTATTCATGCTGGCTATCCTCCGCACCTATAGCGAGGGGGCGTCCAATGCTAGGGAGTACTGCGAGCAATGCTCACTCGGGGAGGGCGCCACTGTTGTGGTTTGTGCTGGGGTGGCCATCCCTGGCCGCTGTTTTGGGGTTTTGGTAATGACGAGGCGAGGATTAATCCCAGCTCAACGCACCACCGACCTGATACTCGGTCACGCGCGTTTCGAAGAAGTTCTTCTCTTTGCGCAGGTCCATGATTTCGCTCATCCAGGGGAAGGGGTTCTGGGCGCCGGGGTATTGCTCTTTCAGGCCGAGCTGCGCGAGGCGGCGGTTGGCGATGAAGTGCAGGTACTCTTCCATCATGCCGGCGTTCATGCCGAGCACGCCGCGGGGCATGGTGTCGCGGGCGTAGGCGATTTCCAGTTCGGTGCCTTCCAGGATCATCTGGGTGACTTCTTTCTGGAATTCCGGGGTCCAGAGGTGCGGGTTTTCCAGTTTGATCTGGTTGATGACGTCGATGCCGAAGTTCAGGTGCATGGACTCATCGCGGAGGATGTACTGGAACTGTTCGGCCACGCCGGTCATTTTGTTACGACGGCCCATGGACAGGATCTGGCTGAAGCCGCAGTAGAAGAAGATGCCTTCGGTGACGGCGTAGAATGCGACCAGGTTGCGTAGCAGTTCCTGGTCGGCTTCCGGGGTGCCGGTGTTGAAGGTGGGGTCGCCCAGGGTCTGGGTGTGCTTGAGGCTCCAGGCGGCTTTGGCGGCCACGGAGGGCAGCTCGCGGTACATGTTGAACACTTCCGCTTCGTCCATGCCCAGGGACTCGATGCAGTACTGGTAGGCGTGGGTGTGGATGGCTTCTTCAAACGCCTGACGCAGGATGTACTGGCGGCACTCCGGGTTGGTGATCAGCCGGTAGATGGCCAGTACCAGGTTGTTGGCGACCAGCGAGTCGGCGGTAGAGAAGTAGCCCAGGCTGCGCATGATGATGCGACGCTCGTCGTCGGTCAGCCCTTCGCGGCTTTTCCACAGGGAGATGTCCGCGGTCATGTTCACTTCCTGGGGCATCCAGTGGTTGGCGCAGCCGTCCAGGTATTTCTGCCAGGCCCAGTCGTACTTGAAGGGCACGAGCTGGTTGAGGTCGGCGCGGCAGTTGATCATCTGCTTGTCGTCGACTTCGATGCGCGAGGCACCCATTTCCAGCTCTTCCAGGCCGGGGGCCACGTCCAGGTTGTCCAGCGCTTCGCGGGCAGCGGCGAGGGCGGCGTTGTCGCCTTCGGCCGCGGCTTCCGGTTTTTCGCCGGGCGCGGTGTCATAGCTGGCCGCGGGTTCTTTTACCTCGGGCGCTTTGGGCTCGGGTGGTTCTTTGAATTGTTGCGGGGCCGGTTTGGCTTTTTGCTGTGTTTCTTCGGCTGCGTCGAAATCATCCCAACTTAACATAGTGAATCATCCTGTTTTTTGGTTGGTGATCGGTGGCCGGGCGTGGAGCCCGGCGATCGTTGTTTGGTTTTTTTGGCGGATGCGCCTTAGGCTTATCCGCCCTACGGGAACGTTTTGTGCCGCGTAGGTTTTTTGCGTTTAACGCGGCCGGGTGGGGCCGCGTTGTGTTTGGTGGGCGGAGCCCACCCTATTGGCAGGCATCGCAGTCTGGTTCATCGATGGCGCAGGCTTTTGGTACTGGGGCCGGTCCGCCGTTGTTTGCACCGTTGCTGGCTGTGGCGCTCGCACTCGCACTGGTGGTGTTGGCTCCGCCTTCGTTGGATACGGCGTTGTGGTTGCCGGTGGTAATGGTCGACTTTTCGGTGGAGCTGGCGGCCAGGGCGCGCAGGTAGTAGGTGGTTTTCAGGCCACGGAACCATGCCATGCGGTAGGTGATGTCCAGCTTCTTGCCGTTGGCGCCGGCGATGTAGAGGTTCAGGCTCTGGGCCTGGTCCAGCCACTTCTGCCGACGGCTGGCGGCGTCCACAATCCACTTGGGTTCCACTTCAAAGGCGGTGGCGTACAGCGCTTTGAGGTCATCCGGTACGCGGTCGATGGACTGTACGGTGCCTTCGGAGTACTTCAGGTCGTTGACCATGACGTTGTCCCAGAGGCCGCGCGCTTTCAGGTCGTGTACCAGGTAGGGGTTCACCACGGTGAATTCGCCCGAGAGGTTCGATTTCACGTACAGGTTCTGATACGTGGGCTCGATGGACTGGCTCACGCCAGTAATGTTGGCGATGGTCGCGGTCGGGGCGATGGCCATGACGTTGGAGTTGCGCATGCCCTGGGTTTTGACCTGCTCGCGCAGGGTATCCCAGTCCAGGGTCTGGCCCCGGTCCACTTCGATGTACTTCTCGCCGCGCGCTTTGGCCAAGCGGTCGATGGAGTCGATGGGCAGTACGCCCTGGCTCCAGAGCGAGCCTTCAAAGCTGGCGTAGCGGCCGCGCTCTTTGGCCAGTTCGCTGGAGGCCTTGATGGCGTGGTAGCTGATCGCTTCCATGGAGGTATCGGCAAAGTCCACGGCCTCGTCCGAGCCGTAGGCGATACGCTGGCGGTAGAGCGCGTCCTGGAAGCCCATCAGGCCCAGGCCGATGGGGCGGTGGCGCAGGTTGGAGTTCTTGGCCGAGTCCACCGAGTAGTAGTTGATGTCGATGACGTTATCGAGCATGCGGATCGCGACCTTGACGGTCTGCGCCAGTTTTTCCTGGTTGAGCACGCCATCTTCCACGTGCTGGGCCAGGTTGACCGAGCCGAGGTTACACACGGCGATCTCTTCGTTGGCCTTGGTGTTCAGGGTGATCTCGGTGCACAGGTTGGAGGAGTGCACCACACCGGCGTGCTGCTGCGGGCTGCGCAGGTTGCAGGCGTCTTTGAAGGTAATCCAGGGGTGGCCGGTTTCAAACAGCATGCCCAGCATCTTGCGCCACAGGTCCAGCGCGCGTACGGTTTTGTACAGCTTCATTTCGCCGGTTTTGCACATGCGCTCGTATTCGCAGTAGCGCTCTTCAAAGGCTTCGCCGTAGAGGTCGTGCAGGTCGGGCGCGTCGTTCGGGGAGAAGAGGGTCCACTCTTCGTCGTCGAACACGCGCTTCATGAACAGGTCGGGGACCCAGTTGGCGGTGTTCATGTCGTGGGTGCGGCGGCGATCGTCGCCGGTGTTTTTGCGCAGCTCCACAAACTCTTCGATGTCCAGGTGCCAGGTTTCCAGGTAGGCGCAGACCGCGCCTTTGCGCTTGCCGCCCTGGTTGACCGCCACGGCGGTGTCGTTGGCCACTTTCAGGAAGGGGACGACGCCCTGTGAACGACCGTTGGTGCCTTTGATGTAGGCGCCCAGCGAGCGCACGGGGGTCCAGTCATTGCCCAGGCCGCCGGCGAATTTGCTCAGCATGGCGTTGTCCTGAATCGCGCCGTAGATGCCGTGCAGGTCGTCGGGCACGGTGGTCAGGTAGCAGGAGGACAGCTGCGGGCGCAGGGTGCCGGCGTTGAACAGCGTGGGAGTGGAGCTCATGTAGTCGAAGGAGCTCAGCAGCTTGTAGAACTCGATGGCGCGCTCTTCGCGGTTGTCTTCTTCCACGGCCAGGCCCATGGCCACGCGCATGAAGAAGATCTGGGGCAGCTCGATGCGCACATCGTTGCTGTGGATGAAGTAGCGGTCATACAGGGTCTGCAGGCCCAGGTAGGTGAACTGCAGGTCGCGCTCGGCGATCAGGGCCTTGCCCATTTTCTCCAGGTCAAAGCTCAGCAGCTCCGGGGCGAGCAGCTCCAGCTCGACGCCTTTCTGGATGTAGGAGGACAGCGCCTGGGGGTAGTAGGTTTCCATTTCGGCCTGGGTGGCAAAGTCGGCCACACCCAGGAAGCTCAGCGCCTCGGCGCGCAGCTTGTCCATCAGCAGGCGGGCGGTGGCGTAGGTGTAGTTGGGCTCTTTTTCCACCAGGGTGCGGGCGGTGATCACCAGGGAGGTGTTCACATCGCGCAGGCTCACGCCCTCGTACAGGTTGCGCATGGCCTCGTCCAGAATGGCCTTTTCGCTCACGTCTTTCAGGCCCGCGCAGGCTTCGTTGACAATGGTGCGCAGCCGCTGGATGTCCAGGGGTGCGGTGCTGCCGTCATCCAGGGTGACGTTCAGCGTGGGGTATTCGGGGTCTTCTTCGGCCGGGGCGGCGGTGCCCGGCTGGTTCTCGGCGCGCAGGCGGGCGTGCTCTTCGCGGTAGAGGACGTAGTCGCGGGCAATCTTGTGCTCGCCCGAGCGCATCAGCACCAGCTCGACCTGGTCCTGGATCTCTTCAATGTGGATGGTGCCGCCGGAGGGCATCCGCCGCTTGAAGGTGGCGCTGATCTGGCTGGTGAGGTTGTCCACGGTCTCGCGCACGCGGCGTGAGGCGGCGGCGGTGCCGCCTTCCACCGCGAGAAAGGCCTTGGTCATGGCCACGGCGACCTTGCTCGGGTCGTAGGGCACCACGGTGCCGTTGCGCTTGATCACGCGCAGCTGGCCGGGGGCGGTGGCGGACAGGCTGGCGGCGCTGCGGCTGGAAGTATCCTGAGCTCCGGGTTGTGGCTGTGAGCTGGGGTTGGTATCGGTCTCTGTGTGCATGAACGTCTCCGCGTGCAATCTGAATTCCGTGACAATAGCCAGCAACCGGGGGGCGGCGACTGACTGGAAAAGGGTTGTAAGGTGGCTCTAAATGACTCTAACCGGGCGCAATCCGGGCTCGTGGGGCGGGCCCGGCAAAACCCTATATATAGGGGTGCCTCTTGATTGCGATACAAGATAATGCGCTTTTAGGCCAAATGCAAGCGGACAACCGCGGGGATCGGCTGTGGATAAAATGTGGGTAAAAGCGAAGGTCAGTGTTCGCTACTCTGTCGGGCGGGAAGATGGCCCGGCTGCGGGAACCGTTGGGTTTGTTGCCGGGTTTTGACGGCGAATAGATTTTTTTATTCTACCGATTTTCCCTGTTATCGCCAAAATTTTCATTCACCGAAGAATACGGGGGGAGGAATACACTCCCGGGTGCTACCCGAGCGGTGGATATTGGGTACAATAGGGCGACAGACACGGTTGTATTACCGACACGCTACCAACCCACACGCTATCAAAGGAACGCCATGATCGCTGAACTGTTGGCCATTATGGCCCCACTGTTTATCGGCACGGCGATCGGCTATATCTGGGTGCGCACCGGAACCGACTACCCGTCCGATTTCGTCACCCGCGCGGTGATGAACATCGCCACCCCCTGCCTGATCGTCTCGGTCATGGCGCGTGTTGAGGTGGAGCCCCGCATCATGGGCGGTGTGGCGCTGGCCGCCGGGCTGGTGCTGGTCGGGATGCTGGTGCTGGGCTACCTGATCACCCGCTGGTTCAAGCTCGAGCCGGTCAACTACTTACCCTCCCTGTTGTTCCCCAACAATGGCAATCTGGGGCTGCCCCTGTGCCTGTTCGCCTTTGGTGAGACCGGTCTGGCCCTGGCGCTCGCCTCCTTTATGGTCATGATGCTCAGCACCTTTACCCTGGGCATCATGCTGGTCTCGCGCGCCGAGGGGGTCAACGAGCGTTTCGGGGCGCTGGCTAAACAACCGGTGCTCTATGCCATGGTGCTGGCGGTGGTGCTGCTGCTCACTGATACGCCGCTGCCGCTCTGGCTGGGCAATACCGTGGATCTGCTCGGTGGCTTTGCCATTCCCTTGATGATCATGACCCTGGGGGTCTCCCTGGCGCGCCTGAAACTGGTGGCCTGGAAGCGCAGCCTGGGGTTCAGTCTGCTGCGGGTGCTCGGTGGCATGGTGCTCGGCTACGGCGCCGCGCGCCTGGTCGGCCTGGAGGGCGAGGCGCTGGGCGTGGCGGTGCTGCAGGCGGCCATGCCCGTGGCGATTTTCAATTATCTGCTGGCCTTGCGCTATGATCGCCGGCCGCAGGAGGTGGCGGGCATGGTGCTGATTTCCACGCTGGTGGCCTTTATTGTGCTCCCGATTTTGTTGATGCTGGTGCTGCCTCTGGGGCAGTAGTGGTGCGAAACCGCTTGAGCGTGTCAGCGGCTATCCAGTAGGCTTGCAGCCTTTGACCGATTTGCTGAACAGGATTTGATTCATGGCTGGTGTGCGCGAGATTGTACTTACGTTCAGTTGTCAGGACGCCCAGGGCATAGTCGCCTCGGTGGCGAGCCTCTTTGCCGAGCGCGGCTTCAACATTCGCGAGTCGTCCCAGTTTGAGGATGTCACTCAGCGGCGCTTTTTCATGCGCACGGTGTTCGAATGCCCGGCCGACTGGCAGCTCGACGCGATCAAGGCGCTGTTTGCCCCGGTGGGGGAGCGGTATGCCATGGACTGGGCGATTTTTGATGTGGACTGCAAACCCCGGGTGCTGATCGCGGTGTCCCAGTGGGGCCACTGCCTGAACAGCCTGCTCAACAACTGGAAAAACGGCTCCCTGCCCATTGAGATTGTGGGCGTGGTGTCCAACCATGAGGTGATGCGGGATCTGACCGAGTGGTATCAGTTGCCGTTTCACTACCTGCCGGTCACCCGCGACACCAAACCCGAGCAGGAGGGGCAGATCTGGTCGATGATTGAAGAGCAGGACGTCGACTGCCTGGTGCTGGCCCGCTACATGCAGATTCTCTCGGACAATCTGTGTCGCAAGCTCAACGGCAAAGCCATCAATATTCACCACTCCTTTCTGCCGGGCTTCAAGGGCGCCCGGCCCTACCATCAGGCCTACGACCGGGGCGTGAAGCTCATTGGCGCCACGGCCCACTACGTGACGGCGGATCTGGACGAGGGCCCGATCATCGAACAGTCGGTGGAGCGTGTGACGCATGTGAACCTGCCCGATGAAATGGCCGAAATCGGAAGGGATATCGAGGCGGTGGTGCTCAACCGGGCCGTGCGTTGGCACGCCGAGCACCGCGTGTTGCTCAATGGCAGCAAGACAGTGGTGTTCGCCCGCTAGCGCGGCGTCACTCCTGTCGCGCCGACACCTCCGGCAGGCTGTGGGCAATTCCCTGGTGGCAGTCGATGCAGGTGCGGCCGGTGGCTTCTCGATACTCCAGCGAGTGACGGCGTACCGCCTGTCGGTTCTGCAACGTCTCGGCCATGGCATCGTAGCTGTGGCAACTACGGCATTCGCGCGAATCCGTTGCCCGCATCCGCTCCCAAACGCGCTCGGCCATGGCAGGTTTGTGCGCGTTAAACTTCTCCTCGGTATCAATGCGGCCCAGAAAGTGTCCGGGCAGTTCGACCACAGTTGCTTTCATTTTGGCAGCCATTTTCGGGAAGAAAGCATTGGGCACATGGCAATCGGCGCAGGCGACCCTTACCCCGCTGCGGTTGTTGAAGTGGCTGCTGTTCTGATACTCCGTGAATACGAATTGCTCCATGCTGTGGCAGGAGGTACAGAACTCCAGGGTGTTGGTGGCTTTGACAGTGGCGTCAAAACTGATCCAGAAGCCGGCGCCGATCGCGAACGCCAGAAAACCGCCTGCGGGAATACCAAACATAAACCAGCGCCGGGGGCGGGCCCACAGCCATCGGCCAAAACGTTTGCGCCTGCTTTGCTCGGGTGGCGGTGGAGGTTCGTTGTTTTCGCTCATGGTGTTGTCCCCCGCTACTGACCCTCACTGACGTAATACTCGGCCAGTGCTTTGATGTCGTCATCCGAGAGGTCGGATGTTGCTTCGGCCATTTTTTCTTCCTGCCAACGCTCGTCCGCCCGAAAGCTTTTCAATGTGCGAATCAGATAGGGCCGCCATTGGCCGGCCAGTATGCCCGCGTCATCCAGCGCAAGACTGCCGCCCTCGGCGTGGCAGCGGTCGCAACTTTGCTCATGGATGGCCTTGCCGGTTTGCGCCAATGCCGCATCGACGGACTGTTCGGCACTCTGATGAGGCAGTTTGGAAAAGTAGCCGGCGATTTTTGCTATGTCGTCATCGGACCAGTCGGCCGCCAGGGCACAGTGGTCGGGTTCAGGGGGCGGTTCCTCCCGTTGGCTGAACAGTTCGCCTGCACAGGGGCGCCCTTTATCCCGAAACAGAAAGAGCTGGTTTTCCAGAAAGAAAGCCGAGGCACCCGCGATAATGGGAATATCACCGTCCTGGCTTATACCCTTTTCGCCATGACAACTGGCACAGGCTTCGGCTTCGGCAGGCGCTTCGGCCCACACTGAAGTTACGTTTGCCAATAGCAACGTCGCCAGCAGCCAGAATAAAACGCGGACTTGTCTGCGTGCGGCGGGGTGTGATGTGTGCATGAAGACCTCCCATGAATGAATCCCTGGTCGTCCATGACTGTGCGTGATGGTTGGATGTGTTCTTTAACGAATAACACAAACCGGCGAACGTCATCGGATTTTTTCGGCGTTTTTTGCGGAATAGAGTGATGGCTTGATCTATATCAATAAAAGGGAGGGGCAGAGGGTACATTGTGTAGGGGACACGCGGTGTAAGTATGTGGTTTAGAGGTTAGAGGTACGCGGTTTCCGTGAGCGCTGGTCAGCCCGTTGTCGAGTTTCACCAGGGTTCCATTTGGATCAACACTGGGGGAAAGGATCATGAATTCGGACCCATCTCGGTGCGCCCGCTTCTGGAGTGTGATGGTTGGCGCTTTGTTACTGCTTGGTTTGCTCGGGTGTGACGGCGATTCTGGCCCTGCGGGGGCGGCCGGTCCCCCGGGACCATCAGGGCCTCCGGGTGAGCCCGGACCCACGGGCGGCGGGGGCGCGGGCCCAGTCCCCACGGCCCTGCAGGTTGATATTACCGAGGTCAGCATTGAGGACTCGGTCGTGGTCGACTTCCTGGTGCTTGACCAGGACGGTTTTCCTTTTTCCCACCTGGAACAACTCAACTTCACAGTCGTCAAGCTGGTGCCGGGCACAGAGGGCAACAGCAGTGCCTGGCAAAGTTACATCAACCGCGAGGAAGCGCCGGGGGAGGGTCCCTGGCCCGGCACCGAGACGGTCATTCAGGCCACCACCGAGAGTAGCGGCGCGGGTTCTTTGGTCAGCCATGGTGATGGCAGTTACCGCTATACCTTTGGCACTGATCTCAATGCCGTCAGTGCGCCACTGGCGGTCGAGTATGAACCGGAGTTGACTCACCGGGTGGGCCTGCAAGTGGGCGGTCGTTTTCGGGGGGAATCCCTGCCGGCGGCCAATGCGGTGTATACCTTTCAGCCCTCGACCGGTCTGACTCCGGAGCAGGATATTGATCATCGTAAAATCGTTTCCCAGGAATCCTGCAACAGCTGTCACGGACAGGATCTGGCGATGCACGGTGGCGGTCGGGTCCATGTCGATTACTGCGTGACCTGCCACAACCCCGGAAGCACCGATGCCCAGAGCGGCCACTCCCTGGACTTCCGCCAGATGATTCACAAAATCCATATGGGTGAGCGTTTGCCCAGCGTTCAGAGTGGTGAAGACTATACCATCTGGGGATTTCGAAACTCGCCACACGCTTATGCCGACCTGGCCTTTCCTCAGGACCCGCGCAACTGTCTGACCTGTCATGATCCGGAGGATGAAGCCACGCCGCAGGCGATCAATATCGTCGAGAAGCCGAGCATGGAGTCCTGCGGTTCCTGCCATGACGATATTGATTTTGTGGCCGGGGAGGGCCATCCGGCCACGAACAATAGTGAGTGCACCATCTGCCATAAACCGGGCGGGTTTGCGGGTGATGTGCTGGCCAGTCATGCCATACCGGGGCAGGTGGCGGCGCAGCGGTTTCACTTTAACCTGCTGGAGGTGATTGCCACCGGCCAGAATGAAATTCCGACCGTGACGTTTTCGATCACGGACCCCACCAATGATGATGCGCCCTACAATATTCTTGAAGATCCTGTGTTTGGGCCCGGTGCGAGTCTGTCGATCCGTATCGGTTGGGATACCCGGGATTACGTGCATGGACCAGCAGCGGGTTTGTCGGTGACCAATGTGCATCAGAATGCGACGGACAATAACGACGGCACCTTTACCATTTCGGCAACCGGCGCCTTGCCCGGAGATGCCACGGGTTCCGGTGTGGTGGGTATGGAAGGTCGGGCCGTTGATCCGGACGAGGGCTTCCGGATTCCGATTACCGGGGCGGTGGAATATTTTGCCATTACCGATTCCGAACCGGTTCCACGCCGTCAGGTTGTGGAAACGCAAAAGTGCCAGGCGTGCCACAGTCGTAACGATGCGTTGGCATTCCATGGCGGCCAGCGAACCGATGAAGTGCAGCTCTGTGCGATCTGCCACAATCCCAATACCACAGACCTGGCCCGACGCGGCGGGGATACCGTGGTGGAGGGTATTTCCATGCTGGATGGCTTGCCCGAGCAGTCAGTGCACTTCAAGTATATGATTCACGCCATTCACGGCTCTGCAGTTCGGGATGAGCCCTATGTGGCTTATGGCTTTGGCAATAACGCCCACGACTTCAGCGAGCTGCGTTATCCACGCGGCGCGGACGATTGTCTGGCCTGCCACACGGACGATGGCTATCAGTTGCCATTGCCGGCCACGGCGCTGGGCACCACTCTGCTGACCGAGGGAAATCCCGCCGACCCGTCCGTGCACCTGAAAGTATCGGAGGCGAGCGCCGCTTGTGGCTCCTGCCACACGAATGACCTGGCGCAGACGCATATGATACTCAACGGGGGTGTGTTCGATCAGACCCAGGAAGTACTGGATGCCTCAGTGACCGAGACCTGTTCGGTGTGTCACGGGCCTGGCCAAATTGCCGACGTAGAACGTGTTCATGGTTTACGGTAAAGCAACAATTGCTCTGGTTGCCCTGCTGGCAGGCGGGGCTCTGGCCCAGACCGATGTTCATGAGGCGCTGCCGGAGTTTTCCGATCAGGGGGCGGACACCTGCCTGCGTTGTCATAGTGGCGACACTATCGAGGGCATTTTCAGCACACCCCACGCGGTGGCCAGCGACCCGGAGACGCCGTTTGCTCAGCAGCAGTGCGAAAGCTGTCACGGCCCGGGAGGCGACCATGCCGGCAGGCTGCGTCCGGGCCAGGAGCGGCCCGCTCCTCTGGCGTTTGCTCATCAGGGGAGCGCCAGTCGCGAACAGGAGGCGGCCATCTGTCTTGGGTGTCACCAGTCACAGGAGCGCAGCCACTGGCAGGGCAGTGTGCACGAGCGCCAGGGTGTCGGCTGCACGGACTGTCACTCGGTACACACCCCTCACGACCCGGTGATGAATCGGCAGGAGCAGGCCGGCGTGTGCTTTGACTGCCATACCCGGGAGCGGGCGCAGAGCCTCCAGGCTTCGACGCACCCGATGCGTCAGGGCCAGATGGCCTGTACTGAATGTCACCAGCCGCACGGTACGCTGAACAATGCCATGCTGGTACGTGGGACACTCAATGAAACCTGTTTTGAGTGTCATGCAGAGAAACGCGGGCCTTTTCTTTGGGAGCATGCGCCAGCGGCCGAGGATTGTGCCTCCTGTCATGTCCCTCACGGTTCCAATCACACTGCGCTGTTGCGCCGCCGGGCGCCACTGTTGTGTCAGGAGTGTCACTCGCGAGCCGGTCACCCCAGTATTGCCCAAACGGGGGAGCGCTTGCCGGAGGGGCGTCCGTCCGCCGCTTTGCTGGGCGGTAGCTGCACCAATTGCCACTCGCAGGTGCATGGCTCCAATCACCCCTCGGGCCGTAACCTGAGTCGTTAGCGGGAGGTCATCGTCGATGGAAACCGTCTGTTTTCGCCACCGCTCCGCACCTGTCTGGATGACGGGCTGCCTTATGGTGGCTATGAGCCTCGGCAGTCAGGACAGCCGTGCTCAGGGCTATTGGCCGGCCGCGGACACCGACGAGTGGGCCTGCCGCTTGTGTCCCGAACAGAGCCAGCGCGACGGGCGTGTCACCGCCGGGGTGGGGCATGTGTCCGACAGCTCCGCCAAGTTTGGTGATTACACCGGGCTGGATGAAAGCGGCCCCTATTGGTTGGGTGAGCTGGATGTCAGGACGCGCAACGGGGAGGGCTCCTATACTGAGGCACAGGTCGACAACCTTGGGCTCGACTCGCGTCAGGTGCGACTCTTGTACGGTGAGCAGGGACGCTACGACATCGGGTTTGAATACCAACAGATTCCCCACTTTGTGGCGGAGCAGGCGCAGACCCCTTTTCTCGGTGTCGGCACCCAGGTGTTGACCTTGCCGGCGAACTGGGAGCGAGCCTCCACAACGCGGGGGATGAGTCAGCTCGACCCGAGCCTGAAGCGTTTTTCCCCGACGTTGGAGCGCGAGACTTACGGACTGAACGCGGGCGCCCGGCGCAACGATCGTTGGGACTACAGCGTTGACTTTCGTCGCACCGAACAGCAGGGCACCAAGCTTCAGGGGGCCAGTTTCCTGAATACCGCTGTCGTCCTGCCCGTTACGGTCGATCGGGTGACCGAACGGATGGATGCGCGTCTTTCCTATCGGGAGGATCGTTGGTACCTGCAGGCGGCCTATTATGGTTCGCAGTTCGACAATAACGCCGATTCGGTGATCTGGGATAACCCCTTCAACTCTTTGGCTGAAGGCGGTGATCGCGGCCGTATGGCGCAAGAGCCCGGCAACGAATTTCATCAGCTGACGCTGTCCGGTCGCTGGCAACCGGGCCGCCTGTTGCAGACTTCAGGTAGACTCGCTGTGGGCCGCCTGCGGCAGGATGAATCGTTTCTGCCGGCGACCATCAACCCACGGGTGGGCGCTATCAATCAGCCCGCTCTCAGCCTGGACGGTCGGGTCGATACGCTCAATGGCCAGGTGCGTGCGCTGATACAACCCTGGTCGGCGTTGAGTGTGGTGGCTGAACTGTATTATGACGATCGCGACAACCGGACTCCACGCTCCGAGTTTACCCCGGTGCGCTCGGATCTGGTGGTGGCCCCCACACAGTTCAACCGGCCCTACAGTTTTGAACGCGCCGGTAGCAAGCTGCGCGCCGACCTCAAAGCGGGGAGTGGAACCACCGTCTCGGCGGGCCTGTCCCGGGAAACCATGGAACGCAGCTTTCAGGAAACGGAAAAGACCAGCACCACCGACTACTGGGGTGAAGTCCGCACCGCCGTGACCCAAACCCTGGATGTTCGGCTCAAGGGCGGGCAGGAGCGGCGGCGTTTTGTCGAGCACTACCGTCCTCTGGAAGACCTCGTTCCGGGGGAGAATCCCCTGTTGCGGCGCTATCATCTGGGCGAGCGCGATCGTGATCAGGTTCGTGCCAGTGTCGATTACTTACCACGGGACTGGATGACGCTCAGCGTCTCCCTGGATTACGCCAAGGACGATTATTTCAACACCCGAATTGGTTTGACGGAGGCGCGCGAGCTGTCTCACAGCCTGGATATATCGGTGCGGCCAAAAGAGAATCTGTCAATCTATGCTTTCGCGACCCGTCAGCGAATCGACTCGGATCAAGCCGGTAGCGATAATTTTTCCACCCCTGACTGGACCGGCCACCAGCGAGACCGGGTGGATACGTTCGGTGTCGGCATTGAACGCGAAGCGCTGCTCGATGGGCTGGATGTGGGCCTGGATTATAGTCACTCCTTTGGCCGAGGGGAGATTGAAATGGAGTCCCGGGCCAGCGCAGCGCCTTTCCCTGACCTGAAGACCAACTTGAGCCGGGTGGAGCTCTTTGCCCGGTATCAGCTATCGGATCAAATATCTCTGGGGTTGAATTACGGCTATGAGCGCTACCGGAGTGACGACTTTTTTATCGACCAGGTGACGCCGGATACGGTGGCCAACCTGCTCAGCACGGGCCATCAAAGTCCACGCTATTCGGTGCAGGTGGGAAGTGTCAGTGTGACCTACCAGTTCTGGTAGTTCCCCTTTATCACGCTGACAAAAGTACCCCGCTGCACCATCCTGTACGTGTAGTGCGCGCGCGGTCGGACTTGTGAAGTGAACCTCCATCCGCTACCGTTGCCCTTTTTCCCTGACCCTCAGAACGATAATAATGATGCGATTTCTTCAGACGACATTGGTTGCGCTCTTCATCTTCAGCGTTGGTGCCAGTTCTGGCTGGTGTGCGGAGGAGGCGCCGGTGATGGACGTCAGGTACTGGGACAGTACCAAAGGCCGATTCAACTACGAGTATGAATTGCTGCGACTGGCACTTGAGAAAACCGTTGAGGACTATCCTGCCTATCGCCTGAGCCACCACAATGAAAATTTGGGCTCGTCACGTGGGCGGCGTGTCCTCGCTGAAGGGCGAAAGATCAACGTGTATGCAGCACCCGCACGGGAGAAGTTGGGCGCGCTGGAAGCGCAGATTCACTCAGTCCCGATTCCGATTCTGGGCGGCTTGATGGGCTACCGTCAGCTGATTGTCCGTGAAAACGCCTTGCCTGCGATGGCCACTATTACTTCCGAAGACGAATTGCAAAAGTTGACGGTAGGGCAGGGGCAGCACTGGCCGGACGTGGCCATTTTTCGCCGCAACGGCTATCCGGTGAACGATAGCGGTCGCTTAAGCAGTTTGTTTTCCATGTTGGAGCAGCAGCGTTTCGATTACCTGTCTCTGGGCGTCATTGAAGCGAACCGAGAGCTGGCTGTTCATCAGCCGAAGGGCGGTAACCTGGCGGTGGTTCCTGATCTTTACCTTTATTACCCTCTGCCGGTGGTTTTTCATGTCAGTGTCTCTTCGGATCTCCTGGCCGAGCGGTTGGAGGCGGGGCTACGTCGAGCTCTGAATGATGGTTCCATGGAAGCGTTGTTCAGGGCCCACTTTGCTGAAGCACTGGCTGCCATCCACCAGGAAGGCCGGCGGTTGTTTGTTCTGGATGCGCCGTTGCCCGACCTGGACTGGGTGCCCCAGTCTGAGTTTCCTCCACTTATGCGACTTAAGGGTGCCGATCGGTAAACGGCTCGACATTCGCAACAGCGAAGTTACGTACGAGCGGGATGCATTGCGCCCGAGCCTTTCGTTGAGGCGCCTGTGCAGAGTGGGCCGGGATGTGTAAAGATGGCACAACTGCCTACTCAAAAGGAGCGAGCGATGTATCGACTGATGTTTACCGGGGACCTGATCACCGGGTTTCAGCGCCAGGAGACCCTCGACAAGCTGGCGAGCTTGCTGGAGACCTCTCCCGACCAGGTCAGAGAAACGCTGTTCACCGGTCAGCCCGTGGAGTTCAGACAGGTGGATGACAAGGCCGAGGCCGACCAGTGGCGCCGCAGCTTTGCCGACGCCGGCGCCGTGCTGATTGTTCTGCCCGGCGACGAAGACACCCCCGGCGGCTCCCGCTACGCCGGCGCGGACCCGGCGAGCACCAATGTCGAAGACCCCACCCCCGCCTCGGTCACCGCCCGCCTGCCCGGCGTACGCCGGCGCAACAATGCCTACCTGATGCTGGGCGTGATCGCACTGGTGCTGGCCGTGGTCATCATCGTGGCGTCCTGGCTGTTCACATGAACGAAAAAGGGGACGGAGGGACTTTTTTTTGACCAAATTGGTCAATTTTTAGTCCCTCCGTCCCCTTTTTGTGGTCCCTCCGTCCCCTTTTTGTGGGGTCAGTCGGGCCAGGCGATGAGGCGGTTTTCGGCGGGTAGGTGGGCGTCGGGGTGGTGGGCGATGACCCTGGGCGTGAAGTCTTCGGGGGCGCGTGTAGTGGGGATGCGGCCCTGGTAGCGGTAGGCGTTGGTGGAGCCCTCCAGGGGGTGAGCCAGCTTCAGATCCAGGGTGATGGCCTCGTGGTGGGGGCGGGGGTCGGCAATGAGCTGGACGCGGACCGCATCGGGGCAGATGCCGCCCAGGTAAATATTGACGCTGACCTCCTGCTGTTCTCCCGCCGCCTCAAACTGCGGGTCCCCGATGTGAATTTCATGCCAGTGTTGGTGCAGGGTTTCCTGCCACTGATACAGCTCCCGGGCCAGGGCGCCCTGCTCAGCCTGGCGCGCGCGTATGGATTGTCCCGCCTGCAGGTAAAACCGCTCCATATAGTCGCGGATCATCCGGTTGCAGCTGAACCGGGGGGTGAGTTGGGCCATGCTTGCGCGCATGCGCTTGAGCCACTCCCGGGGCAGGTTGTCCTTGTCCCGTTGATAGAAGAGGGGAGCGATTTCCTGCTCCAGCAGTTGGTACAGTTGCTCGGCGTCCCGGGCGTCCAGTTCGCCACTCTGCTTTTCATCCGTGTGGTCCTCACCCTGACCCAGGGCCCAGCCCAGCCCGGGCTCGTAGGCCTCGGCCCACCAGCCATCCAGAATGGACAGGTTCAGCCCGCCGTTGACCAGCGTTTTCATGCCACTGGTGCCGCTGGCTTCCCAGGGGCGGCGCGGGGTATTGAGCCAGATGTCGACCCCCTGGATCAGGTGTTGCGCCAACTCGATGTCGTAGTCCTCAAGCAGTACCACCCGGTGACGAACATCCTGGCGCTGGGCAAAGTGATGCCAGGTCTGCAGGGCATTTTTGCCCCAGTCATCGGCCGGGTGGGCCTTGCCCGCGATCAACAGCTGCACCGGATGACGGGCGTGGTTGAGCAGCCTTGCCAGGCGCTCGGGGTCGCTGAGCAACAGGGCGGGGCGCTTGTATTGGGCGAAGCGGCGGGCAAAGCCGATGGTGAGCAGGTTGGGGTCCAGTGGGCGCTCGGCATACACGGCACACTGCCCTGGCCCCGCCTCCCGGCGCCACTGGTGTGACAGGCGCTCGCGCGCATAGTCGACCAGGCGCGCACGGTCCTGGCCGGCCATGTGCCAGAGGCGTTTATCCTCAAGCTGGTCGAACAGGGCCGGAGACATTTCCGCCAGATCCTGGCGCCAGCGGTCTTTGCCAAAGAGCCGCTCCCACTCGCTGTCAACGCGGTTGGAGTCCCAGGTGGGCACGTGAACCCCGTTGGTGACGTGACCGACCGGCACTTCGCGCTCGGGCCAGCGGGGATAGAGCGACTGGAAAATTCTCTGGCTGACCCGGCCGTGTAGCTCACTCACGCCATTGCTGTAGGCGCAGGTATTGGTGGCCAGGTAGGCCATGTTGAATGGCTCCTGGTCATTGTCGGGATGGGCGCGACCGAGCGCCATCAGTTGCTCGAGCGAGACATCCAGGTGATGGGCAAACTCGGCAATGTAGCGGTGCAGCAGATGCGGCGGGTAGCGGTCAAAGCCTGCTTCCACCGGAGTGTGGGTGGTGAAGAGGTTGCCGCCGCGAGTGGCCCATAGCGCTTCGTCAAAACTGCAGTGGTGCCGCTGCCGGTAGCAGCGGATGCGCTCGAGGGTGGCGAAGGCGGCGTGGCCTTCGTTCAGGTGACACACATAGCGGTGCAGTCCCAGTTCTTCCACCAGGCGCCAGCCGCAAATTCCCAGCGCGATTTCCTGAACCAGGCGCAGCTCGGTGCTGCCGCCATAGAGCTTGCTGGTGATGCTGCGGTCGGCGGCGCGGTTGCGCGGGTCGTTGCTATCGAGAAGGTAGAGGGTGACCCGCCCGACCTGCACCTGCCAGACGCGAAAGCGTACACGGCGGCATAAAAATTCGGTGTCGATATGCAGCCAACTACCGTCTTCGGCGCGCAGGGGTTTGAGGGGCAGGCTGCCCGGGTCGTTGAACAGGTAGGTTTCCTGTTGCCGACCGTCGTCATTGAAGCTCTGGTGAAAATAGCCCTCCTGATAGAACAGGCCCACGCCAATCAGCGGCACACCCAGATCACTGGCGGTCTTGAGGTAGTCGCCGGCGAGCATGCCCAGGCCGCCCGCGTACAGCGGCAGGGCGTCGCACAGACCAAACTCCATGCTCAGGTAGGCGATGCCCTCAATCGGGGCTTGCGGGTACTGGCGCTGATACCAGCTGGGCTCGTTCAGGTAGGTGTGGCGCGCTTCGATCAGGGCATTGAGCTGCTCCAGAAAATCCATGTCATTGGCCAGCGCATGCAGCCGCTCGTCGCTGGTGAGGTTGAGCACATCCACCGGGTTCTGGGTGCGGGTCCAGATGTCTTCATTGATCTGGCGCCAGAGTTGATCACTGTCGTGATTCCAGCTCCAGTGCAGGTCCAGCGCCAGTTCGCGCAGCACGCTTAGTGGGTCGGGTAGGGGACGATCAAACAGAGGCATGGCGGCGGCTCGCAAAGTGACGGATCAGCAGTTTTTCCAGCTCCACCAGAAACAGGATGGGGCTGGTGACCAGGAGCATGAGTAACCAGTGTGACGCTGACAGCGGGGCCAGGCCAAACAGGGTCTGACTGGCGGGCCAGTAAGTGAACGCCAGCTGTAATAACAGTACCAGGCCGATGGCCCATAACGTGGGGCGCACGCCGAGCCAGTAGCGAGTGTGCCAGATTGAATCGCTCAGGGTCCGGGCACTCAACAGGTAAAAGATTTCAAACATCACCAGAGCATTGACCGCGAGGGTGCGCGCCAGTGCCAGATTGTCAGAGCGGCCCAGCTCCCGGTTGAACAATACAAAGACCGTGATCGCACCCAGGCCGCCCACCGTCAGCACCCGGTAGAGCAGAGCGCCGGTAATCAGTCCCTGCCCGCGCGGTCGCGGTGGTCGCTGCATGATATTCGCCTCGCTCTGCTCAAACGCCAGTGCCAGTGCCAGGGTCACAGCGGTGACCATATTGACCCACAGAATCTGCACGGGGGTGATGGGTAACATCCAGCCGAACAGAATGGCCAACACGATCACGCTGGCCTGAGCCAGATTGGTGGGCAGAATGAACGCGATGGCCTTGACGATATTATCGTACACGGTGCGCCCTTCTGCCACGGCCCGGGCAATGGTGGCGAAGTTGTCGTCGGTCAGGACAAAGTCCGAGGCCTCCTTGGCCGCATCGGTGCCTTTCTGCCCCATGGCGATGCCGATGTTAGCGGTGCGCAGGGCTGGGGCATCGTTGACGCCATCGCCGGTCATGGCCACGGTGTGCCGCTGCTTTTGCAGTGCTTCCACCAGTTGCAGTTTGTTGGCGGGGCTGGTGCGGGCAAAAATATCCGCCGCCTCCACAATGGCTTCGCGGGCGGGCTGGTCCAGTTGATCCAGCTCGGCACCGGTGACCACCCGCTCGGCCTTCAATCCAAGTTCCCGACCGATGGCCGCCGCCGTCACCGGATTATCCCCGGTGATCATCAATACCCGGATGCCGGCCCGGTGACACTGGGCGATGGCGTCGATGGCCTCCGGACGGGGCGGGTCGCTGATGCCAACCAGTGCCACCATGATCAGGCCGGCCTCCATATGATCGTGGTTCACAGCGCTCTGCTCGTCCGCCACGGGCTTGCGGGCAAGCGCCATGACGCGCATGCCTCGCTGGGCCAGGTGCTCCATTTCACTCTGCCAATAATCCCGGTCCAGAGGCTCCGGGCCCTCCGGGCCCAGCTGTTGATCGCAGAGCTCGATCAGCCGGTCGGGTGCGCCCTTGATGGCCATTTCCCGCTCACCCTCGGGGTTGTCGTGCAGGCTCGCCATGTAGCGCTTTTCGGTTTCAAAGGGCAGGGTGTCCAGGCGCGGGCAGTCGTTGCGGCAGCGTTCGGTTTCCAGCCCCTGTTTGAGGGCGAAGACCAGCAGTGCGCCTTCGGTCGGGTCGCCGTGCAAGTGCCAGGTGTCGTCTTCCTGCGTCAGGTTGGCGTCATTGCACAGTAGCGCGATTCGGCCGGCGGTGGCGAGCAGCTGGGCTTCGTCCTCCGTGTGCGCCTTCTCGCCGCCCGGGTCGCTGAGCTCGATCTGGCCTTCGGGCACGTAGCCCTCGCCAGAGACGTCGTAGCGCCGCCGGCTGGTGGCGACGGCTCGTGCGGTCATGGCATTGGCGGTGAGGGTGCCGGTTTTATCCGAGCAGATGACGTCCACCGAGCCTAGCACTTCGACCGCTGGCAGGCGTCGGACCAGGGCCCGCTTGCGCGCCATTCGCTCCACGCCCAAGGCCAGGGTGATGGTGACCACGGCGGGCAACCCCTCGGGAATGGCGGCCACGGCAATGCCGATTGCCCCCTGGAACAGCTCGGCCAGCGGCTGGCCGTGCAGCCAGAACCCGAGTGCGGCGGTAAGACCGGTGACCAGCAGGATCACGCCGGTGAGCTGGCCGGCAAAACGGCGCAGCTGCTGTTGCAGTGGGGTTTCGGTCAGGGTGACGTTCTGCACCATCTGGTTGATGGCGCCGATCTCGGTGCGCCGCCCGGTCTGGGTGACCAGGCCGCGACCGTTGCCATAGCTGATCAGTGTGCCCATGTAGGCCATACCGCTGCGCTCGGCCAGGGGCGTGTCGGCTGCCACCGCCGCCGTGGTTTTCTCCGCAGCCTGCGACTCCCCGGTCAGCATGGCTTCGTCGCAGCGCAGGTTTTTGCTTTCAATCAGGCGCATGTCGGCAGGCACCCGGTCGCCGGGTTGCAGCAATACGATATCGCCCGGTACCAGCTCGCGACTGTCGAGGGTGAGGGTGGCGCCATCGCGCACCACCAGGCAGTGGCTGCGACTCAGATCCATGATCGCCCGCAGTGCCTTTTCGGCTTTGCCTTCCTGCAGAAAACCGATGACGGCATTGATCAGCACCACGGCGGCGATCACCCCGGCATCGACCCAGTGACCGATGGTCAGGCTGATGCCCGCGCTGACCAGAAGTACATAGATGAACAGGTTGTGAAACTGGCGCAGCAGACGCCGCCAGTTGGGGGTGGGCGGGGTCACCGGCAGTTGGTTGTCGCCCCAATGTTGTTGCTGCTCGCGTGCCTGCTCTGAAGACAGCCCTCGGGCGCTGCTGTTGAGCGTCGCAAAGAGTGCCTCGGGGGATTGTTGGTGGGGCTGCGTCAGAGCGGCCTCAGTTTGATCCTGTGTGGAGGCGTTGGCCATGGCAATCCTCAGTCAATGGAACAGACGCGGTCCATCTCACCCTGTTCAAAATGGGTGATGTTGGCCAGTGTGGTTTCGGCGATGGCGGAGAGCGCCTCGCGGGTAAAGAAGGCCTGGTGACCGGTGATCACCACATTGGGAAAGGTGATCAGGCGGGCGAAGACATCGTCCTGCAGCAGCTGATTGGAGTGATCCTCAAAAAACAGGTCTCCCTCTTCTTCGTAGACGTCCAGGCCCAGATAGCCGATTTTCTGGGATTTGAGCCCGACTACGACCGCCCGGGTATCAATCAGTCCGCCACGCCCGGTGTTGATCAGCATCACACCGGTTTTCATCTGCGCCAGGGCCTGCTTGTTGATCATGTGGTGGTTGTCCGGGGTCAGCGGACAGTGCAGGGAGATGATGTCGGCCTGGGGCCAGATCTGTTCCAGTGACAGGTATTCCACACCCCGGTCTACCAGTGTCTGGTTAGGGTAGGGGTCATAGGCAACCACCCGACAGCCGATGCCCAGCATGATATCGGCGAAGATGCGACCGATTTTACCGGTGCCGATCACCGCCAGGGTCTTGCCCGCCAGATCAAAGCCCAGCAGACCGTTCAGGGAGTAGTCGTTCTCCCGGACCCGGTGGTAGGCGCGATGCAGTTGCCGGTTGAGCATGAGAATCAGCCCCAGGGTGTGCTCGGCGATGGCGTGGGGGGAGTATTCCGGCACCCGGGCCAGGGTGAGGCCCAGCGCCCGGGCTCTGTCCAGGTCAACCTGATTGAAACCCGCACAGCGCAGCGCAATCAACTTCACGCCCTGCTTGGCCAGTTGCTCGAGAACCGGAGCGTCCAGCTGGTCGTTGACGAAGCAGCATACGGCCTGGCAATCCTGCGCCAGAAGCGCGCTGTTGGGCTTGAGCGCCACCTCGTGGTAGACAAACTCGTGCCGGCCCTGATTGGCCTGCTCGAGATGATCGCGGTCATAGGGTTTGGTGCTGAAAACGGCGACTTTCATGCTCATTGGGCTCCTTTGAATCGTCAGTCTAGAGTATAGGGCAAACGGCGAGCCGGGTTGTTGATTTAACGCAAGCGCCGGGCCTGGCCCAGCCTCCCTGGCGAACGGCTTCGGGGGAACAGAGCAGCAGCCCCGGATCTTTGATATAGTGGATATGACTTTTAGTCTCTGGATAATGAAAAAAGCCAACCAAGAGGTATCTCTCCATGAAGCTCCCGTTATCACTCCCCGTCACGCTGGCCGCTGCAGCGGTACTGCTGGCCGGTTGCCAGCAGGCCCCGGTGCAGGACGCCGAACCGGTGGCCGATTCGCTCAAAACCGCCTACCAGGATGCGTTCATGGTGGGGTCGGCCCTGAATGAAGCCATTCCCGCCGGTGAAGATGAGCGCTCGGCTGACATCGTCCGTCAGCACTTCAATACCATCACAGTGGAAAACGTGATGAAAAACGAAGAGATTCACCCCGAGCCCGGCGTTTACCGTTTCGGTCCCGCCGACGAGTTTGTGGAATTCGGGGAAGAGAACGACATGTTCATCATCGGTCACACGCTGGTCTGGCACAACCAGACGCCCGCCTGGTTTTTTCAGGATGATCAGGGCGAGACCAATACCCCCGAGGCCCAGGCCGAGCGCATGCGCAAGCACATCGAAGTGGTCGCGGGCCGCTATGCCGGTCGGGTGCATGCCTGGGATGTGGTGAACGAGGTGATTGCCGATGACGGCTCCTACCGGCCTACCACCTGGGTCAATGGCATCGGCTCAGGCGATGAGCTGGTCAGGTTGGCGTTCAAGTATGCCAGTGAGTATGCCCCCGAGGCGGAGCTGTATTACAACGACTTCAATGCCTGGCGTCCGGAAAAGCGCGACGGCATTGTGCGCATGGTGAAAATGCTGCAGGAAGCGGGCATCAAGATTGATGGCATCGGCATCCAGGGGCATTGGGGGCTGAACTTCCCCAAAACCGAATACATCGAAGACGCCATTGACGCCTACGCCGAGCTGGGCGTGAAAGTGATGATTACCGAACTGGACGTGGATGTGCTGCCCCTGACCCGTGAAGGTCAGATTATTGGCACGGGCATGATGCATCCCCAATTCCAGAACGAAGAGTTCAAGGAGTATCTGGATCCCTATCCGGACGGGTTGCCGGAGGATGTTCAACAGCAGTTGACCGAACGCTGGGCCGAACTGTTTGAAATTTTTTATCGCAAGCGCGACAAGATTGATCGTGTCACACTCTGGGGCGTGACCGACAGCATGTCCTGGAAGAGCGACTATCCGATTCCGAACCGGACCAACTATCCGTTGCTGTTCAACCGCGACGGCAGTGCCAAGCCGGCGGTGGACGCCCTGCTCCGGATTCCCAATAAGCACTGAACATAACAGGCATCAACACTAAAAAGCCGCCCCTGCAAAACAGGGGCGGCTTTTTTTTGTGGCTGTTGCAACAGGATGCTAGCGACAATCAGGCACTCTGTTTTTTCGCAATCTCGGCCACGTGCTTGCCCTGATAGCGGGCAATGGTCAGCTCATTCTCCGAGGGCTGCCGGCTGCCATCGCCACTGGCCAGGGTGCTGGCGCCATAGGGTGTGCCGCCGGTAATCTCATCCATATTGGCCAACTCCGGGCAGGAGTAGGGAATACCGGTGATGATCATGCCGTGGTGGAGCAGGGTGGTGTGGAAAGAGGTGATAGTGGTTTCCTGTCCGCCGTGCTGGGTGGCGGTGGAGGTAAACACGCTGCCCACTTTTCCGGCCAGTTTGCCCTGCGCCCAGAGGCCGCCGGTCTGGTCGAGGAAGTTGCGCATCTGACCACACATGTTGCCAAAGCGGGTGGGTGTGCCAAAGATGATGGCATCGTAATCGGCCAATTCATCGGGCTTGGCGACGGGTGCATCCTGATCGAGCTCGGCGCCCGCATTGCGTGCCACATCTTCGGGCATGGTTTCCGGCACGCGCTTGAGTGTGACTTCAATACCTTGCACGCCCTTGGCGCCTTCGGCAATGGCGTTGGCCATGGTTTCAATATGGCCATACATGCTGTAGTACAGAACAAGTACCTTGGTCATGACAATCTCCTTTAAGTGAACAACATCGAAAGTCGTGTTGATGCGCGAAACAGTAGCAAGCGGCGAGCTGGTCGCGCAAGCGAGTGCCTGTCGCCGCTTTACGTTTGTTTACGCTTCGCGTTTTGTGGTCGATCATCCCTGAACATTGAAGAGGGTCATACTGCCGGTTTGAACCGTTTCAATCGCAGCGCATTGCCCAGGACGAAGACACTGGACAGTGCCATGGCACCCGCCGCGAAAATGGGCGACAGCAACAGGCCGAAGGCCGGGTAGAGCAGACCGGCGGCGACGGGAATCAGGGCGGTGTTGTAGGCAAAGGCCCAGAACAGATTCTGCTTGATGTTGCGCAGTGCGGCGCGGGATACCGCAATGGCGTTGACCGCACCGGCCAGGTCGCCTTTGACCAGCACTACATCGGCACTTTCAATGGCCACATCGGTTCCCGAGCCCATGGCGATGCCAATATCGGCCTGGGCCAGAGCGGGGGCGTCGTTGATCCCGTCACCGACATAGGCCACACGCTGGCCGTCACGTTGCAGCTTTTTCAGGGCTTCAACTTTGGCATCGGGCAGCACCTCAGCCAGCACTTCATCGATACCCAATTGCCGGGCAATCGCATCAGCGGTGCCCTGGCTGTCGCCCGTGATCATGACGACTTTGAAGCCCTCCCGGTGCAGGAAGTCGATCGCCGCCGGGGTGGTCTCCTTGACCGTGTCGGCCACAGCGATAAGAGCGGCGACCTGTTTGTCGATGATCACATAAATGGGGGTTTTGCCGTCATTGGCCAACTCTTTCGCCTGCTCGGCAAACGGGTTCTGTTCAATGTCGAACTGTTCCAGCAGACGTTCGGCGCCCACGGCAATGTCCTGATCGTTGACCCGGGCCTTGACCCCATAGCCGGTCAACGAGTCAAAACCGGTCGCTTTTTCCAATGTCAGCTTTTCCGCCTCGGCCGCTTTGACAATGGCCTGGGCAATGGGGTGCTCGGAGCGCGATTCCAGGGCAGCGACAGCGCCGAGAACCTGATTGCGTTCAAAGCCTTCAGCGGTGATCACATCGGTCAATTCCGGTTCGCCCTTGGTCAGGGTGCCGGTTTTATCCAACGCAACCGCGTCCACATCCCTCAAAGCCTGCAGCGCTTCACCGTGACGAAACAGCACGCCCATTTCGGCGGCGCGGCCGGTGGCCACCATGATGGACGTGGGAGTGGCCAGCCCCATGGCGCAGGGGCAGGCGATGATCAACACCGCCACGGCATTGACCAGTGCGAGCGTGAGCGCCGGTTCCGGCCCCCAGATCAACCAGACCAGCAGCGTGATGAGTGCCGCAGTCATCACCGCCGGCACAAACCAGAGGGTGATTTTATTGACCAGTGTCTGGATCGGCAGCTTCGAGCCCTGGGCGCTCTCGACCATGTGAATGATCTGGGCGAGCATGGTGTCTTCGCCCACTTTGGTCACCTTGAACGAGAAGCTGCCGGTTTTGTTCAGCGTGCCGCCCACCACGGTGGAGCCGGTGCGCTTTTCCACCGGAATGGCTTCGCCGGTGAGCATGGACTCGTCCACGTAGGATTCGCCATCAATGAGCTCGCCATCCAGGGGGATTTTTTCACCGGGACGCACGACGATGGTTTCACCCCGCTCGATTTTCTCCGGCGCCACTTCCACTTCCTTGCCATCGCGCAGCACGCGGGCCGTTTTTGCCTGGAGACTGACCAACCGGGTAATGGCCTCGTTGGTGCGGCCCTTGGCGCGCGCCTCCAATAACCGACCCAGAAGAATCAGCGTGACGATGACGGCGGCGGCCTCGTAATAGACGTTGACCGAATTTTCGGGCAGCACTTGCGGCAGAAAAGTCGCCACTACTGAGTAACCCCAGGCGGCGCTGGTACCCAGGGCCACCAGTGAGTTCATGTCCGGCGCCAGGCGCCAGAAGGCGGGCAGCCCCAGGCGGAAGAAACGTAAACCGGGCCCGAACAGCACCAGCGTAGTCAGCGCAAACTGGATGAGCCAGTTGTTCTGCTGGCCAATGTTGGCATCAATGGCGTGATGGAGCGCGGGGATCAGGTGCGCCCCCATCTCCATCACAAACACGGGCAGCGTCAACACCGCGGCAAACATCAGGGACTTCTGCAGCGATTGACGTTCCTCTTCCCTTGCCTGCGCCTGTGATTGCGAGGCCTCGCGGGTTGAGGTGATGGGCTTGGCGGAATAACCCGCTTTGTCGACCGCGGCCAGCATGCGGTCGATGTTTGACTGGCTGACATCTCCCACAATATGAGCGGACTCGGCGGCGAGGTTGACGTCGGCCTGATCAATCCCCTCCACGGCATTCAGCGCCTTTTCGACCCTGGCCGCACAAGAGGCGCAGCTCATACCGGAGATCTGGAAATCCACTGTGTTGGAATCGCGCATTGATTTCATCCTGTATTAAAACGTAGTCGGTGTTACTTGTGACCAAGCGTAAACCTTACAGCCGCTGTAAGGTCAAGCGGGCAGGATGATGAGATCGATTCAGGGGGGGTGGTGTAAGAAGGGGCTAGCGGAAAATTCGGGTGGAGAGCCGGGCCTGCAGATGGCTCTCCAACCCAATGCTTTCCGATCTGGTGAAGGTTATTTGCGACGATAGAGGAGCAGGCCACAAACAACGCCCAGGGCCAGGGTCACACCCGCAGCGCTCCAGGGGTGGCTGCGAACATAGTCGTTGGCCTGGTAAAAATTCTCACGCGCCTGGCGGGCGATGGAGCTGCTGGTGTCTTCAACGATTCCTTTGGCTTTGGATACGCGCTCCTCCAGCTCTTTCCTGGCCTTGTCGAGCTCTTTACCTTCCAGGGACGCGGACTTTTTGATCATGCCTTCCACGTCGGAAACGAACGATTTGAACTCGTCAGACAACTCGGCCGAGCTGTTGGCCAACCGCGACATGGCGCTGGCATTTTTCCGGCTTCTGGAGTTTCCCGGTAACATCTCTCTAACTTGCATGATCTTCTCCTTAAACAATCAATGAATTGAATTCAGCCATAAGGTATTGTGCTGCAAGCCTTACTTCCCGATTGTAAGCCTCATCGGGTTTAAAAGAAACCACCGGCCCCAAAAGGAAAATAAAGCACGCTGGGTAAGCGTGCCACGGCGGATCGCCATATAACATACAAGAATTAGCGTTATTCCTTTTATAGGCTGTGGCCGCCCCCTTAGACTGTCCGTCCTTCGGCCGCCGAAAGGGCTCCTCGTTCGATTGTTCCTATTCCGTGTCTCCGTGATTTGCTCCGGGATGTCGCCTCAGTGTTCATTGTTGACACAAGTCAACCCGTCACGCCGAGCGGCTGGCGCAACGGTCTTATACCGTGGCTGCCGCGCTCAAACTGCACCTGCGTTGTGTGACCACTGACGGGCGCCAGACCGTGGGCAATGGCATCGGGCCAGCCGAAGAAGCTCGGGACGTTGTCGCAGTACTGAAGAACGCGCCCGATGCGCCTCTGGATTTGATTGAGCGTTCCGTTTTTCTGGCGGCACACCTGTTATCCATGGCCTCGGGGCAGGGCCTGAATCACAGCCTGGATCTGTCGCGGGAGGTGTTGACGTCCGGTCGGGCCTGGGAGCAGTTTCAGCGTATCTGTCGAGCCCAGGGAGGCCTCAAGGCGATTCCTACGGCGCCGTTTCATACGGAGCTTTACGCTCCGCAAGATGGGGTGTTAATGCGGGTGGATAATCGAAGGCTGGCGCAGCTGGCCAAGTTGGCTGGCGCGCCCGAGTCACCGGTGTCAGGACTGCGCCTGCACCTCAAGCTGGACGATCGAGTGGCCACCGGTGACTCTCTCGCCACGCTCTATGCCGGTACCTCCGGGGAGCTGGCTTACGCGCTGGAGTTTTACCGAGCCAACCGGGACATTTTTGAGTTCGACCGCTCCCCCCATGAACAAAGCGTCATACGAACAAAACAAGGCTGATGTCATGACGCCCATGCTATTTTCCCTCAAGCCTGCTCCGCCCCTGTGTGAGTTTCTCGGGGCGACGCTGGACCAGCCGATTGAGTGTCATCTGGGGAGTTGATCTGAATCAACGCAACCTATTCAGCCCAGGAGTAGCTTGAAAGGTGGCAAGCGTACGCTCGAGGAGTCCGTGCTCAACCGTGGGAGAGAATCTGGGTGAATATTGTTTTTCTGGGGGGGACTGAGACGGTCACCGGGTCCAAGTTTCTGGTGGAAAGCGGCGACACCAAGGTATTGATCGATTGTGGCCTCTTCCAGGGCTACAAGTGGTTGCGCAAACGCAACTGGCAAACCTTGCCTCTGGATATTGATACGCTCGATGCGGTGGTGCTCACCCATGCGCACCTGGACCATTCCGGTTATGTGCCCCGGTTGTACCAGCAGGGGTATCGCGGGCCGGTTTACACTCACCGGGCCACGCGCGATCTGTGCAGTATTCTGCTGCCCGACAGCGGTCACATTCAGGAAGAGGATGCCCGGTTTTTGGCCCGGCACAAATTGAGCAAACACGAAAAGCCCGAGCCCCTGTATGACCGGCAGACCGCCGAGCGTTGTATGGAGCTGTTTGAACCGGTCCGGTTTGGCGAAGTGTTTAACGTGGGTGACATCCGCCTTCGGTTACAGCCGGCCGGGCATATTCTCGGGGCGGCCAGTATCATCCTCGAAGCGGAAGGCAAGCGAGTGGGGTTTTCCGGTGATGTGGGTCGACACAACGATGTATTGATGTATCCACCGCAGCCGCTGCCGGAGCTGGACCTGTTACTACTGGAATGTACTTACGGTGACCGTCGTCATGCTGACACTGATATCTGGGAGCAGCTGGCGCAGATTGTGACTCAAACGGTCAGCCGGGGCGGTGTGTTGATGGTACCCAGTTTTGCCGTAGGGCGCGCCCAGGCCATGCAGCACCTGTTGGCGAAGCTGATGGACGATGGCCGGATTCCCAAAGTGCCGATATTTCTGGACAGTCCCATGGCCATCGATGTCTCCGGTATTTATCACCAGTACGCCGACCAGCATCGCCTGACCGACAAAGATTGTGAACGCATGATGCAGGTGGTGAAATACACGCACAGTGTGGACGAGTCCAAGGCGCTCGCGGATATCAGCTATCCCCATATTATTATCGCCGGCAGTGGCATGATCACCGGTGGTCGCATTCTCCATCACATGAAACGGTTGATGCCCCACCATCGGAACACCCTGTTATTGACCGGCTATCAGGCCGGCGGCACACGCGGAGCCCACCTCAGAGCGGGCGCGGACTCGGTGAAAATCCATGGGGCCTATATTCCCTGCAAGGCGCAGCTGGCGGTGCTGGATGGGCTCTCCGGTCACGGAGATTACGAGGATATCAGCCAATGGTTGAAAGCCTCGGCATTGAAGCCGGGGATGCCCATTCAGTTGGTGCACGGTGAGCCGGATGCGGCCGATGCCATGCGAATGCACCTGCAGGAACACAGTGGTTTTCAGGTCGACGTCGCGGAGTATCGGTCTATACTCAAGATTTAAACCATAAAAAGATGCTACAAACTGGCAGTGCGCAGCCCGAGCTACCGTGTTACCTGGGTGGCAATGGGCTATCGGTTCCGCCCTTAAGGAGGCTTCATGCGGTTATCCACGCGCAACAGCCAGGCAGCGGTATGGTTTCTGGCTCTGCTGCCCGGTCTGCTTGCTGTGCCATTACTGGAGGAGCCCGACTTTGAGAGCCCGGGGGCGATATTGAATACCCTGGGCCGGTTGACGGGCATCTGGGGCATGGCGCTGCTGTTGGTGGCCGCGGCGCTCTGTTGCCGGGTACCGGGATTTGATCGGCCCTTTGGCGGCCTGACCAAACTCTGGCAGCTGCACCACCGCCTGGGGGCTGTGGCCTTTCTCTTACTCCTCGCCCATCCATTGTTACTGGCACTGTCGAGGGTGGAAATTTCAATCCCGGCCGCCGTCGGAACCTTATTCTCGACCCGGCCAGCCGTGGTCTGGGGCTGGGTGGCGCTGTTGGCACTGATGGCTTTCATGGCGCCGAGCTTCCGTTTTTTCGGTGAGCCGGGATACCAGCGCTGGAAAGGACTGCACCGATTGAGCGGCGTTGCCGTGGTGTTCGCTCTGGTGCATACCTTCATGTTGAACCGGACTCTGCCCGGCGCCTGGGGGCTGGTTGTGTGGTCGTTGTGGGCCGCCCTGGCGGTGGCCGCCATCGGCTATCGTTGGCTGTTCTCCCGCTGGCGCGGGCGTCGTCGGTATCGTTTGGCTGGCGTTGAGCACCCGGCCAGAAACGTGGTTGAACTGTCGCTGGAGCCATTGGGTGAACCACTTGAGTACGAGCCGGGGCAGTTCGCCTACCTGACCCCCTATGCTCCGGATTTGACGGCCGGTCGGGGCGAGGAGCATCCCTACACGGTGTCATCGGCCCCCGATGAACCGGTTTTGCGCATGGCCGTCAAGGATCTGGGGGATGCCAGCCGCGCCCTGCAGACGCTGACATCTGGCACGGAGGTGGCCGTGGAAGGGCCTTACGGTCGTTTTTTCCCGGGCCAGAAAGAACCCCTCCAGCCCGAACTCTGGATTGCCGGGGGCATCGGTATTACCCCCTTTCTCGGCCGGCTGCGTGACAGCGTCCAGCGCGAAAAAGCGTTGAATGCCCACCTGATTTTCTGCGTTCAGGACGAGACGCGCGCGCTGTTTGCCGAAGAGTTGACCAGGCTGATGGCCGCGCTGCCCGAAAGCCGGTTGACACTGCACTATTTTTACCGGAATGGCCCCTTGCATAAGGATTTCATTGAGAGAGAGTGTCCCGATGCGGCCGAGCGCAATGTTTACCTTTGCGGTCCGCTTCCGCTGATTGATCGTGCCCGGTCTGAATTGCTCGCTCTGGGCGTGCCGTCCGGTCGTATCGTCATCGAAGAGTTCGTGCTGCTGTAAACCCACCTGAAACGGGAGTGATCTGATGAAAAAAACCGCATTTGCCGCTTTTATCGCGTTCTGGTCGTCAGTGCTGACGCTCCTGGCGGTTTCCGTGTTGATGCCGACGGCCACTCTGGCCGAGAGTGATACCGTCTACAGTCTGGAGGAGGTGGCGGAGCACGATACGATTGAAGACTGCTGGATGGCGATTCGCGGGAAGGTCTACGACTTTACCGACTACATACCGCAGCACCCGGCCCCACCGGCGGTCATTGAGCCCTGGTGCGGACGGGAGGCGACCGAAGGCATGACCACAAAAGGTTATGGGCGAGACCATAGCGCTGCCGCCTGGGAGCAGATGGGGTCTTATCAAATTGGCGTTCTGGCCAATTGAGTTGCTCCGGCTCATCGCGCTTGCCAGTTGACATCGGTCTTGCGAAGATGGCGGTAGGGCAACCGTCCAGACGATTCGCAAAACAGAGGCTACAGTGTCCGAGCGACCCGACAACCATCAACTGGAGCGGCTGAGAGCCATTATTGAAGGCACTCGGGCCGGCACTTGGGAGTGGAACGCCCATACTGGCGAGCAGGTCATCAATGATCGGTGGGCCGAGATGCTGGGTTATACCCAGGCCGAGCTCGAGCCCATCAGTATCGCGATCTGGCACCGGTTGTGCCACCCTGATGATCTCGCCCGCTCCTCGGAAATCTTTGCCCGCCATTTCAGGGGCGAGATTCCCTATTACGACTGTGTCTGTCGCCTGCGCCATAAGGAAGGGCACTGGGTGTGGATTCACGATCGGGGCAAGCTGATCAGCCGCACACCCGACGGTGAGCCCGAGTGGGTGGTGGGCACTCACATTGACATCAGCCAACAGCATGTCAACGCGCAACTACTCAACAAATTGGCGGAGGCTCTTCCCGGGGTCATTTATATCTTCCGGATGTATGCCGATGGTCGTTCGGAGTTCCCATACGTGAGCGAAGGGGTGCGCCGTTTTTACGGTGCTGAGCCTGAGGAGATCGAGCGTGACCCGAATCTGGTATTTGACGCGGTACTTCCCGAGGACCGTCCCAGGTTGCTTGAATCCATTCGAGAGTCTTACCTGAATCTGGCACAGTGGACCTGTGAATACCGGGTGTTGGTCAATGGTCGGGAAGTGTGGCTAGAGGGCGTCGCTACGCCTGAACACGAATGGCTGGATGAAGAGGCGGTCAGCTGGTATGGGGTCGTGGTGGATGTCACCCATCGAAAGGCGCTGGAGGCCAAACTCGTGCAGTTGTCGGTGACCGATGAGCTGACCGGACTGTACAATCGTCGCTATCTGCTGCAGCGCCTGACCGAGTTACTGGAAGACTACCGCCGCCACCGGACGCCGTTTTCGTTGGTGCAGATAGACCTGGACTGGTTCAAGAGCATCAATGATACCTACGGCCACCTGATGGGTGACGAAGTATTGAAAGCCTTTGCGTTTACCCTGAATAACCGTCTGCGCACCAGTGATATCGCCGGGCGTTCCGGGGGTGAGGAGTTTCTGATTTTACTGCCGCACACCCAGGTTCCTGAAGCGTTTGAATTGATCGAGGAAATTCGGGTGGCGTTTTCTGGCACTGAATTTCAGGGGGACGACGGGCAGGTGTTTCAGACCAGCTTCAGTGCGGGTATCACCGCTGTGCGGGCCGGGGATAAGCGGGTGGACCAACTTTTGTCGCGGGCCGATGCCGAGTTGTATCGGGCCAAAGGCGAGGGCCGCAACCTTGTCTGTACTGAAACGCCCCGTCCATAATGGGGCCGACGCCCTTCCATAAAAAGTGAGACTATGTCGCAGCTACTGTTCAAACTCCATCAGGTTCCCGAGGATGAAGCGCAAGAGGTGCGTCAGCTACTGAACGAGCACGGCTTTACCTTCTATGAAACCCACGCGGGTTTCTGGGGGCTGGGTATCGCCGCCATCTGGCTGACCAATGCCGAGGATCTGCCGGCCGCCAAAGCGGCACTGGCCGACTACCAGCAAAGCCGGAGGGAGCAACAGCGACGGCTCTACGCCGAACAGGAGGCGGAGGGCAATGCACCCACGCTCGCCCGGCGGGCCGCCGCTCACCCCATTCGATTTGTTCTGATGGTCGCGGCCATTGCCCTGATTCTGGGCATCTCCATTTTACCCTTTGTCGGGATGATCGGCCGCTGACTATGACCCTGATGACGCAGATGACGAGCCTGCACGAGCAGCGCCTCGACCGGGTATGCGCCGTGATCAAAGAGACCGGTGCGCGGCGGGTGCTGGACCTGGGTTGCGGTTCGGGCTCGCTTCTGTACCGGCTGCTCGCCGAACCGCAATTCGAGCAGGTGGTGGGAGTGGAGCGGTCCGGCTTATCCCTGGCGGAATGCCGGCGAATGCTGTCGGAGCACCTTGCTGGGGAGTCGCCCCGCCTGAAGCTGCTCAGCGCCTCCTATACCGACAAGAATCCGAAGTTGGCGGGTTTCGACGCGGCGGCCATGGTCGAGACCATTGAGCATGTTTACCCCCGGGATTTATCCAGGGTGGAGCTGGCGGTATTCGGTCAGTACCGGCCGGGGCAGTTGTACATGACCACACCCAACTTAGAGTACAACCCGCTGTTCGACTTGGCGCCGGGGGAGTTTCGCGAAGAGGACCACAAGTTTGAATGGACGCGTGCCAAGTTTCAGCAGTGGGCGAGAGGGGTGGCCAAACGCAATGGCTACCGGGTGCAGTTTGGGGGGATTGGCGATCCGCACCCGGAGGTGGGCCAACCGACACAGACCGCGCTTTTCTCCCGCCTCTGATCTTTCCTGCACTACATGTTCACCCAGCTGTTCATCGCTTTGAGTTTGAAGGTTTTGCCCTCGTAAATCAGAACCAGCCCGTCGGACTCGATCCGCTCGATCCTTACCCCCTGGGCGACTTCATCACCCGCGCGCCGCTTCCGTTGATTGATGGTGACCGAGCTGTTGCCTCCTTCCCGGTAATTGTGAGCCTGATAATTGATCGAGGGGATATCCTGTTGCAGGGACCAGGGCAGATCGCGGATGCCGGGTACCAGCGGCTCCTCGGCCAGTCGCACCGGCTCGCTGGGTCGAGGGGGAGCGACGGACACCGTTTGGGGTTCCGGCTCTGGCTCGGGTGGCTGATGCTCTTTTTCTTCAGCCGGAGTTTCCGCAGGCTGGGGGGCCTGATAAAGCTGGGCGACGGCCGGCTCCGGAGCCTCGCCGGGTGTCCGGTCCTTTTGATACAGGCGGGCAATGGCCGACGGTGTCAGGTCTGGCTCGGTTTGTTCGGCTGCGTTGTCCGGGGTGGGGGCCGGGTTTTCAGTGTCGCTCGCGCTCGGTGATGTTTCACTGTTCTCTGACGTAGAGCTGCCTTGGCCCAGTCGCGCTTGATCCGGGACTGTTTCAGAAGAAAGATCGGGATCGGACTCGGGAGACGATTTGACGCTGGCCAGCGTCAATCCGATCGCGGCACCGGCGAGTAGGAGGGCGCCGGCCAGCAGCCAGTTGCGCCGGTGCGATGGCCGAGCGTGTGGGGGCGCCGCGTGCTCGGTGACCAGCGATGGCGGGTCAGCCTCCTGTTGGCGCCGTTCGCGATCGGCCCGCTTCAGTGCATCCAGTATCATCGACACGGTCAGTCTGTCTCCCGCGCCAGGTTTTTTGCAGCATGGCTTTCCGGGTCCAGCAGCTCCGGGTCCAGGCCCCTGGCCCGGTTGAGTCGCTTGAGGGTGTTCAGCCCGAACAGACCGTCCGGCTCCAGGTCGTACTGGCGCTGGAATATTTCGACGCGGGTCTGCAGGGGCAGGGTGTAGCGCTCCCGGGTCAGGGGTGTGCGCTCACCGTCGAGTTGGGCAAACTGCTCGGCCAGCCAAGCGACCGCCGGGCCTTGATCGCCGGGGCCCAGGCTGCCGTCAAAACCAGCCGGGCGGTAGTGAAAGTAATGCACTTCGCCGTTCCAGAGCTCGGCCAGAGAGCGCCAGGGGCGAGCCTCCACTTGTCCCTCCACCAGTACCAGGGCCCCCTCATCGTCGAGACCGATCAACGGTGCATACACTCGTTTGCGTTCGGGCGTGATCAGGGTCATCACAGCGGGCCGGTCCAGTGCCATCAGGTCATTCCAGGTGTCCAGACGGGTGCGTTCGCACCGGTGGCCGCTCTGATCGGCGTCATGGGTGCAGGGGGCCCCGGCTTTGGGTATTTCCAGCCCGACGTGCTCTGCCAGCTGGCGCTGAGCGATATCCGGCTCGTAGGGCCAGAGGTGGGTCGGTATGGCGGCGGATGAGGCCTGTGATTTCTCTTCAGCCTCGCCGTCCTGTTCCGCCGAAGCGGGAGTGATCAGTTGAGGTTTTGGCCTCTCTGGTTTTCCAGCTTCAGGTACCGGAGTGGCTGTGGAGAACCGGGTAGATTTGGGCACTGGTGGGGATTCGCCCGGCCAGGATAGCAGGGCGCCAATCACTACACCCACCAACCCGGCTGCCAGAGCGTGGCGCCACTGGGTACCGGGGAGCCACCGACGCAGCGGCGTAGGGGCAGGCGTCTTGTGGGCGGGTTGGTGCCCGACAATCTCCCGCCGGGCCTGCTCGAAAATGTGCCGGGTCAGTGTTGTCCGGTTCTGGCCATAGGCTCCCAGCAACATGCGCTCACAGATGATGTTGATCAGCCGGGGAATACCACCGCTGAACCGATGCACTTCGTCTACCAACGAGGCAGGGATCAGCGTGCGTCCTTCCTCCAGGCCGGCCACCTGTAGCCGGTGGTCGATATAGGCACGGGTTTCGTCGAGGGTGAGCGGCTCCAGGTGGTAGCGGGCGGTGATGCGCTGGGCCAATTGTCGCAATGAGGGCTGGGAGAGCAACTCGTTCAGTTCCGGCTGGCCGACCAGAATAATGTTGAGCAGCTTTTCGGTGTTGGTTTCCAGGTTGGTGAGCAGCCGGATCTGCTCCAGCGCCTCGCGGCTCAGGGACTGGGCCTCATCAATCAACAGGACGGTTTTCTTGCCGTCCATGTGGTTTTCCAGCAGCCGGTTGTAGAGCGCATCGGTGAGTGTTTTCAGAGTAGGGTGGTCGTCAATGTAGCGCGCGCCCAGCTCGTCACAGATGCTTGAGAGCAACTCCGGTACCGAGGCCATGGGATTGAGGATCAAGGCGATACTGGTATTCTCGGGCAGTTGCTCCAGCAGGCACCGAATGATGGTGGTCTTGCCCGTTCCGACCTCTCCGGTCAGCTGCACAAAGCCGCCGCCCTGCAGCCCAAACAGCAGGTGTGCCAGGGCCTCCCGGTGCTGTTCGCTCATGTAGAGGTAGCGCGGGTTGACGGCGATGGCAAACGCCGGCTCCTGAAGACCGAAGTACTGGTGGTACATGATGGGGACCTGTCTTCCTTATTCGTGGGTCGCGGTTCATTATTATAGGCTCATTCGATACTAGCGTCGCATCAATAATAAATCCTTGCGCTGGCACACAAATCCGTCATTTGGCCGCCAAATCAGCCAGCTTGCCGCAGTGGCGGCTTTCTAAGGCGGGATGGAACACCCCGGCGGTGTTGAATCGCCGGGGTAATGTAATGAGGGCCTATTGGGCGGCTCTGGCCAGCTCTGCCTCGGTTTTCAGGCCGAACAGCTTGCGCATGATCGAAGTGGCCGGACAGAAACGGGTGAAGGATTGTTGAAACAGGTTGGCACCGACAAAGACCGTCAGCCAGACAAAGCCGGGGTGGACCCAGTAGGTCAGGGCGACGGAAATCAATACCATGGCGCCGGCAAAGGCGGTGAGTGCTCGTTCTAGGCTCATTATGAAACTCCTCTGGTGGTTAAAACGCATACCGGACACGGGCATAGGCGTTGTTGTTGTCTTCGAACTGTCCGAAGAAGCTGTGATCACTTTTTCCCCAGAACAGGTTGAAGCCTGTGCTGAGGCTCAGATTGTCGCCGAAGCGATAATCCAGCCGGGGGCGCAGGTGCATGTCCTCATCACTGGGGGAATAGAAGGCGAACAGCGACAGGGTCAAATAATCGCGCCGGTCGCGCCACGTCAGTCGGGTGGTGACCAGGGTCCGGTTTTGCTCCGGTTCCCACTCGGGATGAGCCGACTGGGCCAGCCGCTGACTGTGGTCCTGGTTGTGTTCCAGATAGAGCTGAACGCTGCCGGTCAGTCTCGTGATCAGCTCTTTTTCGTAACCCACCAGGCCTCGCCACTGGCTGTTGGGAATGCGGGGATTGGTGCCGGCCGTATCCGCTTTGCTCTCGTGGTGAGACACTTCGGCGTTGAACAGGCCGGGGCCCCAGGGCGTGCGTATTGATGCCCCCAGAGCGCTCAAACCGGTGAAAGTCGGGAAACCTTCGGGACTCATGGCTTCGGGGCTTTTGTAGTAGCCATCGTAACCATAGAGTGCCACTTCAACGGACTTGATGGTGCGGAATACACGCAGGGCCAGTTCATCATCGTCGGGCTCGGCCGCTGCAAACGCCTGATCCTTGCCAATGAATCCTCCCGTTGCCGGATTGAACAGCGACAACCGCTCGCCTCTGGGGTAGGTATCCGGTGCGAACTCCGGCGTCCAGACCAGCTCGACATTGGCCCACTCAAAGTAGCCGGACAGGCGCAATGAATCGGACGGGGCTTTGAGGTACGCATCGTCCCGGCCGATAAAGAACGCTTGCCAGTCTTTGGGAAAAAGGTCGTTGAGGAAAACGTAATCGCCCGTCCCCCAGGTGATGACCTGACGGCCCGCCTTGACGTCGACTTTTTCAAACAGCGTAAGGCTGGCGGTCAATTCGCGAAATTCTGCGTCCCATTCGTCGATGACTTCGTCATAGACAAAGTCGCCTTTGGCGGTGTAGCCGATCTGCTTCCAGTTGCCGTCGGTTTCCAGGCGCAGGCGTGCCTCCCCGAGGCTCAGGCGATCGTGGTAGTCACTGTCGCTCAGTCGTCCGCCCAGCCCGAGTTCGACAAAACCGTAGAGCGGAAAGCCGCCGGACTCCTCCTCCCAGGCGTCATCTCCCCACGCCTCGGTGTCCCAGGTGCTGTCACCCGAGGAGCTATCGCCTGAGGAGTCGTCAACTGAGGAACCGTCACTCGAGGCACCGGCTTCTTCGTCATCGCCCCAGTCGTCCCAGTCATCCTGGGCAAGGGCCGCTGGTGTTGCGACCGCCAGGCCCAGGAATGCGGTTGTGATGTAATGTTTCCAACGCATCAGAATTAAACCCTAATTCAGCCATTCAGTGGGTGGATTGCGCAAACTGCGCTCGGAGAAAATGCTGTCCGGAATGCCCAGGTCATAGTCGACATTGCGAAACTGCATTTCGGTGACGCCGCCGTTGTCAAGATTTTTCATGCGCGAGTGCACCACGGTGGGGTAACCGTCGATCGTTTCGACTTGCAACACCTCCATCTGACGGTACTTGCGGTCGTTGCTGTCGAAGTAGCTGGTTGCCACGGGCAGCATCGTCTCTTTGTCGATGGTGACATGGTAATAGGCGAACTCCACATTCGACGGATCTTTGGCGGAGCCTTTCAGTTCGTAGTGTTCTTCGGTGGTTTCCAGTAGCTCGTAGTTGTCCAGGTCGGTATTCCGACCGGAGACGTCTTCATAGTAGAAGTGCGAGCCGACAAAAGAGGTGCGTTTGTCACCGGAAGAAATGCGCTTGACCAGATCCAGGCCGGGCAGATAGAGCCAGCGATCGTCATCGGATTCGGTGCGTTTGATCACCCGGAATACCGTGTTGCGCACGTCGGCGGGGCGGGAAAAAAACACCATTAAATCCTGTGTCTGCTGATCGTCCCGGGTTTTCCGCAAAATGGTAAATTGGCGAACCTGGTTGCGCCCCTGGTTATCGGTAATGCGCATGCGCGCTTCACTGCGCCCGTCATCGCCCGAGTAGAAGGCCACCTGTTCGGCTTTGGTGACGATCTCGCGCGGATCGGTAAGATCTTCGGCCCAGAGCGCTGGCGCACTTAAAAGTACCAGTGCGCTGGTGACTGAGGTCATCAGTACTCTCATTGCGCGAGCGGTTTTAAAGTGAGTCATTTTCATCATAATATTCTCCTGAAGATTCATTGTTGGGACGAAACAGCCAGCCCTGAAGCAGGGTCATGACCGTGGGCAGCAGTAGCAGAGTGATCAGTGCCGAAAGCGCCATGATGCTGGCCAGAAAAGCGCCCACGGTGATGTAGGGCACCAGTGGCGCCAGCAGCAGCGGCGTAAAACCCACGGCGATCACCACAGCGTTGCGGGTTATTGCCCGAGCGGGCTCCTGGAACATCAGCTCCAGTGTCTCGGGCCAGCTTTGCGTCTCGCGGAAGTAGGCGCGCGTGCGCTCGACAAAGTGGATGGCAAAATCAATGGACAGCCCCAGCGTCAGCGCCGAGAGCACCGCAATGGGCATGTCGTAGTCTTTCCCGATCCAGCCGATCAGGCCATAAATACCGGTAATGGTGATCGTCAGGGGCAGCATGGCCAAGACTCCGAAAGTAATGGAGCGGAACAACAGAATCATGATGATCAGCACCACCACAAAGGCGCTGATCAAGCTGCCGATCATCCCCTCGACCATTTCCTGTTGCCAGACAACGTTGAGGTAGGATTTGCCCGCCCACTCCAGTGACAGGTTCTCGGGGAGAGGGTTGTCCCGGACATACTGGTCAACCGACTCCACCACGGCGGTCATATGTTGATTGTCGCCACTGGTCAGCTGCAGCCAGATCAGGGACTGTTGGTAATCCGGGGTAACGAAATGCCAGAGGTCCTGGGGCCGGTGGGATGACTGGTATTGGAGCAGCGTCTGTGCGACGCCGTTGGCGCTGTCCGGCAACTCGAAATCCTTTGCTTCGCCCGAGCGCAGCTCGCGATTGACGGTTTTGACCACATCTGTGAGGCTGTTGGACTTGCCTACCAGACCGGTCTGGTTCAGGTGCGTCTGCAACCGTTGCAGGTAGGCCAGGTTGTCAGGGTTGGTAAACGCCTGGCCGTCACCGGTGATTGTTTCCAGACGTGAGAGCAGGGTTTCGATGGGCTCGACATTGCCCGAGGTCTCGAACAGATAGTCGTCCAGAGCCAGCACGAAATCGGACAGATCTGCAGCGGTATTGAGGTCTTCCTCCTGGTTTTTCAGCCAACGCTGAGTGTCATTGTCGAGTTTACCGGAGTCGAGCAATTGATCTACCTCGGCTTGCGCCTTTTCGAGCGTATCACTGTCGCTGTTGAATACCATGTAAGCATCGTAGGTGCCGGCAAAGTGTTCGTTGAGCACCCGATCGGCGATGCGCAATTCGTGGCCGGGCTTAAACCAGCGAACGGGGTTGTCATTCACCTGGATTAAGGTGATGCCCCAGACCGAGACCACAAACACCGCAAGGAAGCCTGTTATCCAGAGCCTGGTGTGACGCCGGGTGATTCGGCCCAATGGCTTGAGCAGGCGCGCCACCAGGGTGTCGCTCTCCGCCGGCAGGTTGCTCACCATACGATCCAGGGTCTGCGGGTTCAGGCTCACCAGGTAGGCCGGTATAAAGAGAATGGTACTCAGGAAAGCCAGCATGATGCCCAGGCCGACAAAGAACCCGAAAATCTGCACCGGGGGAATCGGTGTGAGCATCAGGGAGAAAAAGCCCACCGCTGAGGTAATGGAGGTAAAGAGCATGGGGGTAAACAGGTGCCCCATGACATCGCTCACCACCTGACGCACGCTGTCGCCCTTGCGATAGCGGTCGGCAAACTCTGACAGGAGGTGCACGGAGTCGACCACTGCGATGGGCATCAGAAAGATGGCGATCATGGAGGACATGATGTGCACGGTAAAACCCGCGCCGATCAGGGCGCCCATGGTGATCAACACGGTCGACAGGGCAACGATCATGGGGGCGACGATGAACGGGATGTTGCGGAAGAAAACCCACAGCAATGCGAAGATGACCAGGCCCGCCAGGGGCGCGGATATCCCCATCTGCACAAACATCTCGTAGCCGAAGCGGTCTTCGGCAATGGGCAGGCCGGTGATATGCCAGTCGCCCTCGGAGTCCAGACTGTCGATGTGTTGCTGGAGCTGACGCCCGATGGCGTAGCTTTCGTTTTTGTCTTCAATCGGCACGTAGACGGCGGCGGCCTGGCCGTCCTCGGAGACCAGGGTGTTGTACAGCAGAGGCAGCGCTTCGACGTTGCGCTTGATCTCCAGCGCCTGCTCTCGTGTTTCCGGGGGCTGGCGCATCATCCACTCAAAGCGGATGGTGCCAGCGCCCTCTTGCGTGATGTTATCGACATTGGCCAAAGACATCAGGTCCGTGCGGATCACCCCGTCCAGACCCTCGGCGTATTCGCTCAGGCTGTGCAGATCCGCCAGAGTGTCGGGCCGGTAGATGCCCTCCGGATTGACCAGACCGACCACGATGGTGTCGTGCATATCGAAGGTCTGTTTGACCTGGTTGTGAAACACGCGCGCGGGATTATCCTCCGGCAGCATATTCTCCGGGTCGGTATCAATCTGGATCAGGGGCAGCAGGGCGGCGAAGGCCAGAGTGATCAACCCCAGGCCCCAGAAAACGCCCTTGCGGTGATTCAGGGCGAGGTTGAGTAGGCGTTCCCCGAGCGAGACGTGCTTCATTGACATGGCTCCGATGCAAAAAGTTAGTTAAATCTAAATTAGATAAATCTAAAATACAACGAAATTATGCCCATGTCACGGGTGAAGATGCAAATAATCTAAAAATAAATATTTTATAGCTAAATTAGAGGTAGCTAAATTAGAAGTATGTTGACATGGGCGTGCGCATGAGGTTTAGTATCAGCCTGATTTCTGAAGAGATGGCAACGATGAATGCATTGAGTGCGGGTCTGGAACAGATGGAGGCGCACAGCCGTGAGGCGGCCGGTCTGCTCAAACAGATGGGTAACGAGCACCGCCTGATGATTTTGTGCACCCTGGGGTCGGGCGAATTGTCCGTGGGGGAGCTGAACGAGCGCATTACCCTGAGCCAGTCGGCGCTATCGCAGCATCTGGCCAACCTGCGCCGGGCGGGTCTGGTGACCACCCGCAAGGTGTCGCAGACGGTGTATTACCGCCTGGCGGATGACCGGGCCATGCGGGTGATCAAGGTGCTACAGTCGATTTACTGTCCGGAATTGCTCGCAGAGGGGACGGCGCTGGAGGCGAACTAGCGTTCCTACTCGTACGTTTCGTTCGTCAGTTCGCGCTTGAAGCCCAGCGCCAGTCCCACCAGAACCAGTCCCGACAGCAGTGCCAGCGGATGACTGCCCCAGCGCATGAAGGGTGTCAGGCCCGAACGGGGCTGAACCTCTCCCTCCAGGTTGGTCTGCACAAACTGATCGGCGCGGGCCAAAATCTGCCCGCGCGGGTCCACCAGGGCGCTGATGCCGTTGTTGGTACTGCGGATCATCGGACGCCCGGTTTCCAGAGCGCGCATGCGCGCCATCTGCATATGCTGCAGGGGCCCGATGGAGTCGGCAAACCAGGCATCATTGCTCACGGTCAGCAGCACCTGGGAGTCGCGGGCGCTGCGGGCGACAAGGTCGGGGTAGACCACTTCGTAGCAGACCGAGGGTGAAATGCCGACATCCCCGATCTGCAGGCCTTCCTGCTCCCAGGGGCCGCGGCTGATGATGGAGGTGGGCAGGTCGAAAAAGTCGATCAGCCCGCGCAACCAGCGCTCCATGGGCACGTATTCCCCGAAGGGCACCAGCCGACGCTTGTGGTAGATACCCTCGGCCGCGCCCAGCGTGACCAGACTGTTGTAGTAGTCACCGGTCTGCTCGTTCTGGAAAATGATCCCGCTGATCATGCCCGTGTCGGTGGCGTCGGCCCGGTCCCCGATCTCCTCCAGAAATGGCGTCATCGTATGGTACACCCGGGGAATGGCCGCCTCGGGCCAGATCAGCCAGTCGTTCTGCCACAGATCCTCGCTCAGCGTTTCCAGCCGCTCCAGGGTGGGCTCGACAAAGTTCGGATCCCACTTGCGCTCCTGAGGAATATTGGGCTGGATCATGCCCACGCGCACCGGCTCACCCCGGGGCTCGGTCCAGTCGACCAGCTGAAGCGCCAGGCCCAGAGGCCAGAGTGCCAGAATCACCGCAGTCAGCAACAGCGTTGGCCGGCCTCGGCGCTCCTGGAGGAACCCCTTCCCATCAAGCAACCAGTGTGCGCCCAGCCCGGCGGTCAATACCACGATCAGGCTCAGGCCCATGACCCCGAGCAGCGGGGCCCAGCCCGCCAGCCAGGTATCGAGATGGCCGTACCCCAGGTACAGCCAGGGGAAGCCGGTCAGGAGCCAGCCGCGCAGCCACTCGCCCAGCAGATAGAGGGCGGGAAACGCCAGCAGTGAGCCGTAGCGCCGGCGGCTGAACCAGCGGCCGTACACATAGAAGGGCAGGCTGAATACCAGGGCAACAAAGGCGACGAACAGGGCGGTCATCAGTCCGGCCAGCGGGGCCGAGGCGTTGCCGTGGGTGTGAATGCTGACGTAGATCCAGGAAACGCCCATGCCGTAGAGCCCGAGCCCGAAACCCAGGGCGCGCCACCAGGCGGTGCGACCGGGCTGGCGGTGGAGCAGCAGGGCAAAGGCCGTCAGGCTCAACAGGGCGAGGGGCCAGAGATTGAAGGGGGCGAACGACAGCGGCACCAGCCCCCCGGCGGCGGCGCAGAGCAGCCAGGCAGCCCAGGCGGGCACTCGCTCGAGGGCGGCGTGAGCGGGGGTCATGGCGCTATTCAAGAATGGTCAGGCGCACCAGGTGGATCTGGCGGTTGTCGGCGTAGAGCACCCGGAACTGGAACTCGTCGATCACGGCCACTTCATTGCGCTTGGGCAGGTGACCGAACTCCTGCATCAGAATGCCGCCGATGGTGTCGAAGTCCTCTTCACTCAGGCCGGCTTTGAAGTAGTCGTTGAAATCGTCAATGGGCGTGAGCGCCTTGACGATATAGTCGGTGTCGCTGACCCGCTTGATGAACTCGTCGCTGACCTCCTCGTCGGTCTCGTCTTCGATCTCGCCGACGATTTCCTCGAGAATGTCTTCAATGGTGAGCAGCCCGGAAATGCCGCCGTATTCATCAATCACCAGCGCCATGTGGTAGCGCTTCTCGCGGAATTCGCGCAGCAGCACGTTGACGCGCTTGCTCTCCGGGACGATGTTGGCCTGGCGCAGAATCGACTCCAGGCTGAAGTCGGTGGTCTCTTCGAGCATCATGCGCAGCAGGTCCTTGGCCAGCAGGATCCCCTTGATGTCATCAAAGCTCTCGCCGATCACCGGGAAGCGCGAGTGGCCCGACTCGATGATCTTGGGCAGGAATTCCTTGGGGGTCTCGTCGATGCGGATGGCGACGATCTGGGAGCGGGGGATCATCAGCTCCCGGGCCTGAAGCGAGGAGACGTCCAGAGCGCCCTCGATGATACTCAGTGCCTCCTGATCCAGGAGCTTGTTGTTGGCCGCCTCCTTGATGATATCCAGCAACTCCTCGCGGGACTGGGGCTCGCCGTTGAACGCCTGCATCAGCTTCTGCATCCAGGATCGGTCGGTTTTCTCCGATTTGTCGCTCTTGTCAGAGTTGCGCGCCTGGAGGCTGCTACTCGAAGGGTCGTCACTCATGGGGCAGATCTGTCCTTTTAGGGTTTTGCCTGTCGGGTAAGGTTCGGCCCGTCGGGGTGGGGTTCCGCCGGCCGGGTTTCGACGTAGGGCGCCGGGTAGTTTAACCGAGTCAGAATACGGGTTTCCAGACTTTCCATCGCCTCGGCTTCGGCCGGGTCAATATGATCGTAACCTAGCAAATGCAGGGTGCCGTGCACAAGCATGTGAGCCCAGTGCGCCTGGGCGGTTTTGCCCTGCTCCCGCGCCTCGCGTTCCACCACCGGGGCGCAGACCACCAGGTCACCCAACAGTGGCAGATTGAGCTCCGGTGGCAGGTCGGCGGGGAAGGAGAGCACATTGGTGGGCTTGTCTTTGTCGCGGTAGCGAAGATTGAGCTCCCGGCTCTCCGCTTCGTCCACCAGGTAGACGCTGACTTCCGCCTCGCTCAGAGGCTGGCGCGTGCCAGCGTGTAGGGCGGCGCCGATCCAGCTTTCCAGCTGAGCGCGCTCCGGCAGGCCCGCGCTCTGGCTGGCAATGGCAATATCGATCTGTACGTCCATGTCTAGTCGGCCGGCTGTTCGTCGTCGAAGGCGTCGTAGGCTTCCACAATGCGCTGCACCAGCGGGTGGCGCACGACATCCTTGGAACTGAAGTGGGTAAAACTGATGCCGTCGACCTTTGAGAGCACATCAATGGCGTGTTTCAGACCTGACTTCTGCCCCTTGGGCAGGTCGATCTGGCTGGGGTCGCCGGTAATCACCGCCGTGGAGCCAAAACCGATGCGGGTCAGGAACATCTTCATCTGCTCGCGCGTGGTGTTCTGGCTTTCGTCCAGAATCACAAAGGCATTGCTCAGGGTCCGGCCGCGCATGTAGGCCAGGGGCGCCACTTCAATGACGTTGCGCTCGATCAGCTTGCCCACGGTCTCGAACCCGAGCATTTCAAACAGGGCGTCGTACAGCGGCCGCAGGTAGGGGTCGACCTTCTGCGCCAGGTCACCGGGCAGAAAGCCCAGCTTCTCGCCCGCTTCCACGGCCGGGCGCACCAGCAGAATCCGCTCCACATCGTCGTTGAGCAGTGCTTCCACCGCGCAGGCCACCGCCAGGTAGGTCTTGCCGGTACCGGCGGGGCCGGTGCCGAAGTTGATGTCGTTGGTCTGGACCGCGCGCACGTACTGCTGCTGATTGCCGCCGCGCGGCTTGATGGTGCACTTTTTGGTGCGAATCAGGGTCATGCCGCCGACTTGGCTGGCATTGTCCGCCGGGGTGCCGGATTCGGCAGCGCCGTCGCCGGGGGCGCGGTCGTTGAGTTGGTCCATAAGGTCCTCTATGCCAGACGTCTGTAGGGCGAGGTGGATTTCGTCGGGGGTGATGTCGCTCTCGTCGGTGTCCCGGTAGAGGCTGCGCAGCAGTTCGGCGGCGGTTTTGGTGGTCTGGGCTTCGCCGGTGAGCGCGAAGTGGTTGCCCCGGTTGCGGATTTCGATGTTGAGTCGCTGTTCGATCTGGCGCAGGTGCTGGTCGAATTGACCGCAGAGGCTGGCGAGGCGGCGGTTGTCGTCGGGTTCCAGCGTAAGTTGCTGGGTGACGGTGTCCTGGTCGGTTACGGCGTGACTATTCAATGAGGGTTCGTTCTCCTATTGGCTACTTTAACTTAAGCCTAAACCATTAACTTGACGGGGAAAAGGCAATTGTCCGGTTGTTTGTTTCTTAACCGGTCAGTTTTATGAATCTTGGGTTATATCGGGTGTATTCTCGTGCTTCATTGGTGGTTTGAGCTTCGTTGGAGACTCCGTTAGATGGTCCGGGCTCGCTATCAGGTGGTCTTTTTCGGAAACGCGGTGAATACATCCATGTAGCTCCTGCTCTTCATCCCTGAAGAGAAGGTTCCGAAAAAGACCACCTGACATCGAGCCCTATGAAATAGAGTCATGCTCCGTGCTACGTAGCGCCGATACTTCCGATTACCTCGGAGGGCTTAACTCTGCGCTACGTAGCGCCCTCACTTTCGGCTACCTCGGAGGCCTCGGTGCTGGGGAACCTTTTCTCAAACCTTCTCTTCAGGGATGAAGAGCAGGAGCCACATGGACGTGTACACCGCGTTTTGAGAAAAGGTTACCCAGTGGCGAGGCCGGACCACGCTAGATCCACCATCAAGCCGCCCAATCAGTATCAATTTCGGAGCTGAGAAGGGTGCCTCTCAGAGAGTTGGGCAATGCTTCTTCAATCAGAATATCCGCAAACTTGCCGATCAGCGCCGGATCATCGCAGCGGAAATTCACCACCCGGTTATTCTCCGTGCGGCCCGACAACTGCCCCGGGTCCTTCTTGGAATAACCGCTCACCAACACCCGCTCCGTGTTGCCCACCATCTTGCGGCTGATGTCCTGCGCCTGCTGGGTAATACGCGTCTGCAGGATTTTCAGACGCTCCTTCTTCACCTCCATGGGCGTATCGTCGTGCAGCTCCGCCGCCGGGGTGCCCGGGCGGGGGCTGTAAATGAAGCTGAAGGAAGTGTCGAAGCCGATATCGTGAATCAGCTTCATGGTGGCCTCGAAATCCGCCTCGGTCTCGCCCGGAAAGCCGATGATGAAATCCGAAGAGAAGCTGATATTCGGGCGGTTCTGCCTCAGGCGACGCAGCTTGGACTTGTACTCCAGCGCCGTGTGGCCGCGTTTCATGGCCATCAGAATCCGGTCCGAGCCGCTCTGTACCGGCAGGTGAATGTGGCTGACCAGCTCCGGCACCTCGTTGTAGACATCAATCAGGGCGTCAGAGAATTCCACCGGATGCGAGGTAGTGAAGCGAATGCGGTCGATGCCCTCGATGGCGGCCACATAGGTGATCAGCTCCGCCAGATCCACCATGGAGCCGTCGGTGTTCTCGGCCCGGTAGGAATTGACGTTCTGGCCCAGCAGGTTGACCTCGCGCACGCCCTGGCGCGCCAGGTGCACCACCTCGGCCAACACATCGGTCACCGGGCGGCTCACTTCCTCGCCCCGGGTGTAGGGCACCACACAGAAGGTGCAGTACTTGGAGCAGCCCTCCATGATCGAGACAAAGGCGCTGACGCCGTCGGACTCGGGTTGGGGCAGGTGGTCGAACTTCTCGATTTCCGGGAAGCTGATGTCCACCACGGCGCTGTCGCCCCGGGGCGTTTCGATCATCTCGGGCAGGCGGTGCAGGGTCTGGGGGCCGAAGATCATGTCCACAAAGGGCGCGCGCTTGGAGATGGCCTCGCCCTCCTGGCTGGCCACGCAGCCGCCCACGCCGATTTTCAGGCCGGGTTTGGCCTCTTTCAATGACTTCCAGCGGCCCAGCTCGTGAAACAGCTTCTCCTGGGCTTTTTCCCGGATAGAGCAGGTGTTGATCAGGATCACATCCGCCTCCTCCGGGTTCTCGGTGGACACCATCTGGTGCGATTCGCCCAGCAGGTCCCGCATGCGCGCCGAGTCGTACTCATTCATCTGACAGCCATGGGTTTTGATGTAGAGCTTTTTCGGCGTCGGAGTCGCGGTATCGGTGGTCATGGTCAGCAACCTGGTTAAAAAATGTGCAATAATGAGGAGGCGCATTATAGCGGTCTTGCCGGCCGAGTCAAAGGCCCGTCTGTCGGCCAGTAGGGGCGGACGGCGGGCGATTTTGTGCTATTCTTCGCGCCCTCTCAATTGACTGGATAACCCGAGTTGTTCTATGGCCGCAAAACCCGTCTACAAAGTCATTTTCCTCAATCAGGGACAGGTGTACGAAATTTTCGCCTGTGCCATCTATCAGAGCGAGATGTACGGCTTTATTGAAGTGGAAGAATTCGTCTTCGGCGAGCGCAGCCAGGTGGTGGTCGACCCCTCGGAAGAGAAGCTGAAAAACGAATTTGCCGGCGTCAAGCGCTCCTATATCCCCATGCACTCGATCATCCGCATCGACGAGGTTGAAAAAGAGGGCACGGGCAAGATCAGCGATGCCAAGGGCGGGGACAAGGTGGCTCAGTTCCCCTATGGTAACTTCATGCCCCGGCCCGGCTCTGATAACTGAGCCCGGTCACACACCCATTTTGCTCATACAGTAGACGCCCCGGGAGAACGTCGGTCATGAAGGCCCTGGATCAGCTGAAAAAGAACCTGCGCAAGAGCCGTGTTTACTTGAGCGGGGGCCTGCAGTCGCTCCTGCCCGCCGGGTACCTGTCACATCGGTTACCCGCGATTCTGGAGGAGCTGGAGCAGCTGCCCGATGAAGAGCGCCAGGAGCTGCTGGCGCGGGTGGATTATTACAACAAGCTGCAGGCGCCGTTCGAGTTGCCGCCCGAAGCCGAGGCCAACCGGGATTACCGGCGTGGGGACAAGAGCTTCTCCTACTTCATGGACTTCAAGCAGCTGGTGCGTTACTTCCCGGCCGAGGTGCGCTTCAACTACCTGTTTGGCGACATCACCCACGTGCCCGATGTGCCCTGTTTTCTCAAGAGCCGGCCGATCTCCAGCGGCTCGGACAACCAGAATTCGATCCTGCTCAAGCTCAACCAGATCCGGCACTATTACATGGTGCGGGATGAACTGGCGTTCGAGGAAAAGGAAGATCGGCTCATCTGGCGGGGGAAAACCGTCAACGATGACCGGATGGATCTGGTCAAGACCTATTACAACCACCCGAAGATGGACATCGGTGATACCCATCGCCAGTCCCGGGGCGAATACTACGCCAAGCCCTTTGTCTCGGTGCCGGACCAGCTGCGGTTCAAATACATCTTGAGTGTGGAGGGCATCGATGTGGCCACCAATCTCAAGTGGATCATGGCCTCCAACTCCCTGTGCTTCATGCGCCCGCCGCGCTTTGAAACCTGGTTTATGGAAGGGCGTCTGGAGCCGGGTCGGCACTACGTGGCGCTGAAGGACGACTTCTCCGACATGGAGGAGAAGGTGGATTACTTCAACCGCCATCCCGACCAGGCCAGGGCCATTGTGGCCGAAGCCAATCGCCATGTGGCCCAGTTTCAGGATGCCCGGCGCGAGCGCCTGATCGCGCTACTGGTGATGGACAAGTATTTCCGGCTCAGCGGTCAGATCGACTGAAAAACCGGATCAGTCGCCCGATCAACATGCGCAGGTGCGCCATCATCGCCCAGGCAAAACCGGCGCCGCCCACCAGCAGACTGCAAAGCACGGCGATCTCCTGGGCCAGCGACGGCTCCAGCAACTGGCTGGCGCTGTACAGACCCACCATCCCCAGAAAAAACAGCGACACGCCCTGGCGGAATTGCTGAAACCCCTGGGCCAGAGAGCCGGTGTAGTGCTGTTTTAGTGCCTGAATCCACTGTCGCCGCATAAAGTTCTGGTGTTTTGGAAAAATTGGTGTATATAGCGATTGTCTGAACGTCACAGAGATCGCCCCATTGAGCATACTGCCCGTTTCACCTCAAGGACCGTCCAACGAGAGTCGCTTCGATGAAGAGGCTCTGGATTATATCGCCCGGAGTCTGGAAAGCCAGGGCTATGCCATTGTGCCGGCGGCTCTGGCGCCGGAGTTGATCGATGCCCTGTTTCTGGAAGTGAAGTCCATGAGCGGGGCCGAGTTCAAGCGGGCCGGGGTCGGGCGCAAAGACGACTTTCAGCTTAACCGTTTTGTCCGCTCGGACAAAATCTGTTGGTTGCGGGGGGATACCGCCGCCAGTGGCGCTTTTCTGGACTGGGCGGAAAAACTGCGTCAGGGGCTCAATCGTCGGCTGTTTCTCGGTCTGTTTGACTATGAGTGCCACTACGCCACCTACCCCGAAGGCGCCTTCTATAAAAAGCATCTGGATGCCTTCAAAGGCCAGTCCAATCGGGTGCTTTCCACGGTCTTTTACCTCAACCCCCAGTGGTCCCCGGGCGATGGCGGCGAGCTGGTGATCTACGATGAGTCCGGCGAGCAGGTGCTGGAAAAGGTCCTGCCCGAATACGGCACACTGGTGATCTTCCTGAGCGAATCCTTCCCCCACGAAGTACTGCCCGCCGGGCGCGAGCGCTGCAGTATTGCCGGCTGGTTTCGAGTGAACAACAGTTCCGCGCTTCTCCCGGACCCGCCGCGATAGTCGGTACCGAAGCCTCCGCCCTCTCGACGTTTGTTGATTGAGCTGCTATCGTCAATCTTCACCGTGTCGCCCTGACACTGCGGGTGGCTCTGTTCCTTTCCTTTTCCTTATCAAGCAACAGGGAAATTGGCTATGCAGATCGACTGGCGAGACTACGCCTGTGGCGAAGCTTACGATGAGCTGATCAGCTCCCCCGGCAACCCGCGCAAAGCGGCCCGACATCTGGCAAGTTACCTGGCCTCCCTGAGTGGCGAAGAGCTCCAGGACCGAAAACTCTCGGCGGAACTGGCGATCAAGACCATGGGGATTTCCTTCACGGTCTACAGTGACGCCGGCAATATTGACCGGGACTGGCCCTTCGACATCATTCCCCGGATCATCTCCCAGCGCGAGTGGCAGAAAACCGAGCGCGGCCTGGTCCAGCGTCTCGCCGCCCTGAATTGCTTTATTGACGACGTTTACAACGATCGCAAGATCATCAAGGACAAGGTCTTTCCCGAAGAGCTGCTGGCCGACTCGAGCAATTTCCGGCCCGAATGCGTGGGCATGAAACCGGCGCTGGGCGTCTGGGCGCATGTGTGTGGTAGTGATCTGATTCGCGACCACAAAGGTCAATTTCGCGTTCTTGAAGATAATCTGCGGGTGCCCTCCGGTGTGTCCTACATGTTGGAGAACCGCAAGGTGACCAAGCGGGTGTTTCCGGAGCTGTTCGAGAACCACGCGATTCTGCCGGTCACCGAATACCCCAACCAGTTGTTCGATACCCTCGCGGCCATTTCCCCGCGCCCGCTGGATTTCCCGGAAGTGGTGGTGCTTACCCCCGGCATCTACAACTCGGCCTATTTCGAGCACTCCTACCTCGCCCAGCAGATGGGGGTGGAACTGGTGGAAGGCACCGACCTGGTGGTCGAGGACGACACGGTCTACATGCGCACGATCAATGGCCTGGCGCGCGTGGATGTGATTTATCGGCGGATCGACGACCTGTTTCTCGACCCGGAAATGTTCAACCCCGATTCGGTGCTGGGTGTGCCCGGGTTGATGCGGGCCTGGCTCAAGGGCAACGTCGCCCTGGCCAACGCCCCCGGTGCAGGCGTGGCCGATGACAAGCTGGTGTATACCTTTGTCCCGGACATGATCAAATACTACCTGGATGAAGACCCGATTCTTCCCAACGTGCCCAGTTACCTGTGCAACGACAAAAAGCAGCGGGATTACGTGCTCGCCAATCTGGACAAGCTGGTGGTCAAGCCCGCGAATGAATCCGGCGGCTACGGCATGCTGATGGGCCCCCAGGCGAGCAAAAAAGAGCGGGAAGCCTTTGCCCAGAAGATCAAGGCCAACCCGCGCAACTATATGGCGCAGCCGCTGATCGAGCTGTCCACGGCGCCGGTGGTCACACCGCGCAATGCCGAACCGAGGCACATTGATCTGCGCCCCTTTATTCTGCAGGGTCGCGAGAGCCACGTGACCCCGGGCGGTCTGACCCGGGTGGCCATGACCAAAGGCTCCTATGTGGTGAACTCCTCCCAGGGCGGCGGCAGTAAAGACACCTGGGTCGTGGTAGAGGGGGATAAATAAGATGCTGTCACGAGTCGCAGAACGCATATACTGGATGGGTCGCTACATGGAGCGCAGTGAAAACATGGCGCGCCTGGTGAATGTGAACTCCCACCTGCTGATGGACCTGCCCAAGGGCATCCGGGTCGGCTGGGGTTCGCTGATCAATATCAGCGGGACGGGCGATTACTTTCGCCGGGGCGATACGGAGCTGGCAGACGAGCGCACGGTGGTGCGCTTCATGCTGTCGGATCGGGACAACCCCTCCTCTTTATTGAACAATCTGAGTTGGGCGCGGGAGAACGCGCGCATCACCCGGGAGATCATCCCCATGGAGGCCTGGGAGCTGATCAATGATCTCTACCTGGATGTGAAGGACAACCTCTCCAAGTCGGTGGCCCGGCGCGAGCGCAACCGGGTGCTGCAACAGGTGATCACCCGGATTCAGCAGTTCACCGGCCTGTTGGCCGGCTGCATGAGCCACAACAGCGCCTACGACTTTATCCGTACCGGCCGCAATCTTGAACGGGCCGATATGACCACCCGGATTGTGGATGCCGGGTCGGCCAACCTTTTGCCCCACCTGACCGGGGGGGACGATGTCCTGGAGCCCTACGACAACATCCTTTGGATGAGCGTCCTGCGCTCCCTGAGTGCCTACCAGATGTACCGCCAGCATGTGCAGGATCGGGTCAACGCCGAGGATGTGGTGACTTTTCTGCTGCAGGATGGGCTTTTCCCCCGGGCGGTGTCCCACAGTCTGGGAGAGCTGGAGGCTTGCCTGAAAAAACTGCCCAACAGCGATGACGCGCTGCGGGCGGTGACCGGCGTCAGGCGGCGTGTGCGGACGGCGGATATCCCGGCGCTGCTGCAGACCGGCCTGAAAGAGTATATCGACAACCTTCAGCTGGAAATTGCCGATATCCATCGGCAGATTGCCAGCACCTGGTTTTTGCCGGTCGCACCCCTGGAAGCAACGCCGAGTGAGACCGTCATAACCTGACATCGAGACCCTATGAAAGACTTTTACTGTGTCTGCGGCCAGCGGGTGTTTTTTGAAAACAGCCAGTGCCTGAAATGCGGACGGGCTCTGGGGTTTGATCCCCGGAGCCAGACCATGCTGGCTTTGCAACCTCAAGCCGGTGGAGAACTGTTGAGCGACGACGGCCAGCGCTTTCGAAACTGCCGCAATCACCATGACTTTGGTGCCTGTAACTGGTTGCTCCCCGTGGACGATCAGCGGACCTACTGCCAGTCATGCCGCCTGAACAAGGTCGTTCCGGATCTGAGCGAAACCGGGACCGTGATCCAGTGGGCCAAGCTCGAAGCGGCCAAGCGCCATCTCATTTACACCCTGATGCAATTGGGGTTGCCGGTGGAGGGTAAACAGGAGGCGGCCGAACTGGGCATCTCCTTCGCGTTTCTCGAGGACAGCCGGTTCAATGCCAATGTGCGCGAAGCCTATATCGCGACCGGCCATGCCAGCGGGCTCATTACCCTCAACCTGGCCGAGGCCGACGACGAACACCGGGAAAAGACCCGCCGGCAGTTGGGTGAGTACTACCGGACCATTGTGGGCCATTTCCGTCACGAGAGCGGTCACTACTATTACGACCTGCTGGTGCGGGGCAAACACTGGGAGGCGCCGTTCAGAGAGCTGTTTGGCAACCCGGATCGGGACTATCAGAAGGCGCTGTACGAGCACTACGGACGGCCGACATCGGTCGATTGGCCATCGGGCTATATCAGTGCCTATGCCATGGCGCATCCGCTGGAGGATTGGGCCGAAACCTGGGCGCACTACCTGCACATGCAGGATACGCTGGAAACCGCCAGGGAGTTCGGCGCCATTGCGCGCAAGCCGGGTGGGCCGGATCAAGCGAGTGGAGAGGACCTGAATGGACAAGACCTGAATGGACAGGACCTCGATGAGCTGGTGGCCGACTGGATGGAACTGACGGTCACCCTCAATGCGCTCAATCGCAGCATGGGACTACCCGATGCCTATCCCTTTGTACTGAATGACCGGGTGGTGGCTAAACTTCGTTTGATTCATCAAGTGATTGCGGCTGCCAGACAATAGGCGGCAGCTTCACAAAGGCCTCGACCAGTCGGGCGTCCCAGGCTTTCTTCAGCTCGCGCAGGTACTCGTCGTCTTCGTCGAAGCGATTGTGCTGGATTGAAAAGGAATCTTTCTCGTAGATGATCAGCTCGATGGGCGGGCCGACGGTCAGGTTACTGCGCATTGTCGAATCCATTGACACCAGGGCGCAGAGCGCGGCCGTGTGCAGGTCGGTCTTGGCGGTCAGAATGCGGTCCAGGATGGGCTTGCCGTACTTGCTTTCGCCAATCTGCAGGTAGCGGGTATCCTTGGAGGTGGTGATGTGGTTGCCGGCGGGGTATACCATCATGACCCGGGGTTTGTCGCCGCGCACCTGGCCGCCGATGATAAAGCTGGCCTCGAAGCCCTTCGAGCCGTTGTTGTCGGAATGCTTCTCCTGCTGGGCCCGATTGACCTCCCCCAGGTACTCGGCCGCGTCGCTCATGGATTCGACGGTCAGCAGGCTGACCTCGGCCTCTTCCTTCACGTCCTTCTTCAGGCGCGACACCACCGCCTGCGTCGTTGCCAGATTGCCTGCCGAGAGCACCATGAACTGCCGCTCTCCCTCTACGCCAAAGCGATACATCTTGCTGTAGGTACTTACCTGGTCGACCCCGGCATTGGTGCGGGAATCCGAGCAAAACACCAACCCGTTTTCGGTGTTGATGGCTAGACAATAGGTCATAGTGGTCGTCGCTCAGCGAATCAAAGGGCGCCTAGGTTAAGAGCACACACCGGGGGCGTCAAGGCTTAGTGACGTTACAGCGCAGCCACAGGGACCTGCAGGCGGTTGTCAAATAGCCCGACAAGCACGCGGGGTCAGGGCGGGCTTCATGGCGCATGAATAAACATCGCTGAAATCAGGCCTCTGGCGCCGACCCGGCCGGCGTTACCGGCCCACAAGACTCCCGGGCGATGTTCCAAACCCGATGGTTGTCGGGCGACTTTACAGAAATGGCGCCAAAAACCACTTAAGGGGCGATATTTTGTGATCTGTGTCACGTAACGTGCTGATTACAAAGGGGTTTGAAAAGATGGCGCTTAAATTGCTATTTACCGGGTAAGTGGGTTTATGGCCCTTTTGATAGCAACCAATTATTAGTGGATCAGCGCAATGGAAGGTCGTCGTTTCAAAATCGTTTTCAAACTGCTTGTTTCCAGTTTACTGGGGTTGGCCGCCAGCCAGGCCCTGGCTTCTCCCATCACACTTGATTTTGATGGCATTGACCCGGTTGAAGGGACTGTTTCTGATCAGGGGTATGCGGGGTTTCAGTGGGATGACCGCTGGGCGTTGGGGAGCACGGATATGTCGACGGCTTACCAGGATGTCGCAGGTTCAGGTACCCAGTTTCTTTACAATGAAGGTCTGGTATCCGAGTTGACAGTGGGGCGGGATACGCCTTTCGATTTTCTGGGGGCGACTTTTGGAGCACCCGCTAACAGTTCTCGTGCCTACTGGGTCAATGTCGCCGCATTTGATGCTGATGGGGAAGTGGGGCAAACCGGCTATCATCTGTTTTTTGAAAACTCGTTTCGTATGGACACTTTGTTTCAGAGTGTTACAAAGCTGGTGATGACCTCTCATGGCGGTATTTTTACCCTGGATGACTTCACTTACCGTGACATCGAAGTGAAGGTCAACGAAGCCGGCGGTCTGATCCTCTTGAGCATCGGCCTGTTCGGCCTCTGGGCGGCCCGCCGACGCACTCAAGGCTGAGTGCGGCATTCACGCCAGCCCCAGGATCCGCATTCACGCTAAACAGGGCCAGGGTGGTACACTGGCCCCATGACTGACACAGACTCCCCCTCGTTCACTGCGCCCCATTTTGACAATCGCTTTGTGAGCTCCCTGCCTGCCGATCCGGAGACGGAGAATGTGCCGCGTCCGGTTGCCGGAGCCAGCTACAGCTGGGTCCGCCCCAAGCCGGCGCCGGCACCGCGGTTGGTGGCCTTTGCCCCTGAAGTGGCCGAGCGGCTGGATTTCAGCGAGGCTGACTGTCAGAGCGAGACCTTTCTGCAGGTGTTTGCCGGCAACCAGTTGTTGCCCGGCATGGAGCCCTACGCCAGTTGTTACGGCGGCCATCAGTTCGGTCACTGGGCCGGACAATTGGGTGACGGTCGGGCAATCAACCTGGGAGAGCTGGTCAATGCCCGGGGTGAACACTGGACCCTGCAGCTCAAGGGCGCCGGACGCACCCCCTATTCACGCGGCGCCGACGGTCTGGCCGTACTGCGCTCCTCGGTGCGCGAATTTCTCTGCAGCGAGGCCATGCATCACCTGGGGGTACCCACCACCCGGGCCCTGAGCCTGATCCTGACCGGGGACAAGGTCGAGCGGGACATGTTCTACGATGGCAACCCGCAGATGGAGCCGGGCGCGGTGGTCTGCCGCGTGGCCCGGTCATTTACCCGCTTTGGGCACTTTCAGATTCACACCGCCCGTCAGGAACACGACCAGCTCAGACAACTGGTGGATTTCACCCTGCACGCCGATTTTCCGCACCTGCTTCCGGATGGGGGAGAGCCGGACCGCGATACCTACCTCACCTGGCTGGAAGAGGTGGCGAGAACCACCGCGCAAATGGTGGCGCACTGGATGCGCGTCGGGTTTGTGCACGGAGTGATGAACACTGACAACATGTCCATTCTGGGGGAAACCATCGACTACGGACCCTACGGCTGGCTCGAGGGCTATGACCCCGACTGGACGCCCAACACCACGGATGCCCAGGGCCGGCGCTATCGCTTCGGGGCCCAACCCCAGGTGGCGCTGTGGAACCTGGCGCAACTGGCCAATGCCATACACCCGCTGATCGAGGCGGTAGAGCCGCTGCAGGCGGTGCTGGAAGTCTACCGCGAAGAGTATCAGCGCTGCTGGCAGCGCGACATGGCGGCCAAGCTGGGTCTGGCGGAATTTGAGGCCGGGGCCGATGATGAGCTGGTCGCCGAGCTGCAACGGGTGCTGCAGTTGACCGAAACCGACATGACCATTTTCTACCGGTTGCTGGCCGACTTCGATCCCCGCTTGGATGAGGAAACCGACGATCGTGACGATCAGGCACTGTTGGCGCCTCTGGAGCCGGCGTATTATCAGCCGCTGGATGAGGAGAGTCGGCGCCAGGCCGCCGACTGGCTGCGGCGCTACCGCGAGCGTCTGGTGCGCGATTCGGTGCTGCATGGCACCGACGTTCACACCCGGCGCGAGCGCATGAATCGGGTCAATCCCAAGTACGTGCTGCGCAACTACATGGCTCAGCAGGCCATTGATCTGGCCGAGCGGGGCGATTTCAGCGAGATTCACCGGCTTCAGGTGCTGCTGCGCCGCCCCTACGACGAACAACCGGAATTTGAACACTACTTCGCCCAGCGTCCCGACTGGGCGCGCGACCGGGCCGGCTGTTCAATGCTCTCCTGCAGTTCCTGACGCGACAATCGAATTAACCTATTAATCTATTAATCTATTAATCTATTTACCTATCTAGCTATCTGGAGACCAAGTTCCCGCATGATGATCCTCGGTAAAATTATTGGCGCCGTTCTCGGTTTTGCCATGGGCGGTATTATCCCGGCGCTGATCGGCCTGGCGGTCGGTCACCTGTTTGATCGTGGCTACGCCCAATTCCAGGCGGAAGGCTCGCCCGAACGCCGGCAGGAAATCGAAAAATGCTTTTTCGACACCCTGTTTACCCTCCTGGGTCATCTGGCCAAGGCCGATGGTCGGGTTTCGGAAGAGGAGGTCCGTCAGACCGAAGCCTACATGAGCGAGCTGGGCCTGACGCCCGAGCACCGGCGCGAGGCCATTGCCCTGTTCAAGCAGGGCAGCGATGCCGACTTTGATCCCGAGGCCCAGTTGGCGCGTTTCCGGGCAGTCTGTGGCCGCCGCGCCAACCTGGTGCGCATGCTCCTGGTGTATCTGGTCAATATCGCCCTGGCCGATGGCGAGCTGGATCAGGCCGAAGTTGAAGCGCTCAGACGCATTGCGGCAGGGCTGGGTATCTCGTCGGCCATGTTCGAGCAGCTGTTGCGCATGATTCGCGCCCAGAACAGTTTTGGCGGTCAGAGGGCAGGGCAGCAGGGCCCCTCGCGAGAGGATGAATTGCAGCGGGCCTACGAGGCCTTGGGGGTGGACCCGGACGCCAGCGATGCGCAGGTCAAGCGGGCCTATCGCAAGCTGATGAGCCAGCATCACCCGGACAAACTGATCGGTCAGGGCATGCCGGATGATATGGTCAAGGAGGCGACCGAGCGTTCCCAGGAGATCCGCACCGCCTACGACCTGATTACCCGCTCCCGCTCCGGCCGCTGAGTCAGCGGCCCAGCCAACGCCAGAGGAGGGCGCCGGACAGGCTCCAGAGCACCAGGATCAGAAACAGCAGCAGCAGGCCGATAAACCCGAACAGATCCGGGGCTTTCATCAGGGTGGTCATCAGTGAGTCCTGGTAGTAGAAGAACCAGGGGTTATCAGCGGGAAAGGCGTAGTCGTGCAGCCAGTAGAACACTTTGACCGGACCGATCAGAAACAGAAGCACGGCGCCGACGGCCAGGCCGGCTCCGAAAACAACCAGTATTCTCCGGGGCCCGGGCGGCGTCGGACGCGTTCGATGGATATAGAATAACAGCGCCGCCAGCAGGGCGGCCGCGACCAACCCCGCCGCATAAAAATGATTGATCAACCGCGCCACGTCATCCAGGTGGGTCACCTCCGGCGCCCGCATCAGGGTGGCGCTACCGCCCTGGGGTAGCGGGTATCGGATCTCCGCCAGCCCCTCGCCTCCGTTCTGAATACTCCGCGTGATCTCGCCGAACAACCTTTTGTGCTCGGCCGCATCCGTAGTCTCGAAGCTCTCCCGGTATCGATTCTGTGGACCGAAGGTCTCAATGTGCTTATCGATATCCAGCAACCGGTAGCCCAGCGAATAACCAAAATCCATCTGGGCCAGAAGGTGCCAGGCCAGCAGGCTGACCACCAGCAGGTGACTGATGAACAGCAGGGGCCAGAGGGCGAAACGATTAAAAAATGAGATCGGGCGTCGCATCAGGGATCAATGTTCCTTGGAGTTTGGCCCCTATCATGCCAAGAGCGGCGCCCGATGTCATGGTGGCGACGGCTGGTCCGGTTTTGGCTGTTGTGGTTTGTAGGAAAACTGCACCAGCACAATCGCCACCAGCAGTGCCCAGCCCACCCGGCTGAAAATTGTGGTCAACGACAGATCCTGATCGATCAGCACGCCGAGCACAATGGGTGAGATCGCGGTGGAGATGATCATCAATGAGCTCATCAGCGAGCGGATCGACCCCAGTTTTGCCGTGCCGTACACCTCGGCCCAGAGCGCACCGCCCACCGGACTGCCGGCGCCGATGGTCATCGCCAGAAGCATCATGAACGGGGGCGCGACCCAGTGGCCGTCGACATAGGCGAGCAAAAACACGGCGGTCATCAGCGGAATCAGAACCACCCGCAACACGCCCTGGGCGCTGAAGCGGTCGATCAGAATACCGGTCACCAGCTGTGCGACCCAGTGCGTCACCCCGTAGGCAATAAAGCAGGTGGCGAGCCAGGCGGCGGTCCAGTCCTTCTCGGCCAGTATGAAACCCTGATGAATGAAAATGCCGGTGATCATGAAGGGGCCGCCCAGCACCGTGGGCAGCGCCAGCCAGAAGCGGTAGTCGCGCAGCATTTCACGCCGACCCGCGCTGCGGGCCAACACCTTGGCTGAGGCCGTGGCGGGCACCTGGTTGGCGTCGATGGGCGAGCGGCGCAGCAGCCAGGTGATCAGGGGAATGTAGATGGCCAGGGTCACCAGAGCGATCACCCCCCAGCTGCCGCGCCATCCCAGAGAGGCGATCAGAGCCACAGCGGCAATTGGCAGCACCACTTCGCCCACGGGTACGCCGCTGGCGGAGACGCTCAGGGCCTTGCCCCGGTCATCGTCAAAATGTCGGGCCATGGTGGTCTGAGCGGTGTGCGGCAGCAGTCCCTGGCCGCAGAAGCGCAGGAGAAAAAGGCCCAGCAACAGCATCAGGGGGTGAAATGCGAACGCCAGAACCAGGCAGGCGGCGGTCAGCCCCAGAGCGGCCGCCGTGGCAAAGTAACGCAGTGGCAAACGGTCTATCAGGCCGCCAAACGTCATGATCAGCAGACCACTGGCGAGCGTGGCCAGAGAGTAGAGCGAGCCATAGCGACCCGCCGATAAGCCCAGGGAGTCCTGAATGGGAGCGCCGTACCAGCTGATGAAAAACGACTGGCCGAAGTTGCCCCAGAAGATACTGACAAAACCGAAGGCCAGCAGGGGCCAGGATTGGATGATAAAACGAAAATACTGCTGCAAGGGAAAACCTGTAATCGGATGTTCAGAACAAGTGTATTGAAAAAGCCCGACAGTGATGCCGGGCTGAATCTGCCTTTGGGTCAGGCGTCCAGCAGACGTTGCAATACGCCCTCATAGGTCCGGGTCAGAGTGTCGAGGTCATCGGCTCTGACGTACTCATTCACTTTGTGAATGGTGGCATTGACCGGGCCGAGCTCCACCACCTGAGCGCCGGTGGGGGCAATGAAGCGCCCGTCGGAGGTGCCGCCGGCGGTCGACAGCAGGGGCTTGCTTCCGGTCTCGCTCTCGACGGCGGCAACCACGGCCTCCACCAGAGAGCCTTCGGCGGTGAGGAAGGGGTGCCCGCTGAGCTTCCAGTCGAGCTCGTAGTTGAGCCCGTGCCTGTTGAAAATTGCCTCGGTGCGCTCGCGCAGTTCGGCCTCGGTCACTTCGGTGGAAAAGCGGAAGTTGAACACCACTTCCACCTCGCCCGGAATGACATTGGTCGCGCCGGTGCCACCGTTGATGTTGGACACCTGAAAGCTGGTCGCCGGGAAAAACTCATTGCCCGCATCCCACTCGGCGGCGGCCAGTTCGGCCAGCGCCGGGGCCAGTTTGTGGATGGGGTTCTCGGCCAGATGCGGATAGGCTACATGGCCCTGAGTGCCCCTGACACGGAGCACGCCGCCGAGTGAGCCGCGCCGGCCGTTTTTGATCACATCGCCCACCCGGTCGGTGCTGGAGGGCTCGCCCACAATGCACCAGTCGATCCCGGTACCGTGCTGCTGCAACCAGTCCACGACTTTCACCGTGCCGTTGACCGAGGGGCCTTCCTCATCACTGGTGATCAGAAAGCCGATGCGGCCCTTGTGATCGGGGCAGCGCGCCACAAAGTTCTCACAGGCCACCACCATGGCCGCCAGGGAGCCTTTCATATCCGCGGCGCCGCGCCCGTAAAGCACACCGTCCTGAATCACCGGCTCAAACGGCGGGTGCAGCCACTGGTTTTCCGGGCCAGTGGGGACGACATCCGTGTGGCCGGCAAAGGCCAGTAATGGCCCGCCGCTGCCCCGGGTGGCCCAGAAATTGTCCACCTCGCCAAATGGCAGAAGCTCGACGGTAAAGCCGATTTTCTCCAGGCGTTCGATCATCAGCTCCTGGCAGCCGGCGTCTTCCGGGGTCACGGAGCGCCGGCGGATCAGGTCCTGAGCGAGTTCGAGTGTCGGGCTTGGGCTCATGGTCGTTCTCGGGTCGGGGCTCAATTGTTTACATGCAGGTCTTCGTTCAACTGCACCGCGCTCTTGTTGGTCACACATTCGACCCGGCCGCTGAGTGAATTGCGACGGAACAGCAGGCCGGACTGGTTGGCCAGCTCGCGCGCTTTGACGGTGTTGACCTCGTTACCCTGCTCATCTAGCACGGCCACCTTGGTGCCGGCGGTGATGTACAGGCCCGACTCGATGGTGCAGCGGTCGCCCAACGGGATACCGGTACCGGCGTTGGCGCCCAGCAGGCATTCTTTGCCCAGGGCAATCACGATATTGCCGCCGCCGGAGAGGGTACCCATGGTCGAGCTGCCGCCGCCCAGATCGGAACCGGAGCCGACAAACACGCCTGCGGAAATGCGGCCCTCAATCATGCCGGGGCCGTCGGTGCCCGCGTTAAAGTTGACAAAGCCTTCGTGCATGATGGTGGTGCCTTCGCCCAGGTAGGCGCCGAGGCGCACGCGGGCGGTGTGAGCAATACGTACGCCCTTGGGCACCACGTAGTTGGTCATTTTGGGGAACTTGTCCACGCAGGATACTTCGAGCAGATCGCCTGCCAGACGGGCCTGCAGTTGCCGCTCGGGCAGCTCGTCCAGATCGACCGCGCCCTGGTTGGTCCAGGCTACATTGCGCAGGCAGCCGAACAGGCCGGTCAGGTTGGTGCCGTGGGGTTTAACCAGACGGTGCGAAATCAGATGTAGCTTCAGGTAGCCCTCGGGCACAGACTCGGGCGCGTTGTCTTCGGCCAGCAGGGTGGCGACCAGGGGCCGCTTGCTGTGAATGAACGCGCGGGCAATGGCCGCCTGCTCGCTGTCGCCGGCCGCATCCAGCGCGCTGGCCAGTGCCTGCATTTTGTCGACGTCCAGTTCAATGATCTGGTTGCCGCCCGTGTAATCCAGCGCTTTGACCATGGCGTCGGTTGTGGCTTCGTTCGGGTTGAGCAGAGGCTGGGGGTAAAACACTTCCAGCCAATCGTTGTTCAGGTTCCGGGTGCCGACGCCGAGGCCGAGACTGTACAGCTTGGTCATAATATCCTTCCGTTTGTATTCAGTATCAATGAGTCGTCAGTATCGATTAAAGGTTGAAAAGGTGTTGATAGTCGGCCGGTTTGAACCCCAGATGGCGGGACTCACCGATATCGAGCAGAGGGCGTTTGATCAGGGTGGGTTGCTCCAGCACCAGATCGGCGGCCTTGTCGGACGTCAGCCCGGCGCGGGTCGTCTCGTCCAGGGCCTTCCAGCTGGTGCTGCGCTTGTTGACCAGCGCCAGGCCCAGCTCATCCAGCCACTGCTCCACTTGCGCGCGACTGATGCCGTCCGTGCGGACGTCGTGAAAGCGGTACGCTATAGCGTTATCGTCCAGCCAGCGACGGGCTTTTTTCACGGTGTCGCAGTTTTTGATGCCGTAGAGAGTGATGTTGCCCATGGGTTCTGAATGCTCGTTGACAAAACCCGATATGGTACCAAAAAAGGGGGGCGAGCGCAGCAGGGGCGGCCAGTGGGCCGCTGCCTGGACTGCACCGTCAGGACAGGGCTTTGCCCACAAGTGCCTGCATGGGTGCCGACATCGGGAGCTTGAGCGCTGCCTCGTGACCTTGCGGCGACATCTTGCGCCAGGTCTTCTGGATGATGTCGATCAGTTTGGCTTCGTCGTGTTTCTGCGCGAAGCCATCCAGGTAGTGCCGGAGAAATACCAGACAGATGACATCTTCCAGCGTCTGCACTTCCGGGTCGCGCTTGAGATTGCGCTTGATCAACAGGTTCTGGACTCGCTCGATGCTCTCCGGGTCGTAGCCGTTTTGGGCCATGATTTCGCCCGCCACCCGGCCGTGAAAAAGCGCCAGCTCGCTGCGCCACTTTTTGTAGCCGGCGCGACCCTCCGGGTAGTCGCTGCGGGGACTTTCCCAGCGGCGAATGTGCTGACACCGGGCGGCCAACTGCAGGATCTCCGAGGCGTCGGGCGCGAACCGGGCCAGCTCCTCGCTCATACGCTGGCCGTAGAGCCATTCCTTGGGGTGATTCTCGCCATCGGCCCACTCAGTGTTGGGGTCCTCCCGGTTAGCGGCATCGAAGTCGGCCAGGGTCTGGGTCAGGCGTGTGTTGTCCGGTTGCGGCATGGAAAAACTCTGGAGTCTGGATGGGTTGACGGGTGGCCGAAACGTGCAGTCAATCGCTGTAGTTGGCCAATCGGCGCAGCTGGGACATGTCCAGTATCCGGATTTCCTTCTTGTTGACGGCCAGCACTTCCTGCTGTTGCAGGCGGCCAAAAACCCGGCTGATGGTTTCGATGGTCAGGCCCAGGAAGTTGCCGATATCAGTGCGGGACATGGGCAGGCGGAACTCGCTCGCCGAGAGTTTGCGCCGGCTGTTGCGCTTGGAGAAACTCAGCAGCAGCGCCGCGACCCGCTCTTCGGAATTGCTCTTGCTCAGCAGGGTGATCAGCTGCTGGTCCTGGGTGATTTCGCGGCTCAGGAGTTGGAAGACGTTGCGCTGCAGCGAAGGTATCTTGAGGCTCAGTTCCTCCATACGCTGGAAGGGAATCTCGCACACCGAGGCGGTTTCCAGTGCGACCACCGTGTTGGTGTAGCGGCTCTCGGCAATGCCGTCGAGACCCACCAGCTCGCCGGGCAAATAGAAGCCGGTAATCTGTTCCTGCCCGCGCTCGTCCAGGGTGGAGGCCTTGACCGTGCCCGAACGGATCGCGTAGAGCGACAGGAAGGGCTCATTGGCCCGGTACAGGTGCTCGCCTTTCTGCAGCGGTCGACCGCGCTGAACGATCTGGTTGAGCTGATCAACGTCTTCCAGATGGAGGCTCAGCGGCAGGCACAGGGTATTCAGCCGGCAGGTACCACAGGAGGCCTGCTGGTTGTGGTCGCATTGGTTTTCTTGGGTGCTGATCCTGATCATCTCGTCTTCCCAGCTGGCTGATCAGGCTATTGTTGCAGCTTTGGGGTAGCGGGTAAAGCGAGGTCTCAAGGGTGTTGTGGCTGGGGGTTTACATCCGGCAAAAAGCGGGTTTATAGTTGTTGTGCTGGCCAAACGCAGCATTATTTATGGTTACATCGTTGTCCTGGCAAGCCTTTCAGCCTGTCTTTAGAACCTCGTTTTGTTTGTCATAAGTAAGTGAAGACAGCCAGCGAGTCGCCATTGGGGCGGCGCGGGGATTTGCCCTGTCCGCCCGGTGGGAAATTATTATCTGCATTTGAAATGCTGGAGGTTTTGCTATGTCCAGAAGTACGGGTACTGTTAAGTGGTTCAATGAGTCCAAGGGCTTCGGGTTTATTGAGATGGAAGGCGGTAAGGATGTTTTTGTCCATTACAGCGCTATCTCCGGCTCGGGGTTCAAGACCCTGGCCGAGGGCCAGCAAGTAGAGTTCGACGTCAAAGATGGCCAGAAGGGCCCGCAGGCGGATAACGTGGTTGCGATGTAACCCCTGAACGCAAGCGTTCCTCAAAAAACCGCGCCCCGGCGCGGTTTTTTGTTTTTTGGCGATCCGCTTCCTTGTTGTGTCCGGGTCCGGCCCGCTCAGGGGTAAGGTCCTCCGCGCTCCGTAGAGCCCACCATCCGATCTCGTAGGGCGGATAAGCGTCAAGCGCATCCGCCACAAAGAGCATACATTTCCAACAATATTTCTGGAGAGCCCGGTTCTACAAGGCTCGTAGGACCGATTTGCGGTGGACTGTTCCAAGACCGTCAACCGCGGGACTAGTGTTGACGAGTTACAGGGATGTAGTTCACTCGCCACATCCATGTGGCTCGCCCTTCGGGCAGCCTTCGGCTGTGCTAATCGGCTATCCTGCCGATTAGTGCCACGTGTCTTGGAACAGTCCACCGCGAAGCGGGCCGGACGTTACGTCAGCACCGAAGGGTGACTACAACCCCGGCTCAAGCTCGAGAAAAAACAGCTTGGGCCAGTTCTTGCCGGTGACCCACAGGCCATTGCGCTCGGGGTCATAGGCAATGCCATTGAGCACCTGCTGGGAACCGCGCGGAGCCTCGCGCCGTACCAGGGCGCTCAGATCCAGCCGGCCCACCACCTCGCCGGACTCCGGATCAATCTGCACCAGACGATCCGATTGCCAGATATTGGCCCAGACATAGCCGTTGATGTATTCCAGCTCATTCAGCCGACTGACCGGCCGGCCCTCCTCGGTCACCGGCAGGCTGCGGATCAGGCTGAAATCATCCAGCCGATGAAAATGCAACTGGCTCGAGCCGTCCGTGCGGATCAGCTGTTCGCCGTCGTCGGTCAGGCCCCAGCCTTCTCCTGTATACTGACGGCGCTCCAGCAGCGCGAAAGTGTTCCGGTCAAACACGAACAGGGTGTTTTCCCGCCAGGTCAGCAGATACAGCTTATTGTCCACGTCGGTCAGGCCCTCGGCGAAGTACTCATCCGCCAGTGCTTCTTCCTGGTCTGGCACCCGGCCATCCTGGCGGTACCGGACCAGACGCGACTGGCCGTAGCGCCCGCCGCTCTCGTAGAATTGCCCGCCGTGCAGGAGCAGCCCCTGGGTAAACAGGGTGGTATCGTGCGGCCGGTCTTCCACAAGGCGGTAGTCGTAGTCGGTGGGGGCCTCCGCACCGGCACAGGCGGCGAGGAGGAAGCTGCTCAGCGCCAGGGGGGCGACAAGCCGGCGGGTAAAAAGGCCTGGGAAAAAGGGTACGGATAGAGAACGGCTCATGAACTCAACACTCGGTCATCGGGTGTCCCATGGTAATCAATAGGTAGGCATTAATGAAACGTTGGCAGTCATATATTGGCCTGACACTGCTGGGCGGCTTGATCGTCGCGCTCCCGATTGCGATCTTCATCCTGCTGCTGCAATGGCTTCTGGGCCTGATCACAGGGATCATTTCACCGCTGAGCAACTGGCTGGCAAGCTGGATGCCGCTGGCCGGCATCGTGTCCGACCTGTTGGGAATGATCCTGGTGCTGGGCGCTTTTTTTCTGGTGGGGCTGGCGGTCAAGACCAGCGTGGGCCGCTGGTTGCACACCTATATTGATCAATGGCTCACACGCTTTGCGCCGGGTTACAGCACCATCCGCGAAGTGGTCATGCAGTTCATGGGCGGCGACAACAACACCTCACTGCTGCGCGGTCAGGTGTGCCGGGCCTACATCATGGGGCGACAGAGCCCGGTGTCGGTGACCGCGATCGTGACAGCGCGACACAGTAATGGTGATTGCACCGTCTACGTGCCCACCGCGCCCATTCCCTCCTCGGGGTTTGTCTATCATCTGGGGGAAGACTGCGTGGAACTGTTGCCGCATATCAGCGTGGAAGCGGCGATGCGCACAGTGATCTCCTGTGGCAGCGGCTCGCAGATCATCAGCGAGCGGCCCGAGGAAAAGCCGGTGGAGGAGCCGAAGAAAGAACCGGTGGAAGCGCAGGCCCCGCGCCAGAGCGGCGGGTGATCGGCTGGCGCTCAGACCCGTTTGCGCATCAGATCCCGGATCAGAAAGCGCCCCGGGTGCAGTGCTTCGGTCAAGGTTCGGCCCAGGGGCGAGGGTTCGCCGGTAATATGGGCAGCCAGTAACTCCGCGCTCAGCGGGGTGTACGCCAGCCCCCGGGAGCCGTGCCCGACATTGACGAACAGTCCGGGCCAGTAGCGCCCGGCGCGGGGTATGTCCAGCCGGGCATCCTTGCGCAGCGAAGCGAAATCCTCCAGAAACGCCTCCCGGTCGGGCACCGGACCCACCAGCGGCAGATAATCCGGGGTGGCACAGCGAAAGGCCACGCGCCCGGAGACCGCCTCGGCTCTCTGGTCCCTGAACAGTCCGGCAATCTCGGGTCCGAACTGCGCCAGCGTCTCCAGGTTGGTCTGATGGTCGCTCACCCGGGGTTCGGGCTCGGGATCGTTGAGGTTGAAGGTGGCGCCCACGCAGTGTGTTCCGCTGTGAGCGGGCGCCAGATAGCCCTCGGCACAGAGCGCCACCTGTAAGCGCTCACTCTCGATGCTGGCGGGCAGCTCCGTGACCTGGCCGCGAATGGCCTTGAGCGGCAATGCCCCGGTCGGCTCGAATTGCGTCACCGAGCGAGCGTTGGCCAGAACCGCGATCGGCGCTTCAGCCAGCCTCTGCCCGGCGCCGTCCAGTGCGTGCCAGGTTTCCTTCTCATAAGTGAGCTGAGCGACTTCCGTCCCCGACCCGACGTCGATATTGGGGTGATCGACCAGTGCCCGGCATACAGCCGCCGGATCGAGCCAGCCGGCGCGTGGAAAATAGAGCCCGGAGTGGGGCAGGGGCAGGCCCGCCAACTGGCTGGCCTCCTCGGGCGTGACGGCCCTGGCCAGTTCATCGCTTGTCAGAGTCCGGGCAATCTGGTGTTGCGTGGTTTCTGCCGCCTGGCTCTGTGCCAGCTGCAGCACGCCGCAGGCGGCCCCGAATTCCGCCCCTTTTTGCCAAAACGGCCGATAGTGGTTCTGGGCATAGATCAGGCTGAGTGTGTTAAAACTCGCCGCGGGCGATGGCTTGGGTGAGAGTTTGGCGTAGAGCAGCCCTTGCGGGTTGCCCGAGGCTTCACTGGCCACCCGGGGGTGGCGCTCCAGCAGCGCCACCAGCCAGCCGCGCTCGGCCAGCGCCCGGGCGGAATGGCAGCCGGCCAGTCCGCCGCCAATCACCAGGGCCCGGCGAGTGGCGGGCGTCACCGGTCGGTCCACCAGCGGCCAGGGCAGGGGCGGGCGGCCGTGCCAGCGGTAGGGCGAGGCAGACTCGTCCGGTTTCGTGGTGGGCGGCTGGTAGCGGGCGCTCAGCATTTCCCGCTTGAGCCCAAAGCCGGAATGCTTGGTGGTGGTAAACCCGGCCTGTTCCAGACCGCGGCGAACGGTGCCGGCCGAGGTGAAGGTCGCGAGCGTGGTGCCGGTATGGCTGAGATTGGCCAGGGTTTCAAACAGCGCCTGAGTCCAGATTCCGGGATTGCGGGCGGGCGTAAACCCGTCCAGAAACCAGGCATCGATTTTGGGGCCCCGGTCTTTGAAATCGGGGTGGGCGCTGGGGAGTAACTGGTCCAGACCGGTACTGGCGTCATCAAAAATCAATGTCAGGCGCACCCGGCCCGAGTCGAGGTTCAGCCGGTGGAAACCCGGACCGGCCAGAGGCGGATAAACGGCCAGTAGCGCCTGAGCCAGCGGGGCCAGCTCGGGCCAGAGAGCCAGGGTGCGTTCCAGGTCGGCCCGGGTAAAGGGGTGCTTCTCGACGCTGATGTAGTGCAACTCGGCCCCGGCCGGTGCCGTCTGCTGCCAGAGCTGCCAGGTGGTGAGAAAATTACGGCCGCTGCCGAACCCGGTTTCGCCCAGAGTGAAACGGGCGGCTCGGCCCGGCGTGGGGGTCAGTGCGGCAAAGCGCTCCGCCAACCGGTTGGGTTGCAGGAAGACATGCCGGGTCTCGGCCGGACCATCGACGCTGGAGAAGTAAAAATCATCAAACAGGGCGGAGTAGGGCTGCCCGCCTTCAATCCAGTCAAGTTCGGCGGGTTGGATGACGTGCTCGGTGGGCTCGCCCCGGTCGGTCACAGACCGAACTCCCGCTCCAGCTGCTGGCACCACTGGGCGATGCGCTCATCGGTCAGGTCGAACTCGTTCTCTTCATCCAGCGCCAGGCCCACAAACTGCTCGCCATCCTCGGTCAGCGCTTTGGACGCTTCGAACTCGTAGCCCCGGTTGGGCCAGTAGCCGCAGGGGCGCCCGCCCCGGGCGAGCAGCTGGCTGTGCAGATAGCCCATGGCGTCGAGAAACCACTCGGGGTAGCCGACCTGATCGCCCAGGCCGTAGAGGGCGAACGCTTTGCCGGTCAGGTCCAGATCTTCCAGGTCTTCCCAGATCTCTTCCCAGTCTTCCTGCAGTTCGCCGTAGTCCCAGGTGGGAATGCCGAAAATCAGGTAATCGTAGAATTGCGCTTCAATCAGCGGGGTGTCGGCAATATTGAAGAAGTCGACACGCGCCTCTCCCAGCACCTCGCGGATTTTCTCGCCGGTCATCTCGGTGTAGCAGGTGGAACTGCCGTAAAACAGGCCAATGGGCGCGCGGCTCATAACGGGGGAGTCTCCGGTAGACGGGGTAGCCAATGCTCGGATAGCCAATGCTGGGCCAGCACCTCCGGGTCTTCGCCGGTGCTGGCGTCCAGAACCAGGGGTTCGCCCAGGCGCTTTGCCCCCAGGTCTTCCAGGGCTTCGTCCAGGGCCTGGCCGGCCTCACCAAAGGTGGCGTAGCTGCTGTCGCCCAGATTGATGATGCCATAGAGGCGCCCGGCGATGGCGGGGAATTCCCGGTTGATCTGGTGGTATAACGGCTGGAGGTTGTCGGGCAGGTCACCCGAGCCGGTGTTGGCGGTACAGATCAGCAGAATTTCCTCCGGTGCCCGCACCAGGTCTTCCACCTGAGCGGCGGTATTGATGGAGGTGGTGTGGCCGTCGGCTTCCAGCGCGTCGGCCACCACCTTGGCCACGCCTTCGGCCGTACCGGTGACGCTACCGACCAGAATCTGAATCTGACTCATGACAAACCCTTTATTGCGGCCCACAATTGCGAAAACGCGGATGATACCAGCCCCGGCGGTGCGATCACCAGACGTCTTACCATACGCTGCCAGCGTAGTCCTGCTGGCGCCAGGCCTCATAGACAACCACTGAAACCGCGTTGGAGAGGTTCATGCTGCGGCTGTCGGGGCCCATGGGAATACGCAGGAGCTGGTCGGGCGGCAAGGCGTCGCGCAAATCCTGGGGTAGCCCCCGGGTTTCCGGGCCGAACAACAGGTAATCCCCGGGGCGAAAGCTCACGTCACTGTGATACCGACGGCCTTTGGTGCTCAGACCGAACAGTCGTTCGGGTTGGCACTGTTCGAGAAAGTCTGACCAGTCACGGTAGGTCTTCAGGTCGCGCCACTCGCCGTAATCCAGGCCGGCGCGGCGCAGGCGTTTGTCGTCAAGGGCAAAGCCCAGGGGTTCAATCAGGTGCAGCTGGCAGCCTGTATTGGCCGCCAAACGGATGATATTCCCGGTGTTCGGTGGTATTTCGGGTTCGAAGAGAACAATATGGAACATTGGTTTTTGACCAGATTGGTGTATTATTGGGCACAATTAAAGTTTCGGACAATAATACAGGAAGCCCAGGTGGCGTACCTTTGACTTTTTTCCGCAAGAATCCATCCAGAGAAGGCATTGTTGGCGTCCAATTCAACGTCGACGGGATCGCTCTCGCCCAGGTTTTACCGCCCGCCCCCGAGCTTTCAGACCATTCAGCTGATGAATCCCAGGCTCCAGTTCCCGAAGTCCGGCACTGCGAGTGGCTGCCCGAGAGCGATGCAGCCCGCCAGCCGGCACTGCTGGAGGACCGGGTTGACGCCCTGGGGCTGAAGCGCAAACCCTGCAATCTGGTGCTCAGCCCCGAGGAATACAATCTTCTGCTGGTGGAGGCCCCCTCTGTGCCCGCCAGTGAGCTGCGGGACGCGCTGCGCTGGCGTATCCGGGACCTGATTGATTTTCCGGTGGATGAGGCGGTGCTCGATGCGTTTCTGCTGCCCGAGGATCGGGCCCGCGGTGGCAAGCGCATGGCCTATGTGGCCGTGACCCGTCGTGCTTTGATTCGTTCGCGGGTGGAGCAGATTGAGGAGATGCGGATGGAGCTGCGCGCCATTGATATACCCGAAATGGCGCGCCGTAACCTGATGATGCATCTGTGCGACACGTCGCGCGGAGCGGCACTGGTCAAACTCAGCGCCGGTGCCGGCACTCTGCATATTGTACGGGGTGACGATCTGCACCTGGCGCGTCGCTTTCAGTTGCCCTATGGCGCCGGCCTGCTGGACGATCTGCCAAGCGATGTTCTGGTTCTGGAGATACAGCGCTCATTGGATTATTTTGAGCGCCAGATGCGCCAGCCGCCGCCGGGCCACATCTATCTGGTCGGTGAAAATGTGACTGAGGACAAGTTGACCGACACTCTCACCCAGGGATTGCCCATGGGGGTGTCTCTGCTGGAGCTGAGCTCCGGTCTGGCTCTGTCTGAAAAAGTGCAGGATCACACCCTGCCTTTGTGTCTGGATGCACTGGGTGCCGCCCTGCGCTCATCCGAAACGGGAGCGCGATGAATGCAGCAGGTCAACCTCTACCTCCCCGAATTTCATCCACGCCGAGAGCCGCTCAGCGCCCGCCATATGGGCGCGGCCGTGCTGGCGGCGTTGATCATTATGGTGCTCTGGTCTCTGTGGAGTGCGTCGCGCACCGGGCAGCTTGAGAGCCAGCTGGAGACCGAGCGGGCGGAGCTGCAGACCGTGCAGGCCCAGGTTCAGGAGCTGACCGCGCGATTGCCAGCGCGTCGGGGTGACAGTGTGGAAGAGCAGGTGGCCAGACTGCGCGACGAAGTGCGCCGCCGCGAGCAGATACTGCGTCTGATCACGCGGCAGAATCTGGGCAATGCCGAGGGGTTCTCCCGCCAGCTCCAGACCCTGGCCCGCCAGTCGATGGAGGATCTGGCATTGGAGCGCATTTCACTGCTCTCCGGAGGTAACTACGCCGAACTGTCGGGGCGGGTGCGGCAGCCGGAGCTGGTGCCGGTTTACCTGCAGCGACTGCGTAGCGAGCAGAGTTTTGCCCGGGTAGGATTCGGGGTGCTGAATGTGGCCAGGGAGCCGGATGATCGCGGACCGGGCCTGACCTTCAGCGTCCAGCGCGCCGATCGGGAGTCTTCGGGGCAACGGTCGGGAGACTCGCCATGAACGATCAGATCACGCTGAGAACCCGGTGGGAGCAGGGTATCGAACGCCTGGAGGCCTACTCTTTGCGCGAGCGGGTGCTGCTGTTGTTGTGCGTGCTGGCGATCCTGATTGGTGCCTGGCAGCTGCTGTTTGAAATGCCCCGCGAGCAACGGCGCGAGCAGATTGAGCAGCAACGCGAGACGGTGGCCAACGACATTGAAAACCAGCGGGCCCAGCTCGAAGCGCTGTCCAGCGTGGAAGACGGTGGATCCCCCAGTGGCGAGCTCAAGGCGCTGGAAGAAAGGGTGGCCGAGCTGGACGAGAGTCTGGCGAGCCTGTCCCAGGGCCTGGTCAGCGCCGAACAGCTGCCGGAAATTCTGCAGGAGGTGCTGGTTTCCACCACCGAGCTGAAGTTACGTCGGCTGCGCACGCTGCCGGTGGAAGAGCTTCGTCTGTCGGCTCCGGCGAATGAGACCGAAGCCAATGACACGGCCGGCGCTGACGAGAGCGAAACAAATCCACAGGCCACTGGCGTTTATCGCCACAGCGTCGAACTGGAGGTGGCAGGTGATTACTTTGAGGTGTTGAGCTTTCTGCAGCGGCTCGAATCGCTGCCCTGGCGGTTTTACTGGGACCGGCTGGAGTACGAGGTCTCCGGTTATCCTCTGGGTGAAATCCGCCTGCGGGTTTATACCCTGAGTGCAGAGGAGGGATTGCTCGGTGTCTAGAGTCGCAGTGGTACTACTCATTAATCTGCTTTTGTCGGGCGTTGTCCTGGCCCAGGATCTGCGCGACCCCACCCGCCCTCTGAATTACAACCCGGGGGGCGCCAGCGTCGAGTTGGAGCTGAATGCCATTCTGGTGGGGGAGGGGCGACGGCTGGCGGTCATCAACGGACAGCAGTTGCGAGAAAATGAAACGGTGGCGAACTCCGGCGGTATTCGTCTGCAGCGCATCGACGCCCGTTCGGTGGTGATGGCGCAGGATGGTAAAACCTGGCGTCTGTCACTGGCGGGCCAATCCATCCGACAGTCCCGGTCTACGGAAAATTGAGGTCAGAATCACTATGCGCAAGCATTCAAAGTTGAACGGGCGAAGCCTGGGCGTTGGACGCCTCGGCGCGCTGACGTTGGCGGCACTACTGATTGCCGGCTGTGTGGGACCCCGCGACCAGAACCTTAGAGCCGAGCAGGAGATGGAGTCGGTCGCCCGGGAGCAGCAGCAACGCTCTGAAGCGGTGCCCGAGGAGGTGAATGATGCCCTGATGCCAGAGCGGCGAGCCCGTGCGGATGAACCGCCGGCCGAAGAGCGCTTTGATATCTCCGTGCGCAATGTTCCGGCGAAAACCTTTTTCCTGGGTCTGGTGGAAGATACCGATACCAATGTGGTCGTTCACCCGGATGTGAGTGGCTCCATCTCCCTGGACCTGAAGCGGGTGACGGTCAAAGACGTGCTGGAAGTGACGCGCGATATTTACGGTTACGAGTATCAGCGCAACGGCAATATTTATACGGTCTACGCCAATGAACTGCGCACCCAGGTCTTTCACATTGACTACCTCGATGTTCAGCGGGTGGGCGTCTCCGATACCAATCTGTCGCTGGGCCAGTCGGAGTCATCGGGGAGTAATAACCGCCGAGGCGGCAGTCAGAATCGCAACAGTGGCGGCGGTGGGGCCGATACCGCCAACCTGCTCAATATGTTGGGCGGTGAGGACGAGGGTTCCGGCAACAGTTCGGAGCTGACACCGGGCGCGCGGGTACAGACACTCAATCGCACTGATTTTTGGCGATCACTCAAGCAGTCGGTCTCGGCCATCGTCGGGGGCGAGGAAGGCGAGCGCATGGTAATGGTCAGCCCCCAGGCGGGCATGGTCGTGGTCAAGGCCATGCCCCACGAGCTGAACTCGGTGCGCGACTTTCTCGAGCGCTCCGAGCTGAGCATCAAGCGCCAGGTGATTCTGGAAGCCAAAATTCTCGAAGTGCGCCTGAGCGAAGGCTTTGAGTCGGGCATCAACTGGGGCGCGATCAGTGGCCAACTCCAGCACGACTACCAGGACGGTCGTGTCACCGACTTTACCGATACCACCACCATCAATCGCGACCGGAGTGGCATCACTTCGGCTCAGCGCTCCACGGTCGATCTGTTGGAGGAAGGTACCAGCAATATTTTCTCTTCGATTCTGCGTGTGGGCGATATTTCCGATCTGCTCTCGCTGCTGGAAACCCAGGGCAGCGTGCAGGTGCTCTCAAGCCCGCGAGTCTCAACAGTCAACAATCAGAAAGCGCTGATTCGGGTGGGCTCGGACGAGTATTTCATTACCGGTATCTCGAGTAACACCACCTCCAATGTCACCTCGGTAACCAGCACGCCCAACATTGAACTGTCATCCTTCTTCAGTGGCATCGCCCTGGACGTCACGCCGCAGATCGCCGAAGAGGGCGATGTCATTCTGCACATCCATCCGGTAGTGAGCGAAGTCAACGATCAGTTGAAAGTGTTCACCATTGGCGATGAACAGTTTTCCCTGCCCCTGGCACAGCGCGGCATTCGCGAGTCCGACAGCATCGTCCGCGCGCGCAGTGGTCAGGTGGTGGTGCTGGGTGGCCTGATGCAGGAAGACACCCGCGACAGCGACGGCAAACGTCCCTTTCTGGGCGATATCCCTCTGATCAAGGGCCTGTTCAAAACCGAAGGCCGCAGTCGACAGAAAACCGAGCTGGTGATTCTGTTACGCCCGCTGGTGGTGGACGAAGACACCTGGCAGAGCGAACTCGAAGGCAGCCGGGAGCGAATGGGGAACATGGGCGACGGCTATCGTGACCTTTGGGATCAATAGCGCGGGGCGCGGTCATGTACCAGCACCATTTTGGTTTGCGCGAGATGCCGTTCTCTCTCACTCCGGACACCCAGTTCTTTTTTGACAGTGCGGGGCACCGGGAGGTATTCAATACCCTGGTGCTTGCCCTGCGTCACAGCGAAGGCTTCATCAAAATTGTGGGTGAAGTGGGAACCGGCAAAACCCTGTTGTGCCGCAAGCTGCTCGCCAGCCTGGGGCCGGAGTTCATCAGCGCCTATATTCCCAATCCCTATCTCACGCCGGAAGAATTGAAAGGCTTTCTTGCCCAGGAAATCGGCGTCGTACCCGAGCCGGGCACACCCGCTTATCAGTTACTCAATGATATCTACCGCCGGCTGTTGGAACTCGCCGAGCAGAAGCGTCGGGTAGTGCTGGTGGTGGATGAGGCCCAGGCCATGCCGCGGGAAACCATCGAGGCGCTGCGTCTGCTGACCAATCTGGAAACGGAGAAAAGCAAACTGCTGCAGGTGGTGCTGCTGGGTCAGCCGGAGCTGGATGATATTCTCAACCGGGCCGATCTGCGGCAACTGAAGCAACGCATCGTGTTCTCCGAAACACTGCGCAGCATCGATCGAAAAACCCTGCCGGATTATCTCGCTTTTCGCATGCAGTCGGCCGGTCATCGCGGCGCCTCACCGTTTTCGGCCGGTGCCTGCGGCCTCCTGTACCGGGCCTCGGGCGGCGTGCCGCGACTGATCAACATCATGGCGCACAAGTCGCTTCTGGCCGCCTATGGACAGGGTCAGAAACGGGTGGGTCACGGGTCGATGGCCAAAGCCGTTCTGGATACGCCGGAGAGTCGGGTTACCGGCCGTTGGCTGGCGCACCGACAGTACTGGCTCTGGCCATTGCTGGCCGGCGTTTCGGCACTGGCACTGGCGGGTGTGCCGCACTGGCTGGGAGTCAGCCTGTGAGCCTGATCAACGACATGCTGCGGGATCTGGATCGACGCGGTCAGCGTAAGCCCGAGTCGGATTCGCTCGGTAAACACGAGAGCGACACCGGTTATATGCACTCCTCTCTGGCACAGCCCGAGCGACGGGTCTGGTGGCCGGCGGCGCTGGCATTTGTCGTGGCGATTCTGCTGGCCTGGTTTGGCTGGAGCTGGCTGCTGGCCGGTGATAGTGATCCGGGCCCGAACGAGCCCATCGCGGACAATACCGAGACGGGTGAAGCCGAGGTTTCGGGGGCGCAGCTCCATGAGCAGGCAAAGCTTGAGCAGGAATTGATGCCTGCGCCCGCTGCCAATGGAGAACCCGGTTTGTCTTTAAGCGGAAGGGAGCCTTCCAGCGCAAGAGAGCCTTCCAGCGCAAGAGAGCCCTCCAGCGCAAGAGAGCCCTCCAGCGCAAAAGAGCCTTCCAGCGGACAAGAGCCCGCCAGCGAGCCCCCGGCCGAATTCGAGCAACGGGCGCAGACTGAGGCGGACATCGCGGCTCTGTTGGCATCGGCCGAACGAGCGCGCCAGCGGGATCGCCTGACCCGGCCGGCGGATGACAATGCCTACGATTATTACCAGCAGGTTCTGGCGCTGGAGCCGGGACAAGCCCAGGCCACCGCCGGACTGGTGGCCATTGCCCGACGCTACCGCGAGCTGGCCGAAGCGGCCATGGATGACGATGACCTGAGTCGTGCGCGCCGGTTCGTGCAACGGGCCCGTTCGGTGCATCCCGAAGTGTCGGGTCTGGACGTGAGTATTGAACGATTGCAGAACCTGAGTGCGACCCGGGAGGAAGCGCCAGCGGAGCCGGAAGTGTCCGATTCCTCACCCCGGACCGAAACGGCGGGAGCGTCAACCGCCGATGACGAATCGAGTATCGACGTCCGTCTCGATCTGCGCTCGCGCGATCGGCGCGCCGCCCGGCGGGCCAGGCAGTTGTGGCAGAGCGGCGATCAGGCCGGTGCGCGGGCGGAGCTGGAACAATCCCTGGCGGCACTGACCGACGAGGCTCAGGCACAGGCCGATCCGGAGGCGACCGGTCCGGTGGAAACGGCGAGCCTGCTGGTCGAGCTATACCTGGAAGCCGGCGAGGCTGATCGGGCCCGCGCGCTGGTGACCGGGCCGGATTACTGGCCCGCCGTTGAAAGAGCCCGGCAACTGGCGAGTATTGCGGTGCACCAGGGCGAGCCGGAGCGGGCGATCGGGTATCTGGAGTCCGAGCTCGACAGTGCCGCAGACGATCAACACTACCGGGCCCAGTTGGCCCGACTCTACTATGCTCAAGGGCAGCACGGCCGCGCCGTTGAAAGCTATCAGGCACTGCTGTCCGACTTCGGTCAGCGGCCCGCCTACTGGCTCGGGCTCGGGCTGGCCCGGGATGCGCGCGATGAATCCGGGCTGGCCCTGACGGCCCTTCGGCGCGCGCAACAGAGCGGCGCCTACGGGCGTGACTCGTCCGTCGGCCAGTATCTCGAACGCCGCATCGCCGCACTTTCGCGACAGATCAATGCGCAGGAACCCTGAAATGAACAGTCAAACGGCAAGCAAACGTATCCGTATCGGGGATCTGCTGGTCAGCCAGCAGATGATCACCGACCAGCAGCTGAGTCATGCCCTGGAAGAGCAGAAACTCAGCGGCCGCAAGCTCGGCAACACCCTGGTGGACCTGGGGTATGTGGATGAGAATGCGCTGCTCAACCTGCTCTCGGATCAGCTCAACATTCCCTTTGTCGAGCTCAAACAATACCGGTTTGATCAGGAACTGATTCGACAGCTACCGGAAACCAGCGCCCGTCGCTACCGGGTGATTCCGCTGCGCGAGGATGAAGACGGTCTGCTGCTGGGCATGGCCGACCCCACCGACATTTTCTGCCTGGATGAACTGGAGCGGCAGCTCAAAAAGAACATCAAGCCGGCGGTGGTGCGCGAAGCCGAGCTGCTGGATGTGCTCGATATCGCCTATAGCCAGGCCAGCCAGATTGCCTCACTGGCCGAGGAACTGGATGAGGAGCTGGAAAGCACCGCCATTGATCTGACCGACTTTGCCGCCGAAGCCACCGACAGCGACGCACCGGTGGTCAAGTTGCTCCAGAAGATTTTTGAAGAGGCCATTACCGCCAAGGCGTCGGACATTCACATCGAGCCGGATGAAACTGTACTGCGCATCCGCAACCGGATCGACGGCGTGTTGCTGGAACAGGTGATGAATGAAAAGCGCATTGCGCCCGCCGTGGTGGTGCGCCTGAAGCTGATGTCGGGCCTGGACATCTCGGAGAAGCGCAAGCCTCAGGACGGGCGCTTCAACCTCAAGGTGAAGGGCCGCAACATCGACGTGCGGGTCTCCACCATGCCGGTGCAGTTTGGCGAATCGGTGGTCATGCGACTGCTCGATCATACCGACGGGGTTCTGCCGCTGGGCAAGGTGGGGATGCCCCTTGCCCTGGTCGAACGGTTTCGCCGCATCATTGCCCGTCCCCACGGCCTGGTGCTGGTCACCGGCCCGACCGGCAGCGGTAAGACCACGACACTCTACGGGGCGCTCTCGGAACTGAACAAGCCGGAAAAGAAAATCATCACGGTCGAGGATCCGGTGGAATACCGCCTGCCGCGCATCAACCAGGTGCAGCTGCATGAACGGATCGGTTTGACCTTTGGCAGCGTGCTGCGCGCCGCCCTGCGTCAGGACCCGGATATCCTGCTGGTGGGTGAGGTGCGCGACGCCGAGTCCGCGGAAATTGCCCTGCGCGCCGCCATGACCGGCCACTTGGTCCTGTCCACCCTGCACACCAACGACGCCCTGACCTCGGCTCTGCGCCTGATCGATATGGGCGTGGATTCCTACCTGGTGGCGACGGCGCTCAAGGCGATTGTGGCGCAGCGCTTGCTACGTAAAATCTGTACCAGCTGTATCCAGAACCACGAGCCCGATGCCAGTGAGCGGCAGCTGCTGGCGTCCATCGGCCAGGGGCGGGATCTCGCTGATGTGCAGTTCAAACAGGGCGCGGGCTGCCCGCACTGCCACAATACCGGCTATCGTGGCCGGATCGGTGTGTTCGAGCTGCTGGAAGTGAACTCGGCCATGGCCGAAGCGCTGCGCGACAACAGCCTGAATCGCTTTACCGAGGCGGCCCAGTCCAGCAACAACTATCGGCCCTTGAGCCACGCGGCGCTGGATTATGCGATTGAGGGGGTGTCGACACTGGAAGAGGTCATGAAAGTGTCGGCCCAGATTGAAGACGAAAGCGAGATGCTGTAACCGACCCGGGCGAACCGAACGACTATGGCCATATACCAGTTTAGAGGACGCAATGCCGAGGGCCAGCTGGTCACGGGCCAGCTGGAGGCGCCCACGGCCGATGCCGCGGCCGGACAGCTGTCCGGGCGGGGCGTGACACCTCTGGCGATTGATGAGCACCAGCACCGCCAGAGCTGGTCTCAGCGCTGGGAGCAGTGGCAGAACAGTGGCAAGATCGAAACCGTCGACCTGATCATGTTCTGCCGACAGATGTACACCATCACCCGCGCCGGCGTGCCGCTGGTTCGGGGCATCCGCGGTCTGGCGGCCAATCTGCGCCATGTCACCTTCCGCGAGACACTGGAGGATATTGCCGATCGCCTGGAGTCGGGGCTGGAGCTGTCCGTGGCCATGCGTCACCACCCCAACGTATTCAATAATCTGTTCGTCAGTATTGTCAGCGTGGGGGAGGGCAGCGGTTCGCTGGAGCAGGCCTTTCAGCAGCTGGCGGCCTATCTGGAGCGGGACCAGGAAACGGTCAAGAGCATCAAGGCCGCCCTGCGCTATCCCAGCTTCGTGCTGATCGCGCTTGCCATTGCCATCCTGGTGATCAACGTCAAGGTGATTCCGGCCTTTGCCAACATGTTCTCCCAGTTCGGGGCCCAGTTGCCACTGCCCACCCGGATACTGATCGGCGTTTCGGACTTCTTCGTGTTTTTCTGGCCCTACCTGCTGGTTGCCGCGGTGGGAACGTTTTTCTGGGTGCGGCACTACCTCAAAACCGAAGCCGGGGCACTGAAATGGGGGCGCAAGAAGCTCCGCCTGCCGGTGATTGGCGATATCATCGAGCGCGCTTCCATGGCCCGCTACGCCCGCTCGTTCAGCGTGATGCTGCGCGCGGGCCTCCCGATCAACGTGGCCCTGGACCTGTGCGCGCGGGCCATCGACAACCCCTATCTGGGCAACAAGATCCGGGACATCCGCGCCGGCGTTGAGCGGGGGGAAGGGCTGTTTCAGACCCATTTGAACAGCGGCATGTTCACGCCCCTGGTGCTGCAGATGATTTCCGTGGGGGAAGAAAGCGGTCAGGTCGACCAGCTGCTGTCGGAGGTGGCCGAATTCTACGAGCGCGAGGTGGACTACGACGTCAAGCGCCTCAGTGACCGCATCGAGCCGATCATGATCGTGATCATGGCCAGTTTCGTGCTGATTCTGGCTCTGGGTATCTTCCTGCCCATGTGGGAAATGTACAACATACAACAGTGAGCCACTATGCCCCGCCGAAGCACGCGACTGTTTGAATGGCTCTTGTTGGCCATGGTGATCGGAATCGTCCTGATGGGCGCGGTGGCGCTCTATGGCCGCATGGCCGGTGACGTGCAGCGTCTGAGCTTCGAGCTGGCCGCCCAGAACTTCCAGACGGCTGTATCCGGCGTGCGGGCTGAGTGGTATATCCGGCGCAGCCGGGGAGAGGCGATGACCGAATCGGTGCTTTACAGCGAGCTACCGGGCCTCGCCGGGCGGGAGGCGAAAGGCGATACCGTGGTCTACCTGAATGAAGAGGGCTGGCCGGCCAACACCGAGAACCGACAGTTGGCCCAAGACGGCCGCCAGACACTGGAAGAGTGTCTTCAGCTCTGGCAGGCACTCCTGCAGGAGCCGCCCCGGGCGACCCTCAGCGAAGAACCCGAGCCGGAAGCGGTCTATCAGGTGCGACTGGGGGAGGACGGCCAGTGCCGATACCGCCATTTATACGACGCCGAAGGGCGTCAATACTTTGACTATTGGCCCGCGACGGGTCGTGTGTCAAGCTACACGCCACAATAGTGGCGAAAAAGTGCAGTTTTATGTTGGCACAGATGTTGTATTGCACTATATTAGAGGTAATCTGGCGCCAAATGCCACATTTTGGATTTCGACAATAACTGACTAAACCAATGGGGTCATTTCTATGAAACAACAATCCGGTTTTACACTGATTGAGCTGATCGCGGTAATCGTGATTTTGGGGATTATTGCAGCCGTCGCTGTACCTCGGTTTGTGAACTTGTCTGCCGCGGCAGAGCAGGCTGCCGTAAAGGGTGTTGTAGGTAGTCTGGCAAGTGCCAGCTCCTTGAACTATGCGGCGGCGCTTGCAGCTGATTCTGGGCTCGATAACGCGCCGCCTACCACTACCGTTGCTACCTGTGCTGACGTCCCCACATTGCTTGAGGCCGGAGCGCTGCCCGATGCTACCTACAGTATCGCCGGTGGTAATATTGATGATGGCGGAACCGGTGAAACTGGGGAAACTGGCGACTGTACTGTTACGAAAGGCGGTGCATCCGAAACGTTCACCGCTTATCGAGTAAACTAAATGTCGAAATGGCTGCTTTTGAACAGTAGCAAATTATGGACGTGAGATTTCGCCGTAAATTGCGGGGTTTTACGCTAATCGAGCTGATTGCGGTTATCGTAATTCTTGGGCTGGTAGCTGCGGTGGCGGTTCCTCGCTTCGTGGATTTGTCCAGCGCAGCTCGCCAGTCGAGCGCCGACGCGGTGGCAGGGGCTCTGGGCAGCGGCAGCGCTCTGAATATGTCCACCCACCTTGTGAGAGCCGCCTATCCATCGACGGCCATGTCGTCACCGGTTCCCGTTTTGAGCTGTGACAACGCCCACCTGTTGTTGGAAGGGGGGCTCCCCTCTGGCTATGATGTTGAGCCCACAGGAGGAGGTTCGGGAAGTGTTGCGCACCTGGAGCAGGTTTCCTGTGATGTATTTGACCTCTCGGATAACAGCGCAAGAGCCAGCTTTATTCTTCATGGAATAAATCCAACGTCGCCTTGAGGGTGGTGGTTATGGCCGCTCTATCCAATCAGCTTGAAAAGCGACAGCGTGGTTTCAGTTTGATTGAGCTGATCGCCGTCATGATCTTGTTGGGTGTTATCAGCTTTGTCGTTCTCCCCCGTTTTACCAGTACCGATATTGCAGCTGTGCAGTCGGCCCGCGACCAGGTGCTCGGCGCTCTCTTCACCGCTCAGCAGCTGGCCATGACCCGCGCCTCCGACGACAACACTTTCCGAGTTGTCATTGACGCAGACAGTCTCAATGTGACGGAGAATGGCACTTCGGTGAATCAGGCCGGCGCCAACTTTCCCCTGCCGCTTCCCAATGGCGTGACCATTACCGCCGGCACCGGTACTTATGCTTACGACAAGCTGGGACGTACCTCGAGCGCTCAAATTGTCCTTGCCCGGGGCTCAACCTCGGCCACCGTCAATCTGGAGGCCAGCGGTTATGCCTACAGCCAGTAGTCGCACACAGCGGGGTGTGACCCTGATAGAGCTGATCGTCTTTATCACGGTGATCTCTCTGGCGCTGGGGGCGCTATTGGGTGTCTACCGCTATTCGGTGGTCAACAGTGTGGACCCCATTGTGCGTGTGCGATTGCTGGAGGCGGCGCAGTCCCGGCTGGATGAAGTGCTGGCGGAGCGCTACGATGGCAACACGCCCCCGGGAGGCGTCCCGGCGTGCGGCAGTAATGCGCCCCCGGGCAACCCGAATCCGCCGGCTTGTGCCGATGCAGGTGGCGTCAGTCGCTTTGGTGGCGAGAGTGACAGTCCCTACGATGGGTACAGCCGGGAGATCAGTGTCGAGTTTGCCGGCGATGAGCTGGGGCTGGCCAACAGCCGCTGGGCGAAACGCATTACCGTGACGGCAACCGCGCCCAGTGGGGAATCACTCACGCTCTCCGCCTATCGGACCAACTTCTGATGCGCCGGTTACGCGAGCATCAAACCGGGTTTACCCTGATCGAGCTGATCACCGTGGTGGTGGTGTTGGCCCTGGTGGCGGTTATTGGCACCGGCTTTATTGTCAGTGCTACCGAGAGCTACCGCACGACTCAAACACGCGCCGCGCTGGTCAATACCGGGCGCCAGGCGCTGGAGCGGATGACCCGCCAGCTGCGCGGTGCCTTGCCCTACAGTGTGCGAATCACCAATGGTGGCGACTGCGTCCAGTTCATGCCGGTCGCCGGTGGTGGCTTTTATCGTGAGCCGGTGCCGGATCAGGCCAATAACGCCCCCGATCATACTCAGATCAACACGACGCCTCACAGCGTGGACTTCGGGCCGGCGGAGTATCTGAGCATTGGTGCCATGGACAGCAACGAACTCTACGGCGCCAGCCCCGCGTCCCTGGCGGAAGTGGCCAGTCGCGACAGTACGCAAGTGAACTTTGCCAGTCGCGACTGGCAACGCAACTCGCTCAGCCGACGCTTCTATTTGCTCAATGCCCCTGAAGCGTTTTGCATTTTCGGGGGGCAACTGAGATTCTACCCCGATCAGGATGTGACCGCCGGTAGTGTTGCAACCGGAAACGGTTTCGATCTTCTGGCCCGCAACGCCGAACCGGCCGGCACGCTGTTTGCGCTTTCTGAAGCGAGCGAAGACCGCAATGTGCTCCTGGAGATCAATATCGGCTTTACCGAGGGTGGGGAAAGCATCACCTTTCAGCAGGAGGTGTTGATCCGAAATGTTCCCTAGTCGCCATCAAACAGGTTTACCTGGTGGAGCGATGCGAAAGCAGCGCGGTTTTCTGTTGCCCGTGGCGCTGTTTATCATCGTGGTCATGGGGTTCGCCTCCCTGGCCCTCTGGCGCACCACCGCCCAGACCAGCACGGCCAGCGTTCAGGAGCTGTTATCGACCCAGGCATTTTATGCGGCGGAAAGCGGGATACAGTCAGGGTTGAGCGAACTGTTTTATCCCGATGCCAATAACCGACAGCAGGCGGATAACCGCTGCGCCGCCCTCGACCAGAGCCTGGACTTTTCCGGCGTCGATGGGCTTAATCTCTGCGAGGTGCTCGTCCAATGCACCCTGCAGGAACCGGGTAGCTATGCCCTGGTCAGCGAGGGCCGTTGCGGCTCAGGTAACTTTAGCGCCCAGCGCACGCTGGAAGTGCGCGCCCGATTTTGATCTGGTTGCCGAACTTTGAGGAAATTGCCATGCCTATTACATCAAATGTTGTAGTCCACGACAACCGTCGGGAGTCCCGGAAGCCGTGAACAGACTATCGGCTCTTCGCGGTGCTTTCTGCTGTTGTGTTGTCTTTATGGCGGCAGGAGCTGCGGCTGACTGCTCTCCTTACGAGGGCTTCGCCAGCATTAACGAGGTGAACAAGGAACGGGCAAACGGCCGGGATAACCCCGAGGATTTTGTTGAAGTCAAATTGCTGGACAGCTCAATTCCGGCCAGTACTTATTCAGACTGGGAGGTCGAGATTTGTGAAAATTCGTCTCAGGGGTGCGCGACCTTTTCGTTAGGCAGCTTTGATGACGCTGATTTTCCCTGGTTGGTGTTGAAGGGGGGGGGGACCTACGTCTATTACGATTTCGCACCGGGGTTCAACATTCTGCTGCGCGATGCCGATGGAAAGTCGATCGATTTTCTCGATTTCAACCCTGATGAGGGAGATGACTTCCAACCTCTGGCCGATGCCAGCTGTGACTTCAGTTTTGATACTATCTCTGCTCAGAGCGCGTCCGGTCAGGGCGTAAAGCGCATTCGCCGCAGGCCTGACGGGACTGGAAATTGGGACTCCGTCACCGCACAGAGCGAGGAAGACAGCGAAGGCGGTACCAATAATGATGAACCGCCCGATGCGCCGAGTTTGACGGTCAGTGATGCCACGGCTTCGGCCGGTGAAAATATGGTATTTACTTTGACCCTGAGCAAAAGCTATAGAGCGGATCTGACGGTGTCATTCAGTACTCGGGATGGAACGGCGACGGCCGGGACAGACTATACGTCGACCTCCGGCACCCTGACGATTCCCGCCGGGGAGACTACTGCTTCTGTCAGTGTCACCACTTTGGGTGGTTCCGCTGGGGGAATATTCCAGTTGCAGCTCAGTGGCACCGGCTCAGATGATCCGGTCATCAGGGATCAGCTGGGTGAGGGTACCATAGAGGCGTCTGGACTGGCCGGTTTTGAAATCATCACGGGCGGCGCGGACGCGAGCACCTGTGTTCCCCAGGAGATTGGCATTACGGCGGTGAATGACGAGGGCGAGGTAATGACCGACTTCGACCGGACCGTGCTCCTGTCCACTTCCAGTGGTAGTGGCAACTGGAGTGATACCCATGAGGGGAACCCCACCAGTGATCCGCCCCAGGGTGTGTTGGATCCGGGCGGAAACGATAGCGGCAGCGCTGGCTATGACTTCAGCACAGCCGATGATGGCACAGTGGCTCTGTTTCTGGGCAACGCCCACGCTGAGACTTTGAGTATCAGTGTTGTTGACGCGGAATCCGGTGTCAGCAGTACCTCTTCCGATCTCACTTTTCGTGAAAATGCCTTTGTGGTGTCGGTCACCGACACCCTGGGCAGTGATGTGGTTGCCGGGCGCGAGCACAATTTTCGGGTGGCTATGCTCCGACGGGACCCCGATCTGGGGGATTGCGCCGTGGCGCAGGGGTACAGTGCAAATGCTATCAAAGTATGGATTGATCGTAGTGGTTCCGATCCCGGTGGCGCTGCCCCCGATATAGTGACGGACTCAGACAGCCAGTTGCTGCCATCATCCGAGCCGTCGTCAGCCAATGTCAGCTTTCCCTTTGTCGACGGTGTTGGTGAGTTCCAACTGGATGCCCCGGATGTGGGCAGTTACAGTCTGGAATTCAGGGATGATAGTGGTGATTTTTCCGACCGGGTCATATCCGGGAGCAGCAGCCTGCTGGTGGCTCGACCCTTCGGGTTTCATATCAACGTGATCGATAATCCCGCCGCCATTGATGCTGATGACTCCGTCTTTGTGGTCGCCGGGGAAAAATTCACGGTGGACGTGAGTGCTGTGGCCTGGGCGCCGGAAGACGATGCCAATGACGATGGCGTTCCCGATGGTCACGACGATACAGATCCATCGAACAGTGCTGATCTAAGTGACAATAGCCTGCTTCAGTCCTTCGGGCAGGAAGGCCCGCCGGCCAGTCTTGTATTGAATGCTCAACTGGATCAGCCGCTGGGCGGAGCCGATCCAGGGCTCGGTGACGGTGACGACTCCGGCGGCGATGGAAGAATATTGGACAACTTCGTCAATGGTGCCGATAGTACTGATCTTGTGCGCTTTGATGAGGTCGGCATCATCGAAGTGGCGGCTCAACTGACAGGCGGCGACTACCTGGGGGCAGGTGCGGCCCGCACCGCCAGAATGATCAGCCGCTCTGGCTACGTGGGTCGCTTTGTGCCCCGGGAATTTGAGCTGAGCGAGGCGGTCATCACTCCCTTTTGCGATACAGGGGACGCCTTCACCTATATGCAGCAGCCTTTTGGTGTGCGTTACCGCCTTACGGCACGTAACGTGAGTGGGAGCATTACAACCAACTACCGGGGTACCTTCGTAAAGCTGGATTACCGGGATACAAATGGGGATGGTGACAGAGAATCGTTGGGGAGTCTTGGCCTTGGCGCTGTGGATAATACTGTCACTGGGCTGTCAGACCGACTGGCACCGCCTCCCGCTCTGGGCAGCCATGTCGAAGCCAGTGACTTCAGTTGGAGTGAAGGGATCGGCGACCTGGATACCCCGGTCGTTTTCGATCGCGACACCTCGCCCGACGGTCCTTACGCCAGCCTGGTACTAGGGCTTCTGGCGCAGGACGAGGACGGAGTTCCCGTCCTGCCCCTCGACCTTGATACGACGCTCGACGGTAGCGATGACCACCGACGCCTGGGAACCACTGAATTACGCTTTGGCCGCCTTCGCCTCAATGACGCCTACGGCCCCGAAGTGGTGGACCTGCCGGTACCGTTTTTCACCGAATACTGGGATGGCACCGAATTTGTTCGCAACGTGGAAGACAGCTGCACCCTGATTCCGAGGGAAGCCATTATCTACCCGGGCGGCACTCTGGCTGACGATGGCAATCGCACCGTCGCCGTGGGCGGTGGAACCACAACGGGCGAGTACGCAAACCTCGACACTGACGGGGTCAATTTTCTCGCCAGCGACGCCGACCACTCCTTTACCGCGCCGGGGCGGGGCAACACTGGTAGCTTTGAAGTACAGATCGACCTGATTGACCGGCGCTGGCTGCGCTTCGACTGGAACCAGAACGGTGACTACTCGGACGATATCCAGATGCCCCCGGCCACCATCGGCTTCGGTTCCTACCGAGGGCACGACAGGATCATCTATTGGCGGGAAGTGCTGGAGTGATAAGGGCCACCCAGCTTAAAAGCTCACCCCGTTCCAAGGCCGGTGTTTGAAAAAATGCCGCTGTCAGATTTCCTCTTCCGGCGATTCCAATCGAATATCCACCGCCAGCTCATCGGCAATCACATCCAGCTGATCGTACAGCTCATCCATATTCACCGACTCGGGAACCTCGATCACCCCGTTCGCCTGAAACAGCGGCTCCCCCGACCAGGGCATACTGGAATAATCGGTTTCCAGCTCACCCATGTTAATATGGCGCCCGGAAAACGCCTGGGCAATCTCATAGACAATACCCGGACGGTCCGGCCCGGCGACGGAAAAGCGAAACGCCTGAGACGGTGGGCGCTCCACCTCGGCCGCCGAGTCAATCACCAGCTTGAATCCCTGGCCTGCGAGCGCCTGCAGCGCCTCGGTGAGTGACTCGCGCTTTTCCGGCGCGACGCCGACCTGGACAATACCGGCAAACTTGCCGGCCAGATGCGACAAGCGGCTCTCCAGCCAGTTGCCGCCATTCTGCTGGATGGTGTGAGCCAGGCGTTCCACAATGCCCGGCTTGTCGTCGCTGATAATGGTCAGAATCAAATAGTTGGTCATAGCCTCGATCCACTGCTGGGTGTTGTTATGCTGCCATTGTGGCTCAACCATCGATAAAAGTCATTGCAACGCACACAAAGGCCATTGGGTACACCATGATTATTCCCCACGAACAACTGTCCGACGACGCCCTGCGCGGGTTGATGGAAGAGTTCATTACCCGCGAGGGCACCGATTACGGCTGGGAAACCTCGCTGGAGCGCAAAGTGGAGCAGGTCAAAGCGCAGATCCAGCGCGGTGATGTGGTCATCGTGTTTGACCCGGCCACCGAGAGCGTCAGCCTGCTCACCCGTCAGCAGGCGCGCGAGGCGGAACAGAACATCGAGAAGGCCGGGGAACAGCCGGATGATTGAGTGGCTCAAAAACAGCCCTGAGCGGCTCAAAGACAGCCCTGAGCGACTAAAAGACAGCCCTGAGCGACTAAAAAATGGCCCTGAGCAGCCTCGGGCGCGCCTGCTGTTGGCCCACGGCGCGGGCGCCCCCATGGACAGCGAGTTCATGCAGGTCATGGCCGAAGGGCTGTGCGCGCTCGGAGTCGATGTCTGGCGCTTTGAGTTTCCCTACATGGCCGAGCGGCGCCAGACCGGCAAGAAGCGGCCTCCCAGCCCAGCGCCCCAGCTGCTGGACAGCTTCCGGGAGGCGATCGGCGAAGCGCGCAGCGAGCTGCCGGATCGGCCCTGGTTTATCGGGGGGAAGTCCATGGGCGGTCGCATGGCGACGATGCTCGCCGATGAGGTGGAAACCGAAGGCGTCGTCTGTCTGGGCTACCCCTTCCATCCCCCGGGCAAGCCCGAGAAAACCCGGATCGAGCATCTGTTCGAACTGACCCGGCCCTGTCTGATCGTGCAGGGCATCCGCGATCCTCTGGGCTCGCAGAGCGAGGTTGAAGCCTACGCTCTGCCTGAGCGCTTTCAATGGTGCTGGCTGGAGGATGGCGATCACGACTTCAGACCCCGGGTAAAATCCGGCTATCGTCAGGCCGACCACTGGCACAGTGCCCAGGTGGCGGCGGCAAACTTTATGGCGGCCACAATGGCCGGGAGAATTGAGTGAATCATCTGTTTTTGCACTGCCGCGCGGGTTTTGAAAAAGAGTGCGCGGCCGAAATCCAGGATCTGGCCACCGCTGTGGGGGTCTACGGCTACCCCAAAACCCGTGAAGGTCGGGGCTACGTGATCTACGTGACCCATGAGCCTGAGGGGGCGCTGGAGCTGGTGGGATTGATCAGCTTTCGCGAGATGATCTTTGCCCGCCAGTGGTTTGTCACTCAGGCGCCGCTGGCCGATCTGCCCGCCACCAACCGGGTGGAGCCCCTGTTGGCCCTGGCTCAGGCGCTGCCCACGGCCCGCTCGCTGGTGGCGGAAACGCCCGATACCAACGAGGGTAAGGAGCTGTCCACTCTGGCCAAAAAGCTTACCGCACCGTTCAGTAGCGCTCTGAAGAAGGCCGGCTGTGTGGTCGAGGACAGCCCCTGGCAATTGCACCTGGTACTGATTTCCGGGCAGTGTGCCTACCTGGGGATCAGCCCGGTCAATAACCGCGCCGCCTGGCCCATGGGCATTCCGCGCCTGCGCCAGCCCAGGGACGCACCCAGCCGGGCAACGCTCAAGCTGGAAGAAGCCTGGCATCACTTTGTGCCCGCCTACGAGTGGGACTCACGCCTGGCGGGCGGACAGCGGGCGGTGGATCTGGGGGCGGCGCCCGGTGGCTGGACCTGGCAGCTGGTGCGTCTGGGAATGTTTGTCGATGCGGTCGACAATGGCCCCATGGCCGAGTCGTTGATGGAATCGGGGCAGGTGACCCATTACCGTGAAGACGGTTTCGGTTATGAGCCCAAAAAGCGGGCTGACTGGCTTGTGTGTGATATTGCCGACAAACCCGCCCGGGTCGCCAACCTCATCTCCGAGTGGGTATGTCGGGGCTGGTGCCGGGAGGCGGTGTTCAACCTGAAACTGCCGATGAAACAGCGCTATGCGGAGGTGTGCAAGCTGCGTGAGCGGATGCTGGCTGATTTTGAGGCGGCCGGTATTGACGCACACCTGGCATTCAAGCAGCTCTACCATGACCGGGAAGAGGTCACCGGCCACGTCCAGAGGCTCTGATTGACAGATACTCTGATCTAGTCGCAGCTAAAAGGCATTCTGCTCCAGCAGTGTGATTTTTTCGAAGTCGGAGAGCGTCGGTGTCAGCTGATTCATGACATCGTAGCGCTCATCGCTGTAATACCAGCGTTTCCAGTCGTGCAGCGAACGCCACTTGGACAGTAGATAGTGATGGTTGGGGCGCTGGAGGTCTCTCAGCGTCTCACCGCTGATAAAACCTTCCGCTCGATAGGCTGATTTGAGCGCTTTGCGCGCCACGATTTCGTAAGTGCTTTCCATGCCGTCGGCAATGTGGCGTTCTACGAGCACATAGATCATGAGAGTCCCAAAGGTGACCTTTAGTTAATCAGAAGTATGGGTGAATGAGTGCGATGCTTGCAGTCAGAGGGGTATTTTAGCGCCCGCGGGCCTGAAAGCAAAGGGCCAGTGATTCCTGCCGCCAATTAATGCCACTGATCCGGCGCCGTGTTGTTGCGTTGCAGAATCCACTCCGCCAGAGCCACCCAGTCATCCAATAGTTGATGCAGCAGGGCAATACGCTCCGGCTGATGTTGCCGATCGGCCAGCGCGCGCTGGCCGATCGCGGTCAAAGCGGCCAGAATTTCGCCTACGGTCTGAGCCTGCAGGTTGTGCAGCAGCGCGGCATTGAGTTGTGGCTCGGCCAGCCGGCCAATCTCCCCTTCGGTTGCCACGGGTTTCAGCTCGTCCAGCGCTCTCTGTATGGCCGAGGCCAGCGTCGGGTTGTCATGACGCAGCAGGTGTGAGGTAATAACCAGCGCGGTGGGTGTCAGCGTCGTGACCGGTGCGGAACTTCTGTAAAACGACATCTCGGCACCCTCATTCAGCCGCTCTCATCAAGCGGTTCTCGCATTAGATCGGGTTTCTACTGTCAGTCTAGCAACGGTTTGCGGGTTTTACCTTCTGGGGTATCGATAAAATTGAAAGAAAGAAGTGTTATGCAAAAAGAAGTACAAAAGCGGCTGGATGCTACCGGGTTACTCTGCCCGGAGCCGGTAATGCTGCTGCATCGGGCGGTGCGCGAGGCGGCGGAGGGGGATGTGATCGAGATGATCGCTACCGATCCGTCGACCACGCGGGATGTGCCCAAGTTCTGCCATTTTCTGGGCCATGAACTGCTGGAGCAGGAAGAAGAGGGAAGTCGATACGTGTACTACATCCGCAAGAACTGACCGGCGAGAGGGGCCTTGGTTCAAGTAGGGAATAGCGGGGAATAGTGCGAACTGTGGCTCCGGTTTGCCCGGAGCCAGGTATCAGGTAGCAAGTAGGAAGCCTGCCCGGACGGTATCAGTAACCGTCGACCAGCAACGAAATCGCGGCCAGCGCTTCCGGGTCTTCTGCCTTGATCTTGTTGGCGATCTGGTGCTGAAAGAAGTAGCGGAACTGATTGCTCTTCTGTGCCGGGTAGAGACAGTCGTCGCCGGGCAATACCGGGGTGCTCACGATTTTATCCATGTCCGTCAGCATGCCATAGAGACTGCCGTCGTGCTGCAGGCGCCAGCTGATCACTTCCACCAGATTCAGGCGGTTGCTCTCTTCAGTAGCCAGCACCGCATGGGTGCCGATGGTGTCCGGCAACTCCTGGACCACATCGTCGTCGTGTTCACACTGCAACTCGTAGTAATCGGCCGCCGTTTCCAGCTCCACGACCTTGTGCATCGGGGCGTCGAAGAACACTTCGTCGATGCCCGGGTCGTAATAACCTTCCCACTGACCGTTGAGTGGGTCACAGATCTCGGGGCAGGCGATGATATCGTTAAGCCAGGGCACCAGTCCCACCACATCGCCATTTGCCCGCAGGCCCCAGCAGAGCACCTTGAGGCTGAACAGCTTGTCGTCGCTGGTATCATTGGAGTACAGCATCTCCAGGCCATCCAGCTCGGGAGCGAGGCGTATGAAGCGCTGATCGTGCAGCTCGGAGAGTGTTTTTCCCGTGAAGAGGTCGACCACATTTTCCGTGTTGTGGCTTGTGTCTGAGGTCTTCATAATACACCTCCTGGCTGAGGCTGGGGCTAACGAGGCTAGCCCAGGAGACATTGACGGCGTAAATGCGGTTAGCAAGTCAGCGGGGCTGACGGCCAGCCGTCACTATCTAAAGTATAGGTTATAGCCCCAAAGCACAACAGCTGGTGCCAAAAATCTTTTTGTGCGCAATTGGCAGTGGCCTGCCACCAGATTGAGGAGTTGCATGTTGTACGATGTTGGCAGCACTAGTCGGCATGATAGCCGGGATTTGGTGATGCTTTTTGATCAAACCTTTGTTGGTAGCCACTTCACCCGCCTGTGTGGCGGCGCCGAAGAGCCCCTCTATACGCCCGCCGGGCGACCGGGGGAGCTGCACCGGATTTTCTTCACCCGGGACTATTTTGCCAGTGCCCTGCACGAGGTGGCGCACTGGTGTGTCGCCGGTCCGGCCCGGCGCGAGCGGGAGGATTACGGCTACTGGTACGCCCCAGACGGGCGCACCGCCGACCAGCAAGCGGAATTTGAGCGGGTGGAGGTCCGGCCCCAGGCCCTGGAGCGGTTGTTTGCCCGGGCCGCTGACTTTGACTTTCGCCCCAGCGCCGACAATCTGGCCGCCGGCCTGGGCCCGAGTGAGGCCTTTCGCCGGGCGATCCATGAGCAGACTCTGAGGTTCTGCGAGCGGGGGGTGAACGAGCGGGTCAGCGCCTTTCTGACATCGCTGATCAGTCACTATGGCACCGCAACCAGCCTGTCCGGGTTTCTCCGGCCGCAGCGCTTTGGCTGGAGCGAGTTGGCATGAGCTCGTCCCCCGTCTGTCTGATTGACGCCTCCATCTACATTTTTCGCTACTACTTCTCCCTGCCGGATAACTGGGTCAGCCGCGACGAGGGTTTTGGCACCGGCGCGGTTTACGGCTACAGCACCTTTCTGCTGCGTCTGCTGGAGAAGGAGCAGCCCCGGCATATGGCCGCCTGCTACGACGAGAGCCTGGGCCAGTGCTTTCGCAATGAGCTCTATCCCGATTACAAAATCAGCCGACCTCATCCGGATGAGGCCCTGGCGTTTCAGTTGCGCGCCTGCCGCCGGTTTGGCGAAATTCTGGGCATCGCCAGTTTCGCCAGTCAGAGTCACGAGGCGGACGACCTGATTGGTACCCTGGCGAGGATGCTGCGCGGCAGCCCGCATCCGGTGGCGATTCTCACCCGGGACAAGGATCTGGGCCAACTGATCTGCCGGCCCCAGGACTATCTGTGGGATCATGGCGCCGACAGGCGCGCCTACGCGCCGGATCTGGAGGTCAAAATGGGTGTCCGGCCGGAACAGCTGGTGGATTATCTGGCGCTGGTGGGCGACAGCATTGACGATATTCCCGGAGTGCCCGGCGTCGGGCCCAAGACGGCGGTAGGGTTGCTGCGCCACTTTGGCAGCCTGGACGCACTCTGGGCCGATCTGGCCGCCGTGGCGGCGCTGCCCATTCGCGGGGCGAAGACCCTGGCGGCCAAGCTTGAGGCCCACCGCGAGCAGGTAGCCCTGTCCCGGCAACTGGCGACCATCGTGGACGATCTGCCTCTGGGCGTGACCCTGTCCGACCTGCAAGTGCGCCCGGTGGATTGGTGGGCGCTGGAAGAATTTGCCGACGAAATGGGATTTGGCGAGGGCTTCGTCACCCGCACCCGCCGAGCCCTCGAGGAGTGATGTAGGGCACGATAATCGACAGCGCATCTGCCTTAAACAGGTTTGGCAAAACCCCGGCAGGTGCGCTTCGCTTACCGTGCCCTACAGACCGCTCAACACGTTTTTTTAACCGAATACTGGAACCAGAACCATGAAGATAGTCGCCGACGAGAACATCCCCTTTGTGCAGGAGTGCTTTGGCCAACTGGGGGAGATCGTGCGCTTGCCCGGCCGGGAGATGCGCCGGGAGGATCTGCTTGAGGCCGAGGTATTGCTGGTGCGCTCGGTCACTCAGGTCAACGAGGCGCTCTTGGCCGGCACAGGTGTGCGCTTTGTGGGGACCTGCACCATTGGCGTGGACCACCTGGATCTGGACTATTTTGAGCGAGCGGGGATCACCTGGGCCAGCGCTCCAGGGAGCAACGCCAACTCGGTGGTGGAGTATGTCTATGCCGCCCTGGCGCACATGGATGTGGACTGGCAGCACCAGCGGGTGGGCATTATCGGTTGTGGCAATGTCGGCGGTCGGCTGCACCGGCGGTTGCGGGCCCAGGGGGTGGAATGCCGCTGTTATGACCCTTTTCTGACCCTGGAAGAGAACCCCGATCTCACCGACCTGGCTTCGGTGCTCGCCTGTGATGTGGTCTGCCTGCACACCCCGCTGACCCACAGCGGTCCGCACCCCAGTTTCCACCTGCTGGGCGCCGCCGAATTGGCGAAGCTCAAGCCCGGCGCAGTGCTGCTCAACGCCGGCCGCGGTCCGGTAGTGGACAATGAGGCGCTACTGGCCCATTTGCAGGGCGGGGCGGATCTGAAGGTGGTGCTGGATGTCTGGGAGCCGGAGCCGGACATTTCCCGCCCGCTATTGGCGCAGGTGGCGTTGGGCAGCCCCCACATTGCCGGCTACAGCTACGACGGCAAGATTCAGGGTACCCACATGATCTATCAGGCGCTGTGCCGGCATCTCGCCAGGGAACCCGAGCTCAGCCTGGAGCAGCTGCGCCCGGCGGTGGAAGACCCGGAGCGGCGTCTGGCGACGGACGACTTCTGGACCGGGCTTCGGGCCCTGATTCCCCAGGTGTATGACATCGCCGGTGACGATCGACGTCTGCGGGAGCTGGCCAGCCAGGCCGAGGCGGGTGAAGCGGATTTTGCCAAAGGCTTCGACCAGCTGCGCAAACACTACCCCAAACGGCGCGAGTTCAGTAACTATCGAGTTCAGGGTGAAGGCGGAGAACTACCGGAAGTACAGCGTGTGCGGCTGGAAGCCCTGGGATTCGTCGTTGAATAACATTGTTGTCGTAGGGCAGGTCGGTCCGACGTATCGGAGCGAAAGCGCCACCTGCCGCGCCACCCGCCGTCAATTACCCTCAAACATGATGCCGCGCCTGCCGTAACAGCTCCAGCATCACCTGCTCAATGGCATCGGACGAGCCGTACTTGAGCACATCGCGCAGCAGCTGAATGCCGTTGCCCGCCTGCGCGGCGGCCGTCACCGCATCCACCGGGCCCGCCTCATTGGCAGCGTCCTCTTCCGGCTCCTCGTCATCGGGGCCGGACAGCCCCACCACTTCATGCACCGGCAGAGGCGAGGCCAGGAGAGTAAAGCCGCGCTGGGTCAGGGTGGCCTGATCAATCGCTTCCTGTCGTATCAGGCTGTCGTAACTCACATACCCGGCCTGGGCCAGCCACAGCATGGTAGCCAGGCACGCCTGGTGGCGGGTGCTGTGCAGCCCAAACTCGTCCGGGGTATCCGGCCCGGCAATGTCTTCGACAAAGACAATCACCTTGCGCGGAAAGCTGTTGTACAGCTGTACCAGAATACGCGCGGCGTCTTTGTAGAAGTCGGCGATATGAAGGTCGGCCATAAGCGCTGCCCCCGCTACTGGGAGTAGTGTTCCAGGAAGTTGCCCAGGCGCTGAATGGCCTTGGTCAACTCATCCTCGCGAGGCAGGAACACGATGCGCAGATGGTCTTTCTCCGGCCAGTTGAAGGCCGTGCCCTGGACCAGCAACACTTTCTCCTGGATCAGGAAGTCCAGCACCAGCTGCTGGTCATCCTTGATCTTGTAGCGGCTCAGATCCAGTTTGGGGAAGAGGTAGATCGCCCCCTTGGGCTGGACGCAGGACATGCCCGGGATATCATTGATGGCCGCCATGGCCGCATCCCGCTGGTCGCGCAGCCGTCCGCCAGGAATGATCAGCTCGTTGATGCTCTGGTAGCCCCCGAGCGCCGTCTGCACGGCATACATGGCCGGCACGTTGGCGCACAGGCGCATGGAGGCAAGCATTTCCAGACCCTCCACATAGCCCTTGGCCTTGTGCTTGGCACCGCTGATGGTCATCCACCCGGAGCGGAAGCCCGCCAGGCGGTAGCATTTTGACAGGCCGTTGAAACTGACACACAGGATGTCCTGCGCCAGTCGCGCCATGGGCACAAACTCGGCGTCGTCGTACAGGATTTTGCTGTAGATCTCGTCGGCAAACAGAATCAGGTTCTTCTCGCGCGCCAGCTGAATGACCTGCTCCAGCAGATCCTGGCTGTAGACCGCGCCGGTGGGGTTGTTGGGGTTGATCACCACAATACCGCGGGTGCGGTCGGTGACCTTGCTCGCGATGTCCTCCATATCCGGAAACCAGTCGGACTGTTCGTCGCACCGGTAATGCACGGCCTTGCCGCCGGCGAGGTTGACCGCCGCCGTCCAGAGGGGATAATCGGGAGAGGGCACCAGGATCTCATCGCCATTGTTGAGCAATGCCTGCATGGCCATGACGATCAGCTCGCTGACGCCGTTGCCCAGGAATATATCGTCAATGTCGACGCCGGGAACCCGCAGGCGTTGGGACTCCTGCATGATTGCCTTGCGCGCGGCAAAGAGACCGCGCGAGGTGGTGTAGCCCTCGGCATTGGGGAGATTGTAGATAACGTCCTGGATGATCTCATCGGGCGCGGCAAAACCAAACGGCGCCGGATTGCCGATGTTCAGTTTCAGAATGCGTTGGCCTTCCTCTTCCAGACGGTAGGCGTGCTCGAGCACCGGGCCGCGAATGTCGTAACAGACCCCTTCGAGTTTGGTGGATTTATGAATGGTGCGCATCTACAGTATCATGTCCAATTAGGGCAGGTGAGTGAAGTGTTGACGTTCCGTCAATGGTTTCACGAATCATCCCGTCTCTGCCATAGCCCTGTCAAGGAGCAGCTCTTATGAGTGAAGCCAAAAACCACAGCGAAGACTACTGGCGCGAGAAGCTCTCGCCGGAGGAATATCGGGTCTGTCGCGAAAAGGGCACGGAGCCACCGTTTACCGGACAATACTGGAATGTATTTGACGATGGCATCTATCGTTGTCGTTGTTGCGGTGAGCCGCTGTTCGACGCGGACACCAAATACGATGCCGGTTGCGGTTGGCCCAGCTTCTATCAGCCGATTGAAGAGGGCAAAATCGAGGAGGTGTTTGATGGCAGCCACGGTATGCGACGCACCGAGGTGACCTGCCAGAACTGCGGTTGCCACCTCGGGCATGTGTTTCCCGATGGCCCCGAACCCACCGGGCTGCGCTATTGCATCAACTCAGCGTCTGTGGAGCTTGAAGCCGACGATCAATCGTAGAGCTGTTTCTTCTTCCAGCCGGCGGCCTCTTCGTTGAAGTGTTCCCACTCCTTTTCTTCTTCCGGAGCGGGGCCGGCGGCCGTCTGGCTCGCTTCGGGGGCCTGGGCCAGCTGCTCTTCAAGCTTGGCGATGATGCCGCTGATCTGGCCCAGCTGCTTCTGGTACCCCTGACCGCCGTTCTCGCGCAGTAACTGCTTGCGGGCCAGGTTGTAGAAATGCAGGGCCAGCTTGGGCTTGCCCGCCGCCTGGGCCTGACGCGCGTTGATCGCGTGGGCATCCACCGACATCTGCACCGCCAACCGCTTGATCTGCTCTTTGTAGGCCTCACCCTGGGAGGCTCCCAGGTTGCCGCGCTCGGCCTGCAGTGCAATGAACCGATACAGATCCTGTAGTAACAGCTTGAGCTCGCCCACCTGCTCGGGGTGCTCCAGTCGACCCCGCTTGGGATGGTCCTGCTGCTTGAGGGCCTCGAGCTCATTGGAGTAGTAGGTATAGTCCTCCAGGTGGCTGCGGTCCCGTGGCTCGAGCCGGCTCAGCTGTTCGCAGGCATCGAGCAGCGCCCGGTAGACGATCAGCGTCAGATCCCGGGTGAGAAATCCCGGGGGAAAGCCCGAGACCATGTACTTGAATGAGCGCTCCCGGTGCTTGAGGGCGGTCAGCAGGCGCTGGCGGCGCTTGCGACGTTTTTCCAGGGTCTGGTAAACGAAGGCGTAGCCCACCAGGACAATCAGCAGGGCAAAGATAATGCTGACGATGACGATTGAAGACATAGGCTGCCGTTGTTATAGAAATTTGAGTTTAGAGGATGTCCGCCAAACCGTCCCGGGGAGTGGGCTCGAACGGACTGAGTATAGCATCATTAGGGGCGCGGCCAGAAAGCCGCTTGTTGGCCGAAGACGCCTCGGGCCGGGGCCGACGTTGCTCCAAACCTAAGTCGTTGTTTCCCTGTGATAAAAAGTTACAAAAAAGTGTTGACAGCAAGGGGTCTGCTCCCTAGAATGCGCACCACTTCTTGAGGGTAACGCCACACGGCGAAACGCTCACGGAGGTCCAGGGTCCCCTTCGTCTAGTGGCCTAGGACACTGCCCTTTCACGGCAGTAACAGGGGTTCGACTCCCCTAGGGGACGCCATTGCGGGAATAGCTCAGTGGTAGAGCACAACCTTGCCAAGGTTGGGGTCGCGAGTTCGAATCTCGTTTCCCGCTCCAATTCAACAAAGAAAGCTGACTTCGGTCGGCTTTTTTTGTGCCTGACGGTTGGGCACAGGTGTCCGCCCGGAAAACGAGTCTCGTTGCACTCGCCACATCCCTGTGGCTCGCCCTTCGGGCCGCTCTCGCACCTCCCTGTGCTCCGCGGCATTAGTGCTTCCTGCACGTCGCAGCCTTCGGCTGTGCACCAATTTGCCGGGAGCAAATTGGCACAGCGAAGCTGCCGTCAGGTAAGCCCCAGGGATGGGGCTTATGAAATCGGCGTTCCTGCCGATTTGTCCCGCTCCAGACTCTCCGTAGGGCGCGATAAGCGAAGCGCATCCGCCGGGATACCACTGGCCGTTCCGCCACCGTCCCGCCGGACTTTCAAATCTGCTAAACTACCCGTCCTCTGCGGTACTCAATGCAACCCGAATACCTTGGCGCGTTCATTTTCGTAAGAGAACTCCAGGTCCCGGGCAATCGCCTCGTGCAGGCGCTCATCGAGCTCCTGGTATTTTGCGATCTCCTCGTCCGGCATGTAATGCAGGCAGTCGCCGCCGAAGAACCAGAGCAGGTCCCGGTGCAACAGTGGCACCAGATGGGCGTAGGCGGCGATCACGCGGCTTAACAGCTGTTGCCCCTGGTGCAGGAAGTCATCCTGCTCATGCGCTTGAGGCAGAGCCTCCAGCCGCTGGAGAAACTCCAGATCCTCTGGTGGGCATTCTTCCAGAACGAACGGAGGCTGCTGCTGGACCTGGCGAATAAAATCGCGCAGCAGGCGCAGGTGGTAGTCCCGATGCTGGCGTTCTGCGTAATGGTTGGGTGTGATTGACACGCGTAACTCCCCGGGCGGCACACGATATCGATGCCCGCCCTCCGATGAATGAGTGAACACAGACATTATGACAGCTGCACTTTCGATAAGAAATCTCACCAAAGTCTACGATGATGACTTTCATGCGCTCAAAGGCATATCGCTGGAGGTTCAGCCGGGCGATTTCTTTGCCCTGCTGGGCCCGAATGGCGCCGGCAAATCGACCACCATCGGGGTGATCTGCTCTCTGGTGCGTAAAACCGCCGGCGAGGTGGATATTTTCGGCACCAGCATTGATACCCACTTCTCCCAGGCCAAGAAGTTTCTGGGTGTCGTTCCCCAGGAATTCAACTTCAGCATGTTTGAGAAGGTGCAGGATATCATTCTGCAGCAGGGTGGTTTCTATGGCTTGCCGCGCAAAACGGCCAGAATCCAGACCGAAAAGTATCTGAAAAAACTGGGGCTGTGGGACAAGCGCGATACCCCGGCGAGGATGCTCTCCGGCGGCATGAAGCGCCGGCTGATGATCGCGCGGGCGCTGGTGCATGAGCCCAAACTGCTGATTCTGGATGAGCCCACCGCCGGTGTGGACATCGAGCTGCGCCGCTCCATGTGGGAGTTTCTGCGCGAGATCAACGAGGCGGGCACCACGATCATTCTCACCACCCACTACCTTGAGGAGGCCGAGAGCCTCTGCCGGCATGTGGCGATCATCGACGATGGCCGGATCATCAAAAACACCACCATTCGCAGCCTGCTTACCGAGCTCAACCGCGAAGTGTTCATTTTTGACTGCGCCGGATCGGTGTGGGAAGCGCCCAAGGTCGATGGTTTCGCCACGCGGCTGGTGGATGAACACTGTTTTGAAGTGGATATCGAAAAAGGGCAATCGCTCAATCGGGTGTTCGAGGCGCTGACGGCGCAGGGGCTGGATATTGTGAGCATGCGCAACAAAGCCAACCGGCTGGAAGAGCTGTTTGTCTCCATGACGGGCAATGGCCAGGACGGCGATTCGCCGGAGAGTGATTCGGAAGAGCCAGCCAAAACTGACGAAACGCAAACACCGGCGGGAGGTAACAGTCGTGGAGTATAGAGAACAGTGGATTGCGTTTACGACCCTGCTGCGCAAGGAAATCAAGCGCTTCACCCGCATCTGGGTGCAGACGCTGCTGCCGCCGGCCATCACCATGGCCCTGTATTTTGTGATCTTCGGCAAGCTTATTGGCAGCCGCATCGGCGAGATGGGCGGTTTTGATTACATCCAGTTTGTGGTGCCGGGCCTGATCATGATGGCGGTGCTGACCAACTCCTACTCGAACGTCACTTCGTCTTTTTTCAGCGCCAAATTCCAGCGCAGTATCGAAGAGGTGCTGGTTTCGCCCACACCCAACTACATCATTCTGCTTGGCTACTGTCTGGGCGGTGTGGCCCGCGGTCTGGCCGTCGGCTTCTTTGTGACCTGCCTGGCACTGTTCTTTACCGATTTTGAGATCCACAGTTGGTTCATCACGGTCGCGATCGTCATACTCACGGCCATGCTGTTTGCGTTGGCGGGGTTCATTAACGCGGTGTATGCCAATACCTTTGACGATATCGCCATTGTTCCCACCTTTGTGCTCACGCCGCTCACTTATCTTGGTGGGGTGTTTTTCTCCATCGACCTCCTGGCTGAGTTCTGGCAGGGCGTGGCCCGGCTGAACCCGATCCTGTACATGGTCAACGCGTTTCGCTACGGCATGCTCGGCATTTCCGATGTGAACATTCCCATGGCGTTCGGCGGTCTGGTAGTGTGTGTGATTGTATTGTTCATGGTGGGCCTGCACCTGCTCAAAAGTGGCAAGCGCTTGCGCGCCTGATCGGGAGGCAGTTTCTGACTGAACACTTCATGACTGGACCTTTCATGACTGGACACGGCCCGCTGGGCGAGCACACGCACTATGTATCCCGCTACGACCCGGAGCAGCTGTTTCCCATTCGCCGGGCCGAGACCCGCGCGAGCCTGGGAATCAGGCCGGGAGACGTGCCTTTTTACGGTGTCGATTTCTGGACCGGTTACGAGGTGTCCTGGCTCGACGAGCGGGGCAAGCCCCAGGTAGCGCTCGCCCGGTTCCAGATCCCCTGCGACAGCGAGTGCCTGGTGGAATCCAAGTCATTCAAGCTGTACCTGAACTCGTTCAATCAGAGTGTGTTTGCCCGGTCCGAAGCAGTACGCGATTATCTGGTGCAGGACCTGAGCCGGGCCACGGGCGCCACAGTGAGCGTTGAGCTGACACCCCTCGCCAGTGCCCGCCTGCCGGTGCAGGAGCCGGCAGGGGACTGTCTGGACGACCTGCCGGTCACCATTGAGCACTACCACCCGGCGCCGGAGAATCTCTCAGCCCCGAACCCGGTCGTGAGCGAGACCCTCTACAGCAATCTGTTGAAAAGCAATTGCCCGGTCACCGGGCAGCCGGATTGGGCCACGGTGGAAATCCGCTACCGGGGGCCGGGGATCGATCGGGAAGGGCTGTTGCGCTATATCGTTTCGTTTCGCGAACATCAGGACTTTCACGAACACTGTGTGGAGCGGATGTTCCTGGATATCAGTGAGCGCTGCCTGCCTGAATTCCTGCAGGTCTACGCCCGCTATACCCGGCGGGGTGGGCTGGACATCAACCCGCTACGCAGTTCGGAGGCGCTTGAGGCCCCGGAGTTTCAGCGGCTGATCCGACAGTAAGCCTCCCGCCGGGAAGGAAGTCTGATTGACTAGACGATGACCTTGTCCTTGAGTTTTTCCGCGGCCGTCTGCAGCGCTTTGATGACTTTCGCTTTCTCGTAGTTGCGCACCTTGTCCATGTCGAGGTACATGGAAAAGCCCTCCGCACGATCCTCAAAGAAGCTCTGGTTGCGGCCCAGCTCCTTGCGGAAATCGGCCACCTGGTACACCTTGACCGGCTGGCTGAAGCCCTTGACGTTGATCTCGCCCTTGTCCCGACACATTACTGAATCTTTCACCAGCGACCAGGTCTCGTGCGAAATCAGGATTTCATCCGGCGCGGCAGCCGACTCCAGCCGGCTGGCCAGGTTCACGTGTGTGCCCAGGACTGTGTAGTCCAGATGGCTGGAAGTACCGAAGGTGCCCACCGTGCAGTAGCCGGTGTTGATGCCCATGCGAATCTGCAACGGCTTTTTGATGCCCTGGTTGTACCACTCCTGCTGTAGCGACTTCATCCGCTTTTTCATCGCAATGGCCATGGACAGGCAATTGACGCAATCCTGTTTGACCCCTTTGCTGTTGCTGTCACCAAACATCACCATGATGCCGTCACCCATGAACTTGTCGATGGTGCCGCCGTAGTGGGTGATGATTTTTGACATCTCCGTCAGGTAGTGGTTGAGCAGCTCGGTGAGCGACTCGGCCTCCATCTCTTCCGACAATTGGCTGAAGTTCTTGATGTCCGAGAAAAACACCGTGATCCGTTTGCGCTCGGCCAGCAGCATGTGGTCCTTGCCCTGGTTGATCGCCCGCCATACCGGAGGGGGCAGGTAACGCGAGAGTTTGTAGGCGCGTATTTTGTGCCACTTCTGCTCGTTTTCCAGCTTTTTCTGGTTCAGCGTCAGGCGGTGCATGCGCTGGTGCATGTAGAGGGCGTAAGCCAGAAAGTAGGTGATAATACCGATCAGGCTGGCCGCACTGATTTCAATGCTGCTGCTGAACACCCACTGCGGCTTGTGCACCAGAAAGCTCAGCAGGATACCGCCGGCGAACGCCACGTTATCCTCAACCCAGCGTCGGATACCCCCGGTCAGCAGGGCGTTGAACTGGATCATGGTCAGAAAAAGCGCCAACGGCAGCACACTGAAGTTGGTCAGGCTCAGCACCAGCCCGATCAGGGCGGCATCCGACCAGGACAGGTAGCGGGTCACGCGCTCGAGCTTGGCGCGGTCCAGCTTGATGGTGAAATGAAACGTCAGATAGGTATAGAGCAGCAACACCACGATGGTGGCGATGTATACGGGCTGAACACTGGACCACTCGATGTAGGAGGCGAGGGTGCCGGCGGCGGCAAAACAGATCAGCGACCGAAAATAATACTGATGCAGGGGTGACTCCCCGGGAACCCCTTCGGGGACGGGTGTCGGATTGTTGGGATTTTTAGTCATTGTTATCGGAAACCTTGGTTGCGCGCTAGCCTGCCAGGCACACCGCTGAGTATTCCGTCCCGGGGTCTTTATTGCCCCTTTTGATATCGCCAGACGGGTCAGGCGGTGTGCTCCCGAAAATCAAGGTCGGTCCTGGAATCGTCCGCTCATCCTTGGAGCACGTATTAGACGTTTTTTCAGACCAAAAGTCCATGAATCGGCGCTTATTGGCGCATTAAGCAACATTATGACGTGCAAAGCGGGTCCGTTGACGGGAAAGGATCCTGTTGCCTCGTGGTATGATGCGCCCCACTCAAATGCCTTAGAGTCCTCTTTCTCAGATCTACTGTTTACAGGTTTTTTATGGATGCACTAGACGCGCTCCACCAGCGGGTTTCCACCGCCAAGCTGGCCGACCCGGCACCCACACCGAGCCAACGCGAGGCCATCTTCCGTGCCGCCACCCGCGCCGCCGACCATGCCCTGATGCGACCCTGGCGCTTTCTGGTGGTGGAGGGCGCTGGCCTGGACCAGCTGGGCGAGCTGTTCTGTCAGGCCGCGCGGCATGACGATCCGGACCTGTCGGAGAAGGACCAGGACTCCCTGCGCCGCAAACCCCATCGCGCCCCTCTGATTCTGGTGGCCATCGCCCGCTGCCGCGAGAATCCGAAGGTTCCCGTGCTCGAGCAGCAACTGTCCGCCGGTGCCGCTGTCCAGAACATGCTCAACGCCGCCTTCGCCCAGGGCATCGGCGCCTTCTGGCGCACCGGCAAAATGGCCTACCACCCGGTGGTGGACGAGGGCCTGGGCCTGACCGAGGGCGAGCAGATCATCGGTTTTCTCTACCTGGGCACCCCGGTCAAACCCTTCCACAAGCCCAAGCCCCTGGATCTGAACCAAATTTTTACCCCCTGGCCGCCCCAATAGCGTTGCGTTTACCGGCCCACTTGTGTAAATTACGCCACCTCTGAGCGACACCCCACGGGGCGGAGCGACAATCAGATACGGTGAGGTGGCCGAGTGGCTGAAGGCGCACGCCTGGAAAGTGTGTAACGGGCAACCGTTCGAGGGTTCGAATCCCTCCCTCACCGCCATATACAAAAAACCCGGCAATCATCGCCGGGTTTTTTTGTATATGGCGGTGAGGGATGTCTTGGTTCGAACCCTCCGGTTCGACCAATCGCCTGGAGCGATTGGGACCGCCGAAGGCGCCCGCAGGGCGAGGCGCATGGATGCGCCTCGGTCTATCCCTCTTGTGACCCATATCGCCATCGTTTGCTACAGCCGCATGCTGCCCGAAGGGCGGGGCACAAGAATGTGCCCCGGTATATCCCTCCGGCCTTTCTGCCGCCGAGATAGATCAGAATTTCACCATTCCTTCGAACAAAAAAACTTTTTCCAATCAACCACTTGACGAAGGCGATCCAGATCTCTAGTATTCGCACTCGTTGAACACGCACTCGTAGCTCAGCTGGATAGAGTACTCGGCTACGAACCGAGCGGTCGGAGGTTCGAATCCTCCCGAGTGCGCCATATACAGAAACCCCGCTTCGCAAGAAGCGGGGTTTTTTTATATCTGCACCATCCCTTCGCTATCATTATCCCAGACCTCCGCTCGTCTTCGCTAAGATGGTATATTTAGCGTCATTTGGGCTGGGAGCCCCTTCAACCCGGCCGAACCCACAAAAATAGCGAAACTATCCCCGAATCAGGACGTTCTATGCCCCTAACCCTCAGCCAACTCGAACGCCACCTGTTCAGCGCCGCCGATATCCTGCGCGGCAAGATGGACGCCTCGGAGTTCAAGGAATACATCTTCGGTATGCTGTTTCTGAAGCGCTGCTCAGATGTATTCGAAGAGCGCCGCGAGCGGGTGATTGCCGACCAGAAAGCCAAGGGCAAGCCCGAAACCGAGGCCACCGAAATCGCTGAAAACCGGCTCTGGTACAAAAACTCCTTCTATGTGCCGGAAAACTCCCGCTGGAGCTACCTGGTCAAGGAAGTGCACAAAAACGTCGGCGATGCCCTCAATACTGCTCTGGGAGGCCTGGAGCAGGGCAATACCAGCCTGCAGGATGTACTGGAGCATATCGACTTCAACCGCAAGGTGGGCCAGAGCAAGCTGCCGGATATCAAGCTGCGCGGGCTGATTAACCACTTCAATAAATACCGCCTGCGCGACCGGGACTTTGAATTTCCGGACCTGCTGGGCGCCGCCTACGAATACCTGATTGGCGACTTTGCCGACTCCGCCGGTAAAAAGGGCGGCGAGTTCTATACGCCCCGCCCGGTGGTGCGCATGATGGTGCGGCTGCTTAAACCGGAGCAGAACCACCGCGTTTACGACCCCTGCTGTGGCTCCGGCGGTATGCTGATTGCCGCCAAGGAATGGATCGATGAGCACGGCGGCGAGGGCTACCGGCTGGATTGCTACGGCCAGGAGGCCGCCGGCACCGTCTGGTCCATTGCCAAAATGAACATGCTGCTGCACGGCATCACCACCGCCAACCTGCAGAACGACGACACCCTGGAAAAGCCCCGCCACATCAAGGACGGCGAGCTGCAGCGCTTTGACCGCATCCTCACCAACCCGCCGTTTTCCATCAACTTCGGCAGCAAGGACGAAGACGAAACCGGCCAGCCGGTGTTCCAGCCCCTGCACCGCGAGCGCTTCCAGTACGGCGAGGTGCCCCTGGGCAGCAAAAAGGCGGACCTGATGTTCTTGCAGCATATGCTGGCCGTCTGCGCCCCCGGCGGCATGGTGGCCACCGTATTGCCCCACGGCGTGTTGTTTCGCGGCGGTGACGAGCAGCGCATCCGCGCCGGCATTATTGAGCACGACCTGCTGGAGGCGGTGATCGGCCTGCCGCCCAACCTGTTTTACGGCACCGGCATTCCCGCCTGCATACTGGTGCTGCGCCAGCGCGTGAGCGAAGGCGCCCAGCAGGTGAGCAGCAAACACCCGAACAACCAGGGCAAAACCCTGTTTATCAATGCCGATCGGGAATACTTCGAGGGCCGGGCGCAAAATTACCTGATGCCCGAGCACATTGAAAAAATCGCCGCCGTCTACGAGGCCTTTGCCGCAGGCGAGGGCCGGGACATTCCCGGCTTTGCCAGCATTGTCAGCACCGACACATTGCGCGAGAACGGCTACAACCTCAACATCCGCCGCTACGCGGACAATGCCCCGCCACCGGAGCCCCACGACGTACACGCCCATTTGGTGGGCGGCATTCCCGAGGCGGAAATCGAAGCCAAGTTGCCCCTATTTCAGGCCCAGGGCCTGAACCCCGAAGACCTGTTCCGGCCCAAGCGCAACGACCCCGGCTACCAGCTTTTTCGCGATTCGTTTACTCAAAAAGTGGATATCAAACCCGCCATCGAGCAAAACGCCGGTGTGCAGGCCCAGGAGCAGGCCCTGCGCGACGCCTTTAACCACTGGTGGCAACACCATAGTCAGAGCATTACCGCCTTGGCCCAGCACCGGGAATACGCCGCTCTGCGCCAAGAGCTGCTGAACAGCTTTAGCGAGGCCCTGAAACCCATCGGCCTGCTGGACGACTTTCAAATCAGCGGCATGATCGCCGGCTTCTGGCACCAGCAAAAGTACGACTTTCTCACCCTCATGGCCCGCGACAGCCGAGGCGTCATCGACGCCTGGCGCACCAGTATCCTCACCGCCATGGAGGACAAAAACAACAAAGACGACCCGCTGGAGCACAAGCTGGTGAAGTTCTTGTTAAGCGACTTTCTGAAAGAGCTGCAACAACTGGACAACCGCAAAGCCGAGCTGGATAGCCAGATCAAAGCCGCCGAGGAACAACTGCCCAAAAACGGCGACGACGAAGACGAGAGCGATAACGAGCCACTGAGCGAAGCGGACATCGCCGAGCTGGAAAAACAGATCAAAGCCTGGAAAAAACAGCGCACCGCCAACGCCAAAAAACTCAAGGAAAAACAGGCCGCCCTGCCAGAGGAACTCAACACTAGCGTGGACGCCCTGGACGATGCCGAGGCCGCCGAGCTGCTGCTGAATATTCTGCACAACGATATGCACAGCATCGTAGAGCGCTATATCAGCGCCCAGCGCCAACAGGTGATCTCCGCCGTGGAAAACTGGTGGGATAAATACCAAGTGACGCTGACCGAGATTGAACAGGAAAGGGATCGGGCGGCGAAGAAACTGGCCGGGTATTTGGAGGGGCTGGGATATGTCTGAGTGGAGAAGTCTGCCTATCCGCGAATGTTTAGTTTCTCACTTTGCAGGTGAGTGGGGTGACGACCCGACCCCGGCGAATGTGCAAGTTCTTCGAGCGACCAACGTTTCAGATAAAATGACAGTAGATGTCGAGGGTGGCGCTCACCGAAAGATTGCTGCGAAAAAGCTTGATGAAAAGCAGCTTTTGAGCGGAGATATCATTCTTGAGGCATCTGGAGGAAGTACAGAAAAACCAGTTGGGCGTGTTGCCTTTTTCGAGGCTGAGTTAACCCAGAAATTCGTTGTCTCTAACTTCTTTAGGACACTTCGACCGAACAGAGCTGTGGTTTACCCTAGATTTCTCTGTTTGTTGCTTCATTGGTTCTATGCTCAGCCACCGATAAAAGCTATGCAGCAACAAACCACAGGGATTATTAACTTAAAACTAGAACAATACTTGGGATACCAAGTTGATATTCCGGTTGATGTGAAGGAGCAAAAAACCATCGCCAATATCCTCGACACCCTGGACACCCAAATTCGCCAAACTGAGGCCATTATCGCCAAGCTGCAGCAGGTCAAACAGGGCCTGCTGCACGACCTGCTGACGCGTGGCATCGACGCCAACGGCCAACTCCGCCCAACCCGCAACCAAGCCCCCGAACTCTATAAAGAATCTCCGCAGGGGTGGATTCCGAGGGAGTGGGAATTCAAGCCGCTAATGAATTTCTTGGTGCGCACTACTTATGGGTTTACCAGCCCTATGCCAACAACAGAAGAAGGGCCATGGATGGTTACTGCCGCTGATGTAAGCGATGGGTCAATAAACTATACAACGGCTCGAAAAACCTCTACGCGCGCGTTCGATTTGCTCTCAGAGAAAAGCAAACCAAAAATCGGAGATGTTTTGATTACTAAGGATGGAACGCTGGGTCGTGTCGCTGTTGTTGATAGCGATAATGTCTGCGTTAATCAGTCTGTCGCAGTTATGCAACCATTGCCGGATACCGACGCGGATTATATCCAAACCTATCTAAGGTCTCCGGTAGGCCAGGAGCGAATTTTGGCAGATGCAGGTGGATCAACTATCAAGCATATTTACATTACGGTACTTGAAAAGATGCTGCTTCCGATTCCAAGCGCTGAGGAAGCCGCAAGAATCTGTCGATCTTCTTCTGGCCTAAACACCAGACTTCAGAAAGAGAATGAAAAGTACGAAAAACTCAAAAAACAAAAATCCGGCCTAATGGATGACCTCCTAACCGGCCGCGTCCGCGTCACCTCGCTACTCGACACCGCCAAAGCCAGCTAACAGGAGTTTGTTTATGGGCCCGGAATTACAGTACAGCGAACAGCCCTTAATCGACCAGTTGGTGGCTATGGGCTGGACCTTTACCTCCGGCAGCCTGGAGAACCCGGCGGCCACCGGGCGCAAGAGTTTTGCCGAGGTGTTGCAAGCCGACGTACTGCGCGCCCAGCTTAAGCGGATCAATACCCGTAACCTGGACAATGGCCAGCAAGCGGAATGGCTGGACGAGGAGCGCATCAGCAGTGCTGTGTCCGCCCTGACGCGCATCGCCGCGCCGGGGCTGATGGAGGCCAACCAGATTGCCACGGAACTGCTGACCGAAGGTTTTGTGGTGGACGGTCTGGCGGATTGGGACGGCGGACGCTCGCGCACCATTCACTATATCGACTGGGAAGATCCGGCCAACAACCAGTTCACGGTGATCAACCAATTCAAAGTGCAGTGCCCGCCTGGGCACGACAGCGTCAAACAGCATGTGATTCCGGATCTGGTGCTGCTGGTCAACGGCATTCCGCTGGTGGTGATTGAGTGCAAAAGTCCCACCGCCAGCTCCGCGCCGGTGAGCGAGGCCATCGATCAGTTGCGCCGCTATTCCAATCAGCGTTTTGCCCAGGGCGAGGTAAGCGATAACGAAGGGGCGCCGGCGCTGTTTAATGCCAACCAGTTTCTGCTGGCCACCTGCTTTGATGAGTGCCTGGTGGGCACTCTGGCCGCTGGCAGTGGCCACTACCTGCCCTGGAAAACCGTGGCGGGCATCGACAACCCCCAGCGCACCGAGGCCGAGGTGGCCGAAGCCCTGGGGGTTAAAAGCCTCTCGCCTCAGCAGCGCACGGTGGCGGGCATGTTGGATAAAGCCAACATGTTGGACATAGTGCGCCACTTTACGCTGTTTATGACCACCGGCGGCCAGACCATCAAACTGGTGTGCCGCTACCAGCAGTATCGCGGTGTGGTGAAAGCCATTCACCGTTTGCAAACCGGCAAAACCCGCAAACAGGACGGTGAATACGACCGCCGTGGCGGCATTGTCTGGCACACCCAGGGCTCGGGCAAAAGCCTGACCATGGTATTCGCCCTGCGCCGTATCCGCACGGACCCGGCTCTGCGCCGCTTTAAAGTGGTGGTGGTCACCGACCGCAACGACCTGCAAAAGCAGCTCTCCGGCACCGCCACCTTGAGTGGCGAGGCGGTGCAAATCGCCAAAAACAGTCAGGCCCTGAAAAACCTTCTGCGCCAAGACGGGCCTGGGTTGGTGTTTGCCATGATCCAAAAATACCGGGACGAGGCCAGCAAGCTCGGCGACTTTGAGCAACTGAACAACAGCGAAGATATTCTGGTGATGGTGGACGAGGCCCACCGCACCCAGGCCGGCGACCTGCACGCCAACCTGCTGGCCAGCCTGCCCAACTGCGCCCGCATCGGCTTTACCGGCACGCCCATTATCATGGGGGAGAAAAAGCGCACCCACGAGATCTTCGGCGAGTTTATCGACAAATACACCATCCGCGAGGCGGAAGCCGACGGGGCGACGGTGCCCGTGCTGTACGAAGGTCGCACGGTGCAGGGCGCGGTGAAGGACGGCAGCAGCCTGGACGAGCTGTTCGAAGACTTTTTTGCCGGCAAAAGCGAGGACGAACTGGAGGCGATCAAAAAGAAATACGCCACCAAAGGCAATGTGCTGGAAGCGCCCAAGCTGATCGACGAAAAAGCGCGGGACATGCTGCGCCACTACGTCACTTACATACTGCCCAATGGCTTTAAAGCCCAGGTGGTGGCCTACAGCCGCCTGGCGGCGGTGCGCTACAAAGGCGCCTTTGAAAAAGCCCGGGACGAGCTGCTGGGCGAGGCGGCCTACCTGAGCCCGGACATTAAAGGCATGGACGACGAAGAACTGTGCCGCAAATCCCCCAAAATGCAGGCGCTGGTGCAGGCATGGCGCTACCGCGAGCTGATTGGCCGGTTGCAGTTTGCCACCATTATCTCCGGCGATAATAACGACGGCAGTGAGTGGGCCGAGCACACCGACCGCGCCGCCCAGGACCTGGCCATCGAGCGCTTTAAAAGACCGCTACTGCTCAGAGATGGGGCCGGCAAAGACAATAGCGACCCACTGGCGTTTTTGATCGTTAAATCCATGCTACTTACCGGTTTTGATGCCCCCATCGAAGGGGTGATGTACCTGGACCGCTCCATTCGCGAGGCGGAGCTGCTGCAGACCATCGCCCGGGTCAACCGCACCGGCTTTGGCAAAACCGCCGGGATTGTGGTGGACTATTACGGCGTGGCCAACCACCTGAAAGCCGCACTGGCCGCCTACAGCGATGAAGACGTGGACGGCGCTCTGCGCAGCCTGAAGGACGAAATCCCGGCCCTGCGCGACCGCCACCTGCGGGCCGTGGACGTGCTGCGCGCTCGCGGCATTGAGGACCTGAACGATATCGAAACCTGCGTACAGGCGCTGGACAGCGAGCGCCTGCGCCAGGAGTTTGGGGTCAAGGTCAAGGCCTTTATGCAGAGCCTGGATCTGGTGCTGCCGCGCCCGGAGGCCTTGCCCTTTACCCAGGATGCCAAGCAGCTGGCCATGATCTACGCCGCCGCCCGGCGCCGCTACCGCGACGGGCCGGTGCTGGGCAAGGACGTGGGTGCCAAGGTGCGTAAGCTGATCGACGACCACGTGATTTCCCTGGGCATCGACCCGAAAATCGCCCCAGTCAACTTGACCGACGCCAGCTTCAGCCAGCAGCTAAACCAAGTGCGCGAGCATGCCGCCGGCTACAACGCCGACCCCGAGAAAGCCCAAAAAGCCGTGGCCTCGGAAATGGAGCACGCCATTCGCAGTCACGTGCAGCAAAAGCTGGATGAAGACCCGGTGTACTACGGCAAACTCAGCGAGCGGTTGAAGGAGATTCTGGATAACTTGGAAGGCCAGTGGGACGAGCTGATTACCGCGCTGCAATCCATCATCGACGAGGTCAACAGCGGCAGCACCCAGCACGAGCCGGGCCTGCCCGATGTGCCGGAGCACTACCTGCCGTTTTACCGGATGCTGCGCGCTGCAAAATGTGGCGAGGCCCAGCCGGATATGGCGCTGGAGGCGGACCTGATCACCCTCACCGAAAGCCTGGTGGAATACATTACCCAGGAGGTCAAAACTCCCAGCTTCTGGCAACCCCACCGCCGCCCCATGCAGGAGGCGCTGGAGCAGGCCCTGTTCGAGCGCATTGTGGACAGTGAACTGCTGGACTTTAACGACGTGCCGCCGCTGGTGGATAAACTGCGCGAACTGGCCAAGGCCAACAGCTACAAGCTGGAGCAGGAATGATCGTCACCGTCGATGATTTGACCATTCCCGTGCGCGAAAGCCCGCGCCGTAAGACCCTGCAACTGACGGTGGAGCGGGACTGCTCCCTGCGACTGACCGTCCCGCCGGGTGTCGATCTAGAGACGCTTGAAGCCTTTGTGCGCAGTAAACAGCCCTGGGTGTACAAAAAACTCGCCGAAAAGGCGCTGATGCAGAAAACCATTCGCCACAAGCAGTTTGTGCAGGGGGAGGGCTTTCTGTACCTGGGCCGCCATCACCGCCTGAATCTGGTGAATGAGCAGGCCGAACCGCTTAAACTGGTCAACGGCCGCTTCCACCTGCGCCGGGACGCCTTGCCCCAGGCGCGCCAGTACTTCATCCGCTGGTACAGCCAGCGCGGCAAAGCCTGGCTCTGGCAGCGCGTACAGGACTTCGCCGCTCGGCTGGAGGTGAAGCCCACAGGCCTGAAAGTGCAGGACCTGGGCTACCGCTGGGGCTCCTGCGGCAAGGGCCAGATGCTCTATTTTCACTGGAAAACCATCCTGCTGCCGGCGCGCATCGCCGAATACGTGGTGGTGCACGAGCTGGTGCACCTTCACGAGCCCAACCACTCGGCGGAGTTCTGGCTGCGCCTGGAGCGGGCCATGCCAGATTATGAAGAGCGCAAACAGTGGTTGGCGGAGCACGGGATGGATGTGGAGGGGCTATAGGGTGTTTTGCAACGCTTAGTTTGTTTATACCCTGTGGTCCTGGCCTTCGAGATGCCGTTTTCGTGTAAAGAAGTGTTAATTTTCACGGTGATGATAAATTTATCGAAAGAAAACAGGAAGTTGGCGGCTTTTTCAGAAGCTGGTTTGCCATATTGACTTGTCAGCTCCCCGCCTTACAATACGTCGACATTTGCGGAACTTACCATAATGGTAAATAATCCAATAAACATAAGTGCTTATTCAGAGCCTGCTCCCGACCACTTGCAGGAATATGGGGCGGATCGAGGCATTGCCGGAGGCCCGCTTTACGACCCCGCGAGGGTGCTGGAGCTGCTTCAGGATGATGGCCGCTCAATACAGCCCTGGACCAGGAAGTGCGTCAAAGACATGCGGGATAAGCTTTGCCTTGACCATGAGGGGGTGGCAGAGCTGGTGCGAGAGGCCGTAACGCGCGGCCGGTACCTCAATTCGCAGTGGTGTAGGGGCAATAAAGACCATATTTGGGCCGCCTGTGATGCCTATGTGCTATGTCGAGGGGAATACATGGTCTACGCACACAAATTTATGGAAATCGAGTATTACCTTAAGTTTGCCATCAACAAGTCTGGCAAGTTTTTGTTGCTCGTTTCCAGTCATAACCCAGAAGACCGTTAAGCGCCACTCACGAGGTGATTTGAGATGAAACAGTCAGTATGCCCTATTTGTGAGCAGGGGCGCCTGATCGCGATCGAAGACATGGACGACGCGGAGTATGGCGGTGTAAGGCGACGCCTGCCCCTTCATTACAGTGAGTGTGATGTGTGTGGCAGTGAGACCGCCACGCCAGAGCAGACGCGCCACAACAAGCGCGCGATGATCGCGTTCAAAAAAGAGGTGGACGGATTGCTCACTGGTCAGGAAATTGTGGCGTTGCGCAAGCGTCTGGGATTGACCCAGGCACAGGCTGCCAAGCTCTTTGGTGGGGGCCCTGTCGCGTTCTCAAAATATGAAAAGGATGATGTGACACAGTCGGAGTCAATGGATAAGTTGCTTCGAATGGCTGATCAAATTCCGGCAGTGATGCCGAGCTTGGCAAAGCAAGCGGGTGAGGATCAGCTTCTGCTCCGTATTAACGAATCACGAATACGGGCTTTAGAAACCAGACGATATGTCTCGAATGAGCTAAAGCAGGCAGGCGATTCTAACGCCAGCTGCAAACACCATGCTCAGCAGTTCAAGTTGATTAAATCGGCTTCTGCCATGGAGGACACCCTCGATGTCGGATAATTTCCTCGATATGTCGCCCTTGCAACTGAAGCAGCTGGTGTTTGGACGAGTCCACGTCGAAGCGGTGAATTCCTCCCGCTTGCCCGAGGACCCGTGGGCACCGACATTTGATCTGAGTGATGTGTTGATCCAGGCCAGTATCGACGTTTTTCCCCAGAAGTCCGACAACGACAAGCTTATGCGGTATGTGGTTGTTGTTGTCTTCAGGATACCCAATGCGGAAGACGAAGAAGTGGTGGCCCCTTATACGGTTGATGTTGAAGCTCAGGCATTAATTGAGATGGCTGCCGTGGAGGACGAAAAGAGGGGTGAAAACCTTGTCAGAGTAAACGGCGGCTCAATGATAATAGGCGCCATCCGAGAGCAAGTGACGCAGCTTACCGCCCGCTCCGTTTATGGGCCTTTGACCCTGCCGACACTGAGGATTTTGCCTCAGTCGGAGTGAGTATGTCCCTGTTTCGGCGGGGTTTTGAAGGTGGCTTCGACTTTTCTCAAGGCTGTATGTGGAGGGAGAGGCGATCGGACGCCTATTCAAGCGATGCCCTAGGATGAAAGTCCCGCCAGAATGTGCTTTACTTTCCCTTACACATCTTAAACACCCCGAGGATAGCCTGTGCGTCCCCACCCGCTGACCGCACCAGCACTGCTTGACCCTCTCTACGAGGGCGCCACGAATCCGGCCCGTTGGCCGGACTTCCTGGCGCAGGTCGCCGCCCTGTTTCATACAGGTACGGCCACGCTGCGCGTGGCTGACATGTCCTCTCCTTCGGTGCTGCAATCCTATACCGTGGGGTTTGATCAGGAGGCCAACCAGCGCTACCTGCGTGAAGGGGTCGAGGAGGACCCCTTCCGTGAGGCATTGGAGGTTTCACCGCTCGGTAAAATCCAGGCCAGCCACCATATTATTGCCGACCGGGCGTTTGAGCGCAGCGAACACTACCAGCAGGTATTCCGCCCCAACGGCAACTTTTACGCGATGGGCGGGCATTTCGAGCGCAGCTCCTGCAAGGCGGTGTATATCGGGGTTCACCGGCCCCAGACGGCCGGGCCTTTCTCAGAGCGGGAGCGGCGGAGCCTGGAGTTCTTTTCCCCCCACTTGCGCCGGGCCGTGCGCCTGATGGGCAGTCTCAACCAGATGGAGTCGGCCCTGCAACAGACCCGCGCCGCGCTGGATCATCTGCCTTTTGGCGTCTGGCTGGTGGATCAGCGGTTGCATTGTGACTGGCTCAACCGCCCCGCCGAGGAGGCGGTGCGTACTGGCGCCTTTGGTTTGAAGTTGCACTTTGATCATCTCCTGTTAACCGACCCTCTGGAGGCTCAGCAATTGAGCTCGGCGGTGGCCGCCATTACCAGCGGCATCAGCCGGGTGGAAACCGTGCGCCTGGGGATGTCAGGCGCCTCGCTGATGATGCTGGCGCAGGGGGACTTTCCCGGCGCCCACCGTTTGAGTGGCCTCAACAGTCAGTCCCTGCTGATTTTTCTTCTTGACCCCGAGCGGCCCATCGCGGCAGACACCGAACGCATGAGAAGCCTCTACGGGCTCACCCCGGCGGAGATCCGCTTGATGGTGCCGTTGCTGAGTGGACGGGATTTGCAGGAAGCGAGCGCGATGCTGGCCATCTCCATTCACACCGCCCGCTGTCAAATGAAGGCCGCCATGCATAAAGTGGGCGCCAGTCGCCAGACGGACTTGCTACGCAAACTGCTCCTCACCACCGCCAGTGTCACTCCGGAAACGCTATGACCCCTTCTAAATCCCTGTCCCAACCCCTTGCGCAAACCCTGTTGCTGCCCGACGGGCGCATCCTGTCTTTTTGTATCCAGGGGCCCCGGGACGCCTACCCAGTGTTCTACCTGCACGGCATTCCCGGCTCAAAGCAGGAGCCCTTTCTGGGGGCTGAAGTAGACACGCTGAGTGATATTCGCTTGATTGCTCTGGATCGCCCCGGCTACGGGGGCTCATCGCCCTGCGAGCACTATGACCTGAGTACTCACACAGCGGATCTGTGCGCCCTGGCCGATCACCTGAATATCGGTGAGTTTGCGCTTTTCGGGTTTTCCGGAGGTGGTTTCTTTGCCCTTAACACGGCACATCAGCTGGGTGAGCGGGTCAGCTGCCTGGTGCTGGCGGGGGCGCCGGCCATTCCCCTGTTGGCCGACCCCCTGAGCGAGGCGGGAGAGCTGACGGCGGCCACCTGGCAGCAAGCACGGGATAATCCCGAGGCTCTGCCCGAGCAGCTGCAGCCGCTGGCCAGCGACGCTCAGGTGTTGGCCGATACCCTGTTGCAGGCACTGTCCCGATCGGATCGGGCGTTGTTTGCCGATCCGGAGCAACTGGCCCACTTTCAGGCCGACATGAGCGCCGTTGTCGAGCAGGGAGCGGTTGCGACGGCAGAGGCCGTCGCCCGCGACTGCACCCTGGTGATGCAACCCTGGCCCTGCGACCTAGGGGCACTTTCGCAGCCCGTGCATATCTTCCACGGCACGGACGACAGTCTGTTATCCACCCAACACGCGCAAGCCCTGGCCGCGGCCATTCCCCACAGCCAGCTGGAGCTGGGCGAAGGGGAGGGCCACTACGCGGGCATTTGCGGCGCTCGCGCCCGAAACCTGTGCCTGAAGGCCTTGCCTCAATAACGAATCGGGTTTGACTCTCACGGCTTACCCCTGACTCACCTTGCCTCTCGCTCTGGTCCTAGACGAATTTCACATTCGTCGCATCCCCCATATGGGGGATGCGGCTTCTCCCTATGCCGTGTAATTTCAACGAGTCTATGTGTTGTCCGGTGAAATTGCGGGACATTCAGTTAATGTTTGGAGTCAAGCCATGGTCTTTTCAAAGCTCAGCCGCCTCATCCTGGCCCTAGTCACCCTCATCATCCTTTCGGTCGCCACCGTTGGTTGTGGCGGTGGCGGTGGTGGCGGAGGAGGGGGTGCCGGAACCGATAATGGCACCGACACAGATGGCGGTACCGGGACTGACGATGCTACCGATGATGACGGCACCGATACCGACGATGGGACTCAAAATGACGACGGTACCGATACCGATGGTGACACGGGTGTTGATGACGGAAGCGATGGTGGTGACACTACTGACACGGGCAGCGATGGTCAGAGTTACTCCTTGCTGAGCACTGTCAGTGGCCTCAGTGGTGAAGTGCAACTCCTGGTCGATGGATCGCCTGTTGCGATCAGCGACAACTCGACCACCACTCTGCGTTCATCGCTCAGTGACGGTGACAGCTACGAGGTCAGCGTGGAGCAACAACCGGTGGACCAAACCTGCGTTTTGTCCAACAACAGCGGCAGCATCGGGGGCGCTAACGAGACGGTTAATCTGACCTGCTCCGAAGATGGCCAGGCCTTCAGTGTTGTAGTGGATGTGGCCGGCTTGAGTGGAGGGTCTCTGGAGCTGAGTAACGGGACCGACACTCTTACCCTGACCGACAATGGGCCTCACGCCTTTCCCACTCCGTCCGGCAATGCCGCCGAATATCGCGTGGTACCCAGCCGCCAGCCCGAGGGTCAGGCCTGTTACGTCAGCAACGATCGCGGCACTGTGGCAGCAGACAATGTCAATGATGTCGAAGTCGATTGTGAACAGCGCGATGTGACACTGGTCGCTCTGCAGGCGTTGCAAGCTCAGCAGCCCTCCATTGTGCGCATTCCCATTTCGGTCAGGAAGTTCGACGCGCCCTTTAGCCCGCTGGACGGCCTGACCACCGAGGACTTCACGGCCCTGGAGTCGGGTGATGCTCTCACGTCTGAGTCTTTCTTGCGCGTTGACCCCATTACCAACATCCCTTTTGTATTTGAAACCGTACTGATGTTGGACGTCAGCTCCAGCTTCTCTGCGACAGAGATAGACGATCTAAAGGAGATAGCTCGAAACTTTGTGTTCGACCCGGTCACCGGCGCCAGCAAATTGTTGGAGAATCAGCGTGTGACACTGCGTATTTTCGACGGCGATATTCGTTACTATGATGCAAATTTTGCCAGCTACCGCTCCATTGACAACTGCTCCTTTAATGGCTGCCCAGGGGACTCTTCAGACAATGTCGAGCAACTGAAGGAAGCCATAGATGCCATTGAACGAGGTGGCTCCTCAACCAATCTATACGGTGCCATTGAGCACGGCGCCGGCCTGTGGAGCGACAGCTTTACTATTGACCAGAGCACCTTTGGTGCCATGATTCTGGTGACCGATGGGGATGACACCGCAGCCATATCCACCAAGGAAAACGCGATAGCGGCGGTAGCCGATAAGGTGTTTTTCGCCGTTCCCGAGGGCAGCGACGTCAACACTGATGTGATTGAGGAAATTGCCGGAGCCAACAATACCTTCCCGGCCGAGAACCTCGAACAGGTGGATGCCATTTTCGATGATATTGGCGAACAGCTTGCCCGCCAATCTGATGGCAAGTACCTGCTGTACTACGCGTCCCCCAAGCGCAGCGGTATCCACGACTTGCTGATTACCGCCGACAGCAATGCCAACACCACAGAAAACTTTGAAGTGACCGGCACCTTTAGCGCGGGTAATTTTTCCGATATCGACTCCGAGCGTGAAGTGGTCATTACCGGCCCGGAGCGGGTCTACTTTGATGAGCCAGTAACCTGGGAGGTAAGCACCCGCTGGAGCAACGATGCCGCCAATTACTCCTGGGACTGGACCGACAGTGGTAGTATTCTGGATGTCGCGCTGAGCGACAATGGCGTCAGCGCCGACATAGCCGCCACAGGTGCCGGTACCGGCAATATCTCCTTTACCGTTGTGGACGAAAACTGGACCGATATGGAAACCAGCCGCGCTATTGATGTGCGTCCCTCGCGTATTCCGCAGAACTTTTCCGCCGAGTCGGGTAATGGAGCAATCGAAATTTTCTGGGATCCAGTGCAGGATGCCACACAGTACAACCTCTACTGGAGCACATCGCCCGGGGTCGACAAAGGCAATAGTGTCATTCAAATTACCCAAGCCAGCCCCTTTGTGGTGGAAGACCTCACTAACGGCACAGACTACTACTATGCCATGGCGTCACTGATTGACGGCGTAGAGAGCCGCCTGTCTGAGGAAGTAACGGCCCAGCCCCGATTGCCTGCACCCACGGGCTTTACCTTAAACCCGGGTGATACGCAAAACCAGCTGAGCTGGGACGCGGTTGAAGGCGCCACCGCTTACACCCTCTACTGGAACACCGCCGGCGATGTCACCACCGATGACAATGCCATATCCCTGGGTTCGGACGTGACCAGCCACAGCCACGATCTACCCGACCCGGATGCCAGCTATTATTACCGGCTCACCGCGAGTGACGGTACCAGCGAAAGCCTGGCCACGGAAGAGACCGGCCTGCCGCCTGAGCCCGTGCTCGCCACCGCCGCCGGCGACACCGCCGTCGAGTTGAGCTGGACCGAACGGGAAGGAGAAACCTATACCCTCTACCGGAGCACCACCGAGGGTGATAGCACCAATGGTGCGGCCCTTAACGATGTGACTTCGCCTTATGAAGACACTGGCCTGGCCAACGACACCACCTACTACTATACCCTGGCGGCCACAAATACTGTGGGCGGCACTAACTCGGCAGAAGTCGGCGCAACCCCCATTGGCCCCTGGGTTGGCGCAAGTTTCAGCCACGAAAATCTTCAGGATATGGCCTTTGCCAACGACACCCTGGGGCTGGCAGTGGGCGCTCAGGGCCATATGCTGCGCACTACCAATGGTGGTGCCGACTGGATTGCCGTCGATACAAATACCAGTGTATCTTTGAGTGCAGTGGTTTTTGTGGATGCCGACAACGCTGTGGCGGTCGGAAGTAATGCTACAGCGCTGTTCTCCATCGATGGCGGACAAAGCTGGCAAGTCGCCTCTACACCAGCGACTACGAATGGCGTTTATGATCTGGCCGTTAGTACCGAGGGTACGCTTATTGCCGTGGGGGAAAACGGTCTTATTTGGCGCAGCACCGATCGGGGTCAAAACTGGAGTGCCCGGGGCAACCCCGACCCCGAGACTGACCACTTGGTTGCCGTCACGTATAGTGCAGCAGGCAAAGCCCTGGCCATGGGTTGGCACACGGCCATAGAAACCACAGACGATGGTGTGACCTGGAAAACCCTTGAATTTCCCTTCACTGACAGCGCAGAGCGAATTGATGGCCTTTACGCTGAGGGTGATCGTATTGTTGCCGTGGGGGAAACCAAAACCCAATTTGGTCGTGCTATCGGCACCATCGTGCAAAGCGAGGATGGTGGAGCGAGCTGGAACCGCACCAATCTAACGGGCACATTCAGATTCTACGACCTAGCTTTTGGCGACGCCCTTAATGCTAAAGTGATCGGTGTTGGACGCACAAGTTTGGGTAATGCAGGTGTAGTCTTCACCACTAGTGACGGCGGCGACACCTGGGTTGAAGAAACCAGCGGCGCTGACCAGGTTCTAAATGTGGTTCTAAGCCGGGGAGGGGATGCCTATATTTCCGCAGGTGGCTCCGACATCCACCGGACCCGCGAAGGCCATACCATTGCGGGCCCGGCCCGGCTGCTTAATGGCTGGGCGGACATGGAGCGCGGCACTGCTAACGAGCTGCTTAGTGTTGCGCGTATCGACAATCAGAGCGCAGTGGCAGCCGGCGCTGGAGGCGTAGTACTCAAAACCCAGGATGGCGGCACGAGCTGGCAGCCACAGAGCGTGTCCACCACTGAGCACTTATATGGCATTGCCATGGCCAACACCACCCACGGCATTGCAGTAGGAACCAATGGTGAAGCACTCATCTCTTCAGACGCCGGCCAAGAGTGGTCACCGGTGCTTAGCCAAACCAGCGCACACTTGCGCGCAGTAACCTTCGCTAACACCCAACGAGCCGTGGCAGTGGGCGACAACGGGACAGTCACCAAAACTGAAAACCAGGGTGTTGATTGGGCCATTGTTGATCTGGGCGAGACGGCGAATCTGCGCGACGTCTACTTTGTCGATGCCAATGTGGGCTATTTGGCAGGTCTTGGCGGCACTGCTTACAAGACGATTGATGGAGGCACCTCCTGGACTCAGCTGACGAATCTGCCTGTGGCCGAGGATTTGCACAGTGTTTATTTCACCGACAGCCTAAACGGTTACCTCGTGGGTAATCTCGGCACGCTCCTGAAAACCGAGGACGGCGGCGACAGCTGGCAAGACCTTAGCCCAGGGGATTACGCTACCCTGAACTTCAGTAGCATTGCGGTGCGTGCTGATGGGACCATAAAGATCACCAGCGACAGCACTGGTGACGATATCCTGGTCAGCACCGATGGTGGCACTAGCTTTACCACCGAACCGTTAATTAATGGTTTCTACCTGAACGACCAGGTTGTTCTCTCTAACGGTTGGGAACTGGCTGTGGGCAGGGGCGGCCGGGTTGTCCGCTTCCTGGACGAGGCGCTGCAACGCTAAAACGCTTCTGGGGCCCAGTACCTGCCGAGCCCCAGTGTAACTCCGAGCTTCTTCGTGAAGCTCGGAGTTAACCAAACCCCGATTTTGCCAGCCTCTGACTTTCTCCGTTGTTGAAAACGCTCTCAATTTGACTCATTATCCCCCAATAGCTTCATTATTAAATAGAAAGCTATTGATCATGGAGGATCTATAAAAATTAATGTGAGAGTTAATCAACCAACGAGATAACATCATGATCGATTCAAAAAAGCGCGACAGCCTGAGAACCCTGGGCCTGTCTTCCTGTGCCCTGGGTCTGCTGCCAGCGGCGGGCTGCCAGCTTTCCCCCTCGGCGGCTCCCGCCTATGCCAGCCAGGATGAGGACCTGTGGCAACAGGCTGACGACATTATCAACAACATTGCCCACACCGAGTTTCCGGATCGGGACTTCCCGGTCACCGACTTCGGTGGCAGGGGCGACGGCGAAACCGACAACACCGAGGCCATTGCCCAGGCGATTGCCGCCTGCGCCGCGGCCGGCGGTGGTCGAGTGGTGGTGCCGGAGGGGCAGTTCAATACCGGCGCGATTCACCTGAAGTCCAACGTCAACCTGCACCTTGAGCAGGGCGCGGTGCTTTCGTTTTACACCGACGCCAAGCACTATCTGCCCTCGGTGATGACCCGCTGGGAAGGGGTGGAGCTGATGGGCTACTCCCCCTTGATTTATGCGTTCGAGCAGGAGAATATCGCGGTCACGGGCCGCGGCGTGCTGGAAGGCAACGGCAGTAACACCAGGTGGTGGCCCTGGAAGGGTCGGTGGAGCCGGGCCCAGTGGCCGGTGGACGAGGTGGAAGACCAGAAGCACACCCGTACCCCCCTGTTTGAAATGGCCGAGAAGGGCGTGCCGGTGGAGGAGCGCACCTTTGACGAGAATTACCTGCGCCCGCCGTTCATTCAGCCCTACCGCTGCAACCGGGTGCTGATTGAAGGGGTCACGATTCGCAATTCGCCGTTCTGGCTGATCAACCCGGTGCTGTCGGAAGATGTGATCGTGCGCGGTGTGCGGTGCGTGAGCCACGGCCCCAATTCCGACGGCTGTGATCCGGAGTCCTGCAACCGGGTGCTGATTGAGAAGTGCCTGTTCGATACTGGCGATGACTGCATTGCTCTGAAGTCCGGACGCAATGCCGATGGCCGGCGGCTGGCGACGCCCATTCAGAACATTGTCATCCAGGACTGCGAGATGCGGGCCGGACACGGCGGTGTGGTGATCGGCAGTGAAATCTCCGGGGGTGCCCGCAATGTCTTTGCCCGTCGCTGCCATATGGACAGCCCGGTACTGGATCGGGCCGTGCGCATCAAAACCAACTCGGTGCGCGGGGGCCTGATTGAAAATGTCTCCCTGCGGGACATTGTCATCGGGCAGGTCAAGGATGTCTTTGTGATCAACTTCTACTATGAAGAGGGCGACAGCGGCAATCACCTGCCCGAAGTCAAAAACCTCCACGTCAGCAATATGGTGGTCGATCAGGCGGAGCGGGTGTTCTACCTGCGCGGGTTTGAGCGCGCGCCCATCAGTGGCCTGACACTGCACAACGTGACCATCAAGCACGCGGACGAGCTGGGCGTACTGGAAAACGTCACGTCCATCGAGACTGAATCCGTCACGCTGAACGGTGAGCCCATCGCCATTTAAGGAAGGTGTGGTCGCTAAAGAGAGATTGGCCGCGCGGTCATCGTGACCGCGTGGTCCAGCCATTCAGCCTTACCCCAGGATCACTTCCAGCAGGCGCACATCAAAGATCAGCACCGCATTGGGCCCGATCTTGTTGCCCACGCCTTTTCTCCCCCAGGCCAGCTCGGGGGGCACCACAAACTCACAGCGACCCCCTTCCTTGATGAGCGGCAGCCCCTCCTGAATGCCCGCGATCGCCTCTCTCATACTGAAAGTATCGGGCACGCCGTCCTGGTAGGTGTCACCAATCACCTTGCCGTTGACCAGTTGTATGCGCTGGTTCACCACCACGGTATCACTGGCAGCGGGGCTTCTCCCGTTACCTTCTTCGAGCACCCGATAGAGCAGGCCGGTGTCGGTTTCGACCACATCGGGTTTTTGCCGGTATTTTTCCAGGTAGTTGTCACTGGCTTTGCGGTTCTGGCCGGATGAGCCTTTGTTCAGTTTTTTGCTGGGCATAATGTCGTCGTATTCAATCTGTGTGAAAAATGGAACTTGGGAGTGTAAGCGCCGCCCAGTTTACCCTGTTTCGTTTTGGCGATAACATGCGGTAGTGGGCTGCGCGGCTAATTCGGTAATGCTCAGCCGTCGCACAAGCGTCGTGGGCAAGGCGCGCGAGTGCAGGACTGGCCGTCGTCAATTCAAGCGAGCGCAACACAGCCCAAGGCGCTTGTGCGGCGGCCCTCCGGGAGCGCCTGTGCCGGCACGACTCAGCGTTGCGCTTCTTGACAAGGGAACCACCCTGGCCTGCGAAACGCGCCTTGATTCGCACCGGCACAGGCGCTCTGAGCGTTACCGAATTAGCCGCGCAGCCCACTAGATGGATCGAACACAGGAGCCAGGGAAATGCCCAAGTCACGCCCCGTTATTTGCGCTATTTTACTTTTCTTTACCACGCTTGCGGCGACCGCCCCGATCCTCGCCTGCGAGCGCCACCTGGAACGCGCCGACCACTACCACAAGCTTCGCCGCGCCGGGGGCAGTGCGAGCCAGATGGCACGCTGGCAAGAGCAGCGCAAAAAGTACCAGCAGCGCTATCAGGACTGCCGCCTGGCCGACCGTTCCGGCGGCTCCATACTCACGGCCAGCGGCCGCACCCGGGCTCCCGAGAAGCCCGATTACCAGAAGGTGCGGACAACCTCGGTTGGCGATGCCCGGGTTCGGAAACTGCTGAAAACCTGCAACTACTGGGTTAAGGCCTATAACCGTCGGCCCAGCGATGACCGGCGCTCCTACCGTGACAGCGCCTGCCGGGCCTTTTCCGACGCGCGTGAGCGATTGGAAAACCCGCCACAGCGGCTCTCGCCCCATCGGCGCACGCTGGAAGAGTGTATCAAGCCGGGGAACCGGCTGGACAACGAGGTTCAGGAGTGCCTGGAAGGCCGGCAGGAGCCCACCTGGAGGGCATCGTCCACTTCGGCCCGGGCGCCGTCACCCCCGGCGGAAGCCCCGGCTCTTCCAACGGAGGAAGCAACTCGATAACCTGATAGTCATTGCGTATAATCCTGCGTCGAATTATATGATTTTTGGGTAGAGTGATTGTGGTAAACGACTTTCTGAATGATTTGTTGACCTCGCGTTTGAGCGATCCGGCTCGCGCTTTCTGGGAAAAATCCCGGAGCGAGATCGCCGAGGGCATCAGCGAGACGCGCTTTGCGGCGTTGCTGGCCATGGCCAGCCGTCATGCCAAACGTCAGTCACTGGATCTGAGTGAGGAGGAGCTGGCGCGGGCCGAAGCGCTGGTGCCGGGCTGGAGCCCGGTCGCCTGGAATCGGCTGGAGTTGCTGCGTATCAACCTGCTGCTGGCACGGCCGGACCTGGAGACCGACGCCTTCGCCGAGGCCTTCGAGGCGCTGTTCCGCTTTGCCGACGAGGGCGAGACCTGTGCGCTCTATCGCAGCCTGCCGCTGTTGCCCCGGGGAGAGCGTTTTGTCTGGCGCGCGGCCGAGGCCTGCCGTACCAATATGCTGACGGTGTTCGAGGCCGTGGCACTGGACTCGCCCTATCCGGTCAATCACTTTGACGATACCGCCTGGCACCAGCTGGTGATCAAGTCACTGTTTCTGGATGTGCCTCTTTACCGGATTTCCGGTCTGGATGATCGGTTGACGCCCGAACTGACTCGTATGGCGTTGGACTGGGCCGAGGAGCGCCACAGCGCGGGCCGGACCTATCATCTGGGGCTCTGGCTCTGCCTGGGGCCGCACCACCCTGAAAGAGTCGAGACGCTGTTGTCGGGCCATTGGCCCCAGGCCGACGCGCTGGAGCGCCAGGCCATGCTGCTGGCCGCCGGACGGGCCGGGCAGAGTGACTGGCTGGCACGGTTTGAGCCAGACTCGCTGGATGCTACCCTTGGCGCTGCCTGGCGGCAGGCAACTGAAGGCCACTGTGGTCGAAAGACGTTTGCTCCCCTGTTCGCCCAGCTCGAAACAGATCAATAACACCGAGAGACCCGTCTATGAAGTACTTTGATCCGCATATCCACATGAGCAGCCGCACCACCGACGACTACCAGAACATGGCCGCGGCCGGTATTCGGGCGGTGATTGAGCCCGCCTTCTGGATGGGCCAGCCGCGCACCAACGTCGGCAGTTTTATCGATTATTTTGCCAGCCTGGTGGGCTGGGAGCGGTTTCGCGCCTCCCAGTTCGGTATTGCGCATTACTGCACCATCGGCATCAACTCCAAAGAGGCCAACAACGAAGGCCTGGCGCGAGAAGCCCTGGAAATTCTGCCCAACTTCGCCCTGAAGGAAGGCGTCGTGGCCATTGGTGAAATCGGCTATGACGAGATCACGCCGGCGGAGGAGTACATCTACCAGGCACAGCTGCAGTTTGCGGTGGATCACGACATGGTGGTGATGGTGCACTCGCCGCACCGGGACAAGAAGAACGGCATTATCCGCTCCATCGACGTGGCACGGGAAGTTGGTGTGCCCATGCACAAGCTGGTGATCGACCACAACAACGAAGAGACCGTGGACGATGTGCTCGACTCCGGCGCCTGGGCGGCCTTCACCATCTACCCGAACACCAAGATGGGTTCGGAGCGGATGGTCGAAGTGGTCCGTCGCTATGGGCCCGAGCGTATCATTGTCGACAGTTCGGCGGACTGGGGCGTGAGTGACCCGCTCTCGGTCCCCAAAACCGCCAACCTGATGCGCGAACGCGGCATTGATGAAAAAGCCATTGAGCTCACCTGCTGGGGCAATGCGCTCGAAGCCTATGCCCAGTCCGGGCAGATTGACGAGGAAGAACTGGCCCGCGAGCCGGTGATTGATCAGCGTCGGTCCTATAATGACAATACGGTCCTGCGCGGCCAGGCGCCCCGGGTCGATGACCCGGTTCCCAATTGATTTGCACAAGTGGTAGCCAATAATGTGGCAGATTCATCAGGCGTTTACCATGACGCACGAATTTCCGGTCTGTTTTGACCGGAACACTCTCGATCCTGAGCACTCTGTGTTGGCGGATATTCTGGCGTTGGCCGGTCGCGGGCCGCACCGGGTTCTGCCGGTCATTGACGACCAGGTATTGCAGGGGCACCCGGATCTGGTGGAGCGACTGCACGCCTACGCCGAGACCCATGCCAAACGGATGACGCTGATTGACCCGCCACTGATTGTACGCGGCGGGGAAATCTGCAAGTCCGACCCCGCGGAAGTGGACGAATTCTACCAGCGCACCCAGAGCGACAAGATCGACCGCCACAGCTTTGCGCTGGTGATCGGTGGCGGGGCGGTGATTGACGCCATCGGCTATGCGGCCGCCACGGCTCACCGTGGGATTAGGTTGATCCGTATGCCCACCACGGTGCTGGCCCAGAACGATGCCGGCATCGGGGTCAAAAACGCCATCAATTACAAGGGCCGGAAAAATTACCTGGGCACCTTTGCCACGCCCTTTGCAGTAATCAACGATTACGACTTTCTCAGCAGCCTGCCGGAGCGGGATCGGATCTGCGGCATGGCCGAGGCCGTGAAGGTCGCTTTGATCCGTGACGGGGAGTTTTTCCACTGGCTGTATGACAGCCGCGAGCGGCTGGCACAGTTCGAGCCTGGGGCCATGGAGCACATGATTGCCCGCTGCGCCGAACTGCACCTGAATCACATCCGCACCAGCGGTGACCCCTTTGAGCGCGGCAGTGCCCGTCCTCTGGATTTTGGCCACTGGTGTGCCCACCGCCTGGAAGAGCTGTCTGATTCCGACCTGCGCCACGGCGAGGCGGTGGCCATCGGCATAGCGCTGGATTCGCTCTATTCCCACGCTCAGGGCATGCTCGGGCTGGGCGTACTCAAGCAGATTCGCGAGACCCTCGAAGGGGTCGGCTTCACGCTGACCCATTCGGCCTTGAAGGCGCTGGATATTGAAGCGGCGCTGCAGGGCTTCCGGGAACACCTGGGCGGCGAACTCTGTATCACGCTGCTGAACGACGCCGGCGAGGCGGAGGAGGTCCACGAGATTGACCTCGAGTCGATGCACCGCTGTCGCCAGCAACTGCTGGAGGGCACATGGCCGCAGTAAAGGCACCGCTCACTTACTGCAGCAATATTCACCCGGGGGAGTCCTGGGCCCATGTGATGGAAAACCTCAACGGTCATCTGTTGGAGGTGAAAGATCGCCTGGCTCAGTCGGGCGCCATTCAACGCCCGTTCCCTCTGGGCTTGCGTATCGCCGGCCAGGCGGCCGCCGAGGTGGATGAGGGGGCCATCCGCGAGTTTCGCGACTGGTGCCGCGCGCACGACTGTTATCTGCTGACCATCAATGGCTTTCCCTACGGCGCTTTTCACGACCAGAGGGTCAAGGAGAAGGTCTATCTGCCCGACTGGCGCGAAGCCGAGCGGGTAGCCTATACCCAGCGGTTGGGCGAGATTGCCACGCAGTTGCAGCCCGACGCGCAGGAGATTTCCATTTCCACGGTGCCGGTGGCGTTCAAGCAGGGCTTTGCCGAGCGCGACTGGCCGGCGGTATTAGACCATCTTCGCCAGGTGCTGGGTCACTTTGCCAATCTGTACCAGAGTACGGGGGTGAAGGTGGTGCTGGCGCTGGAGCCGGAACCGGGCTGTGTGCTGGAGACCATGGATGAGGTGGTGGCGTTTTTTGGCCGCCTGCGTCCGCAATTGAGTCTGCAGGAGAACGCACATCTGGGGTTATGCTTTGACTGTTGTCATCAGGCGGTGGAGTTTGAGGATCCGGCGGCCTGCCTGCAGCGCCTGGCGGAGGCGGAGATTCCGATTGCGAAGGTGCAGGTGTCCAGTGCATTGCGCGCTGAATCGCCGGGTGAAATCGAACGGTTGTTGAAGTTTGCCGAGCCTGTCTATCTGCATCAGTCGGTGGCCCGGGAGGCGTCGGGGGGTGCGTTGGAGCATTTTCCGGATTTGCCGGAGTTTTCGGCGGCGTTGGATGGGGGGCTGGAGGTCTCTGAGTGTCGCACGCATTTTCATGTGCCGATTTTTCAGGAGCATCTGGGTGATTGCGGGACGACGCAGGGGTTTTTGCGTGAGTTTTTGCCGTTGTTGGATCCGGCGGTTCCGCTTGAGGTGGAGACGTACAGTTTCGGGGTGTTGCCGGAGCATTTGCGCACGGATTCGGTGGGGGAGAGTATTTCCCGGGAATTGCGTTGGGTGGATGACCTGTTGAGCAAGGCAGGCACTTCGTAGGTCGGGAGGCCGACGGGGTAGACCGTTCTGAAAACGCGATGAATACGTCCCTGTAGCTCCGTCTCTTCGTCCCTGAAGAGACGGTTTCAGAACGGTCTCCCCCGTCAGCCTCTGTGCCTGAGTCCCGCCTTTCACTTCGTCGCCGCCATCAAAATTACAAGAGTCACTTAAGCCAAGAGTCACTTATGCATAGAACCGTTGTTATCAATGTGGTGGGGCTGACCCGTTCGTTGTTGGGGGAGCACACGCCGAATTTGAATAAGTTGCTCGAGCAGAGTACGGATATTGAGCCGGTGACGCCGGCGGTGACCTGTTCGGCGCAGGCGACGTATTTGACCGGTAAGCCGCCACGTGAACATGGGATTGTAGGCAATGGTTGGTATTTCCGGGAGATGAATGAGGTCTGGCTCTGGCGTCAGAGCAATCAGCTGATTCAGTCGCCCAAGGTCTGGCATATGGCCCGGGAGCGGGATCCGGCGTTTACCTGCAGTAATACTTTCTGGTGGTATGCGATGGCCACGGATGCGGATTATACGTTGACGCCGCGACCGCTTTATCTGGCCGATGGTCGCAAGATGCCGGACTGTTATACCTGCCCGCTGGAGTTGCGGGAGACGCTGTCGGAGAAGCTGGGGACTTTTCCGCTGTTTCATTTCTGGGGGCCGGCGACGACGATCAAGTCCAGTCAGTGGATTGCCGATGCGGCGAAGTATATTGAAGACACCCACAAGCCGAGTCTGCAGTTGGTGTATCTGCCGCATATGGATTACGTGTTGCAGCGCGAGGGCCCCGACGGCGATATTGGTGGGGACCTTGAGCAGATAGACGCGCTGGTGGGGGATCTGCTGGAGTACTTTCAGGCGCGCGACTGCCGGGTGATGGTGCTGTCCGAGTATGGCATTCAGAATGTGCGCCGGGCGCTGCATCCCAACCGGATGCTGCGCGACGCCGGCCTCCTGTCGCTGAAAGTGGATCTGGGCAAGGAGTATCTGGACTTCTTCAGCTGCCGCGCTTTTGCCGTGGCCGATCATCAGATCGCGCATATCTACATTCACAACCCCGAGGATATCCCGGCGGTCCGCAAGATCTTCGAGGGAGTGCCGGGCATTCACCGTGTCCTCGATAAAACCGAACAGGCGGACATCGGGCTGGATCACGAACGCAGCGGCGAGCTGGTTCTGCTGGCCGAACCGGACACCTGGTTTACCTACTATTACTGGCAGGACGATGACCGCAAGCCGGACTATGCCCATACTGTAGAAATTCACAAAAAACCGGGCTACGATCCCTGTGAGCTGTTTCTGGACCCGAGACTGAAATTCCCCAAACTCAAAGTAATTCGCCGCCTGGCGCAGAAGAAACTCGGCTTCCGCTACATTCTGGATGTGATAGCGGTGGAACCGGATCTGGTCAAAGGCTCCCACGGCGTCAGCGACGGCTCCCCGGAATCCACTCCGATTCTGATGAGTACCGAACCGGCATTGTTACCCAAGAACAAAGTGCCTGCCACGGATATTTGCGACCTGATGTTGAAGCACTTGTTTGACGAGTGATAAAAACTGATGAAGTTTAATATGGCACCGAGCCGAGATTGGGTGAATGCTTGTGGGACCGTCTGCGGCCAGGGACGGCCGCAGACGAGCCTACAGGGAGGTACTCGTAGCGTGTCCCACAAGCATTCACCCAAGCTCGGCGTCCAAGCTTACATGCTCCCTTGATTTCGGACTCATACACGTTATGCCTTCTGTAAAAACTCTGCTTACCCTCTGTCGTGTCAGCAACCTCCCCACCGTCTGGATGAACATCCTCACCACGGCCGTGATTGTCAGCGCCGTAACCGGAGAGAGCCATACCATCGGATTTGTGCTGCTGGCGATCTCCTGCTTCTACGCCGGAGGCATGAGCCTCAATGACTACTGCGATCGTCATTGGGATGCCGAGCGCCAGCCCTACCGGCCCATACCCTCTGGGCGGATCAGTGCCCGCCGGGTACTGACCATTAGCCTCGGCCTGTTCGCCGCCGGTTTTGTCTTCCTGTTGTTCGCGCCCAGCCCCATGGGCCCGCTAGCGGCTCTGGTGCTCGTCGCGATCATCGGTTTGTACGACTGGCTACACAAAAAGCATTGGGCCACTGTTTTTCTGATGGCACTGACGCGGCTGGGGGTTTACGCAGTCGCGGCGGCGGCGCTGGTGGGCGAAGTGCCACTGCTGGTGTGGTTAGCCGGCGGTATACAGATGGTGTACACCCTGCTGGTGACGGTGGTGGCGCGCTGGGAGAACAGCCAGCCCGGGGATCTCAACTTTCCGCTCATTCCCTGGATGATCGCCGGCATGGGCATTGTCGACGGGCTCTTTCTGGCGGTTCTGGTGCATCCGGTCTGGTTGCTGATCGGACTGCTGGCGACCGGCCTGACGCGGTTGAGCCAGCGCTATGTGCGGGGCGATTGATCGCCCCGCTTTCACGCGTTCATTGGTGAGCCCGGCATCAGCCGCTTAAGGCGCAATGCACTCCAGGCAACGGGCATAGACAGCGCGGTTGTCGTCCATCTCGGCCAGGGCCCGGAACGGCGCCAGCAGGGGCGACAGCTGCCGTTTGATGTCGGCGGAGAGCCAGTGTTGCGTGGTGTTCTTCGGAATCAGTGCGCTGGCCTGTCCCTCGCTGATCTGCTTCATCAGCACCTCAACGGGCGACAGAGGGCGGGTGATGACCTTGACCTCATATTCGTCCAGCTCGGCATGGCCGGCAGCCGCCGCCAGGGTTTCCCGCAGGCTGCCCAGCCGGTCGACCAGTCCCAGCTCCTGAGCGGTGGCACCGGTCCAGACCCGGCCCTGGGCGATCTGGTCAACCGCCTCCGGCGTCATGCCCCGGGCCTCGGCCACCAGATTGAGAAACTGACTGTAAATGTTGTTGACCGTCTGCTGGATGATACGGCTCGCCTGGGAGCTCAGCTCCCGGTCCAGACGCATGGACCCGGCCAGGGGAGTGGTGCCCACCCCGTCCACATTGATACCCAGCTTGTCGAGACTGTCCTCAAATGTGGGGATGGCGCCAAACACGCCGATGGAGCCGGTCAGGGTGGTGGGGGTGGCCCAGATTTCATCGGCGCCGGCGGCCATCCAGTAGCCACCCGAGGCGGCCATGCTGCCCATTGAAATCAGCACGGGCATGCCCTCGGCGCGCAGCGCGGCCAGCTCGGAGCGGATCACTTCCGAGGCGTAGGCGCTGCCACCGCCGCTGTCGATGCGCACCACCAGCGCCTTGATGGAAGGATCGTCCCGTACCTGTTGTATGCGCTGCAGGAAAGTGTCGCTGCCGATACTGCCCTCCGGTTGTTCGCCGTCGCTGATGGTGCCGGTGGCGAGCACCAGGCCGACTTTGCCATCGGCTTCCGATGGGTCCAGGCGGCGGGTATCGGCCAGATAGACGTCGTAATCCACGCCGTTGTAGTAGTCGCCCTCGGAGCTGTAGCCGAAACGCTCGGTGAGGGTGTTGTGTCGCTCCCGGTAGCTGAGAACCTCATCGACCAGCCCCGCTTCCCGGGCCAGCTGGGCGCCGCTACCGCCGGCCTCGATCAGGCGTTGATCGAGGTTGTCGATATAGCTGTTGATGGCGCCGGTGGGCAGCTGGCGTGAGGCTTCCACGCGGCTGGTATAGACGCCCCACAGCTGGTTGAGCCACTCACTGTTGTGTTCGCGCGAGGCGGGGGACATGTCGTTGCGGGTGTAGGGCTCGACAAAGTCCTTGTATTGGCCGACACGGAAGACGTGAAAGTTGATGGCCAGCTTGTCCAGGGCGTCCTTGAAGTAGGTGCGGTAGCTGGAGTAGCCGGTCAACAAGACCGATCCCATCGGGTCCAGATACACATCGTTGGCGTAGCTGGCCAGGTAATACTGGTCCTGGGTGTAGAGGTCACTGAGGGCCACTACAGGCTTGCCGCTGTCCTTGAAGCGGGTCAGAGCCGCGCCCACTTCTTCGAGCTTGCTGATGCCGCCGCCCATGAAGTCGCTCAGCTCCAGCACCAGGGCCGTCACCCGGGGGTCTTCGCGGCCTTCATCGATGGCCTTGATCAGATCGCGGGTGGGGATTTCCAGATCATTGGCTTCACCGCCGCCCAGAATGAAGCTGATCGGGTCGACATAGCTCTCCTCATCCACCAGATAGCCGTTCGGGGCCAGGCGCAACGCGAATTCATCAGGCAGCGAGACCGGTTGTTGAGGCATCAGAGCCACAATGACGACCACGAGCAGAACCAGGAAAATCAGATTGGTGAGGGTCACGCGAAACCAGCTGATGGCGCGGCCCAGAAAACCGAAAAGTCGGCGGATGACGCCGGGTCGGCGGGGGGTGGAGTCGTGTTCGTTAAACATGGGAGGTCCTGTCTATAATCCTGTCAAAGTAGGGTGCTATCAATGCGATGCCCAATGCCTGTCATTTCGGTCAGCCCGATCGATTCACTCGGTGGACCGGTGTTCCCACAAAAACCATTCCTGGCGCCAGCGGCTGGCCATCATGGCGCTGATAAACAGCGTCACGCTAAGCACGACCACGACGCCGTCTCGCCAGTAGGCCAGCGGTGAGATCAGGTTGGTAACCGACCAGGTGAAATAGATCAACACCACAAAGCATATCCAACTGTATGTACGATGATAACCCCGCCACAGACCAGGAACAAAGATCACCAGTGGCAGAACCTGCACCAGCCAGAGCTTCCAGCTCTGCTCGGGGGTGATCAACGCCAGCAGGGTGAACAGCAATAACAGCCCCGCATAGCTCCCGAGCACAAGTGTCCGGGCGATGACCAGCTTGCGGCGTATCTGTTCGGCCTGCTCGGCCGAGGTGGGGGCTTCAGGCTTCATCGCCATGATCAGGGGCTCCTTGTCGGGCCAGCCGGGCCACGCGGTGGCCGATGCTCTGGCACAGGGTGATTTCGTGTTCGCTCAGTTCGGCGGGCTGGTCGCCGGCCGCCAGGTGCGACGGACCGTAGGGGGTACCGCCGGTACGGGTATGGGTCAGTGCCGGCTCGCTGTAGGGCTGCCCGACAATGAGCATCCCCTGGTGCAGCAGCGGCAGCATCATCGACAGCAGGGTGCTCTCCTGGCCGCCGTGCAGGCTGGAGGTGGAGGTGAACACCGCCGCCGGTTTGTCGATCAGATCGCCATTCACCCAGATCCCGCCGGTGGTGTCGAGAAAGTACTTCAGCGGCGCCGCCATATTGCCAAAACGGGTGGGGCTGCCCAGAATCAGGCCGGCACAGCCGCGCAGATCATCCAGGGTGGCATAGGGCGCGCCGCTGTCGGGCACCGCCGGTTCGCTCGCCTCGGTGTTGGGGGAGACCGGGGGAACGGTGCGCAGGCGCGCTTCCATTGTCCCGGTTTTGCGCACCCCACGGGCGATCTGCTGCGCCATTTCCCGGGTCGCACCATAGCGGCTGTAGTAGAGTATCAGGATGTAGGGCATGGACGGTCGGGGCTCCTGTGTTATTCGCGGCGGGCTCTGCCGTGAGCGTAAAGGCCGGATTCTACAGCAAACCCGGGGGCTTTTCCGCTATCGATGCTCGCAGCCGCCGGTACCGGCTGTGCTAAAGTGTGACTCTCAATCGGCGGTTACAATACAGGATATCGTCCCCTATGCAGGATTTGTTTAACGCTGACAATTTGCAGCACTACCGGCGCCGCATCCAGCAATTCTTTGAGTTGATGCTCCATCAGCTCAAAATGACCGACTGCCTGAAGAGCGCCGCGCAACTGACCTATGTGACACTGTTTGCACTGGTCCCGCTGATGACCGTCACCTACTCCATGTTCTCCGCCATTCCCGCCTTCCAGGGGTTGGGGGAAGATGTGCAGTCGATGATTTTTGCCAACATGGTGCCGGAAACCGGGCAGGAGTTGCTGGGGCATCTGCAGGAGTTTTCACAGCAGGCGCGGCGCTTGACGATTGTCGGCGTGGCATTTCTGGTGGCCTCGGCCTACTTCATGCTCGCCAACATCGAAAAGAACTTCAACGCGGTCTGGGGCATTGTCCAGGGCCGTCGGGGGATCTCCAAGTTTCTGCTCTATTGGGCCGTGTTGAGCCTGGGGCCTCTGCTGTTGGGCGCGGGCCTCGCCATGAGCACCTACCTTGCCTCTCTGCGGTTGTTCATGGATGGCTACGAGGCTCTGGGGCTGATCACCTGGATTTTCGGATTCACTCCCTGGCTGCTGACCACCGCCACCTTTACCCTGCTGTTCGCCGCCGTCCCGAACTGTCGGGTTCCGCTGCGGCATGCGCTGATTGGCGGTGTGGTCACCGCCCTGGTGTTTGAACTGTTGAAAGCGGTCTTTGGTGTGATTGTGGCCAACTCCTCGCTCTCTTCAATCTACGGTGCTTTTGCCATTGTGCCCCTGTTCCTGCTCTGGGTGAATCTGACCTGGGTGGTGATTCTGGCCGGAGCGGTGCTGGTGCATACCATCGGGATGTACCAGATCACCCTGCGCGATCGGGGCTACCCCGATCTGGTGGCGGCACTGGTCGTGCTCTGGCACTTCTACCGCCGAAGCTCAGAGGGGCGCGGCATGGATGACAGCGAAGTGTTGCAGTTGGGGCTGTCGTCGGATCAGTGGCGGCGCGTGCGCGAAGCCCTGCAGCGGGCTCACTGGATTGTGGTGACCAATCAGGGGGATTTTGTTCTTTGCCGGGACCTGCACAAGGAAAAAGTGGGGCAGCTGGTATCGCTGCTGGATCTGCCCACCCTGGTGCCGACCGGGAGCGACGGACTGCAGAAGCTGCCCTGGTACCCGAGCTTTGCCCAGCGTCTGGAGGCGATTGATCAGTACGCCGAGGAACAACTGGATATCACTCTGGCGGAAGTGTTTGACTCCACCTCCGAGGAAACCGGCGAAGCCGCTTCGTCTACTGCAAAACGAGCGACCGGGTAACGCCTATGCCACTGTCGAAATTTGGTCAAAAGCTTGCCGCCGAGGCCGGGATTGTGACGCTCATGGACGATCTCGGTGACGCTCTGCGGGTTAACCCGGAGATGATATTCATGGGTGGCGGCAATCCCGCCTCCGTGCCCGAGGTCGAGGCGGCCCTGGATCGGGCGCTGCAGAAAACCCTGGATGATCTGGCGCTGCGTCGCCCGATGCTCGGGGTCTATCAGCCGCCCCAGGGCGATCCGGAGTTCCTCACCAGCCTGGCCGGTGTTCTGAGCCGCGAATACGGCTGGCCGGTCACCCCGGCCAATCTGGCATTGTCCAACGGCAGTCAGTCCGCCTTTTTTGTATTGTTCAACCTGCTCGCGGGCGAGGGGACTGATGGGATTTACCGTCGCATTCAGTTGCCTCTGGTTCCCGAGTACCTGGGCTATGCCGATCTGGGTATTGCTCCGGGGTTGTTCAGGGCCGCCCGACCGGCCATCGAAACCCTGCCCGAGGGCTTGTTCAAATACCATGTGGATTTCGAGCGATTGCAGCTGGGGGACGATACCGGCGCCCTTTGTCTGTCTCGCCCGACCAACCCCACCGGGAATCTGGTGACGGATGAGGAGTTGGCTCAGCTCGACGGGCTGGCCAGAACACACAACGTTCCGATGATTGTGGATGGTGCCTATGGCGCGCCTTTTCCCGACATCACCTTTGGGTCGGCACAACCCTTCTGGAACGACAACACCATCCTGGTCCTGAGCCTGTCCAAGTTGGGCTTGCCCGGCGCCCGCACCGGCATTGTGCTCGCCGCACCGGACATCATCCGCGCCTTCACCCGGGCCAATACCGTGTTGAGTCTGGCCTGTGGCAACCTGGGCCCCGCTCTGGCACAACAGCTGTTGAGCAGCGGCGAGCTGCTGAGCCTGGGGCCGGACGTGATCCAGCCTTTTTATCGCACCCGACGCGATGCCGCCCTTGAGGTGTTCCAGCGCGAACTTGAGGGCTTGCCCTGCCGGATCCACCGGCCCGAGGGGGCCTTCTTTTTGTGGCTCTGGTTTGAGGGGCTGCCCATCAGCAGTACGGCGCTCTATCAACGCCTGAAAACACGGGGCGTGCTGGTGGTGCCGGGGGAGCATTTCTTTCCCGGCCTGGAGGAGCCCTGGGCGCACCAGCACGAGTGCCTGCGGATCACCTACTGTCAGGATCCCGTGCGGGTGGCTCAGGGCGCCGCTATCCTCGGGGAAGAGGTGCGGCGGGTGTACGCCCAGGGGTAAGGCAACCCCCGGGCTGGAGGGAAAACAACGAGAGGCTTAAGAGGCCTACTGGAACACGTCCATGGCCGCAGCCATTTCATCGCTCAGGTCTTCGGCTTCGGCCGATTGCATGTCCGGGTCCATGCCCAGCCGTTCAAAGGCGGTCACTTCGCTGTAATCAATGTCGCCCAACTCCGAGTCATCGCCCATATGGCTCTGCAGGAGCGCGACGGTGACCAGGTCGGCATAGTCCGCCCTGGGGGCCTGGCGGTCGAACGCCAGGTGCTGGCTGGGCACCTGGATGATGTCCTTGGGGAAGTCCCAGGTTTTCAGGATCATGTCCCCCAGGGGGCCCTGAAGCTCGTCGATCACCCGGTCCAGCGTGAGGCTGTCAATCAGCAGGGAAGGGTGCTCCTCGGCATAGGTGAGCACCGGCAGAACCCCGATTTTGTGCACCAGACCGGCCAGGGTGGCCTGATCCGGGCGCAGGTTGGTGTAGTGCTTACACAGGACATGACAGATCCCCGCCACCTCGCTCGAGCGCATCCAGACATCCCGCAGGCGGCTGTCCACCAGGTCTGAGGTAGCCTGAAACATCTGCTCCATGGCCAGCCCTGTGGCGAGGTTGCAGGTGTACTCCATGCCCAGGCGCATCAGTGCCGTTTTCAGGTCCTCAATGGCGCGGTTGGCCCGCAGCAGGGGACTGTTGGCGACGCGGATGATACGGGCGCTCAGGCCGGCGTCATTGCCGATCACCCGAGCCAGTTGGTCCAGATCCGCTTCGGGGTCGTCCGCCACTTCACGGACCTGTAGAGCCACTTCCGGCAGGGTGGGCAGAACGAGCTTGTCATTCTTGATCGCATCGATGATTTCGGCTCGGACTTTGTCGACAACTTGACTCATGGGGGTTCCTGTCGTGTTTGATTTTGATAAAACCGGTTTTGCATCTGCGCGAGTGGCGCAGGCTTATTTCGTTTGGCGGTTATTCGACATTATAGGGCAATGACAGCAACCGGGCAGGCGAATCCGACCCCGGTATCCGGGCTGATTCCATCGCCTTGTCATCCAGTACCGCCAGGCATTCGATCTGGTCGTCTCCGTTCCGGGCCGCCATCACCAGCTCGCCCACCTTGCGCTCCTCGGCATCTGTGAGGGGCTGTCCGGCGGCGGGCAGGGGCTGCTCCGGGCTCCAGTCGGTGCCCAGCCGTCGCATCCGACGCTTGAGCTTGCCCTTGTAATGCAGGCGGGCCACCACCTCTTGGCCAGTGTAGCAGCCCTTCTTGAAGCTCACCGCACCCACGGACGGAAAATTCAGGGCCTGAGGGGTGAAGACTTCGCTGGTTTCGGGCCCGACTTCCCCGAGTCCCGCGCGGATGTCTTCCAGCACCCAGCGATGGTCGCCCTTCTCTTCGTGATAGTCCGCGAGACGTCCGTCCAGAGTCTCGGCCCGCTCCGGCGTCAGCCAGCACTCGAACCGGTTCTCTCCCAGAGTGATCAGAAGCTGTCCGTCCTGCTCGACCCAATCGCCGGGCTCTGTGGCGGGCTCCATCAGGTGTCGTGTCAAAAGCGTGCGTGCGTCGGGCCCGACGATTCCGCGCAGAGTCCATTGCTCGCCCGCCGCAGCCAGCTCGGCTTTGGAGAAGACAATGTATTTGCCCAGCGTTGCCTGGGCCGGCTTCACCATGCTTGTGGGCAGGCGCAGCATGAAGTGCTCCGGATCGCGCGCCAGGGCGCGAAAGCTGAAGACCATCCGGCCCTTGGGGGTGCAGTGGGCTCCGAGCCGGCTGACACCGGGTTCAAGGGCGTTCACGTCGCAGGTGACCTGGCCCTGGAGAAACTTCTGGGCCTGAGGGCCAATCACGGTCATCAGGGTCCACCGGCTCAGGGGCAGCCACCGGGTCGGGTTTACTGGGGTATCACTCATCTGGGGTCACTTGTTGGGGAGATTGTCAGGCTCTGATGCCAGGTGCCGAACTGGGCATGATAGACGCAGTGTCGCTTCGAGCCAAGGGGTGGCGGAGGGCAAGGGTTTGACATACGACAAATAAGTGTCGGTTTTTTTTACAAATACTTGTAGCCGCCGCGCTGATCGTGCACACTTTCTGTGCGGATAGGCCTTTCGATACGTGAAAAGAATAACGGACAAAAATCATGGTCACGAACAGGGGGACTGATGGTCGAAGATAGGGGCTCCAGCCTGACATTTCTCTCTGGTGCCTGGCGCTCCATTTACTTCTGGCTGTTCGTCGGTTGCCTGTTGACGGTTTTTGCCATGTGGGTTCACGCCTACTTGCCGGATAAGCGACTTCAGTTGGTCCAGGCGGATACCGAAGCCTATATCTACGCCGACTCGAGCAACCATGTCGAGTGGCAGAATATGGAGGAGCTCAGTTGGCTCTGCCAGATTGAGGATACCTACAGCGACGCGTTCTGCGGTTTTACTATCGTTTTGGCGGGCGAAGACGGTTCCGGGATGGATTTCACCCAATATTCCGAGATCCGGCTGGATCTGAGTTATAGCGGTCCCGCCTCCTTACTGCGTTACTACTTTCGCAATCGCGAACCGGGGTTCTCCCAGCGGGATAATCCGGAAACGCACAAGTTTATGCAGACGCAGATCGCCCTGGAGTTTCTGGAGGGTGGGCTTGCCATTGCGCTGGACGAGTTCTACGTGGCGGAATGGTGGCTGTCGCAATTTGAGGTTCCCCGGGAGTTCAGTCGACCGAATTTCTCGAACGTTACCGCTCTGGGTATTGATCTGCCTCACCCGCTGCAGGTTGGGGAGCATCGGTTGCAGTTGCACTCGGCGGAACTGGTTGGGGATTGGGTCTCCCGTGAGCAATGGTACGCCAGCATCATGGTGGTCTGGTTGGTGGCGTTGGTGACGGCCGGCGTGATCCGGATGATCCAGTTGCGCCAAAGCGTACTGCGCGAGCGTCGGCGTCTGGCGGAGCTGGCTTCGCGTAACCGGGAGCTCCGCTCCCAGAGCGCCCGGTTTCGCGATCTGTCGCGCAAGGATCAGCTGACCGGGCTGCTCAACCGCCACGGGGCGATCGAAGCCATCGAGGACCTGTTTTCCGCGCCGGAGACCCTGGTGTCGCTTCTGGTAATCGACATTGACCATTTCAAGCCGGTCAATGACAGCCACGGCCACGATGTGGGCGACAGAATCCTGGCCGAACTGGGACGCCTGCTGCAGGACAATATCCGCCGGAGTGACTACGTCGCTCGCTGGGGCGGGGAAGAGTTCATCGTGTTGCTGCCGGACACGGACGAGGCGGGAGCGCGGATGATCGCCGAGAAGCTGCGCCGGCTCATTGCCGAACGCCGGTTCGAGGCCCTGCCGGAGGTGCCGATCACTGTGAGCCTGGGGGTGGGGCAGCGCCTGCCGGATGAGCCCTACCATCAGCTGTTCCAGCGTGTGGACATGGCGCTGTATCGGGCCAAGGAGCGGGGACGCAATCAGACGGCGGCCGCGACCATCGGTTAAAGCGCTTTCGTTGCGCGGCCGCTCCGGTGTTATACTGACTCCTCACATTCGAGTGGGAGAGTTCAGTGGAACGCAATCGTCTATTCTGGGGCAGTCGGCGCGGCATGTTGGAGCTGGATCTGATCCTGCTGCCATTTCTGGACAACGTCTATCCCACCCTGGAACAGGCTGACAAGGAGAGTTACTGGAAACTGCTCGAAATGGAAGATCAGGATATGTACGCCTGGTTTCTGAGTCGCCAGAACCCCGAAGACCCCGAACTGCAAAGGATTGTAGAGATTGTCCGAGCTAACACCGGCATCAAGGCCTCCTAGAGCGCTGACAGGTGGCCTCCGGCCCATCAGCCTGCGTCCCTCCCGCCGGCTGGCCCTCGCGCATGGCACCCTCCTGCCTGTTCTGGCCATTCTGGCCGGCGTCGGTCTTTTTTATCCCGTCCTGACCCAACCTCTCTGGCTTTTACCGCTACTGCTGTTCTGGAGCCTGCTCTGGCTCAGCTGGCGTGCCCAACATCGCGCCCGAAAGCGGCATCCGGATCGACTGGGGTTTGAAGCTGGCCAGTGGTGGCTGCAGTTTCCCGCTCGGGGCCGACAAGGGGCGGACCCGCAGGAGGCGGAGCAACGCACCGCCGAGCTGATCGGCGATTATGTGGTGTGGCCGGGGTTGCTGATCCTGCCGTTTCGATTGCATCACAGCGGACGGCGGTACGTACTGGTATGCCTGAGCGACACTGCCAGTGCCGAAGATCGGCGGCGGCTCAGGGTCTGGCTGCGTACCCGTCAGTGGCTGCGGGAGCGCCATTGATCAGCGGCTCACTCCTTGCTGACAATAATGTCCTGCCCGGCAAAGTTGGCGGGAATCATGATGGTGTCGCGTGCGACTGGTGAACGCTGGGGGAAGTCCAGCGAGAAATGCAATCCCCGGCTCTCCTTGCGGGCAATGGCCGAGCGGATGATCAATTCGGCCACCACGGCCAGGTTGCGCAACTCGATCAGGTCACTGCTCACTTTGTAGTTGCTGTAGTACTCGGCGATCTCCCGTTGCAGCAGCTTGATGCGATGGGTCGCCCGCTCGAGGCGCTTGTGCGTGCGCACAATCCCCACATAGTCCCACATGAAGCGCCGCAGCTCGTCCCAGTTGTGGGAAATGATCACATCCTCGTCGGAGTTGGTCACCCGGGATTCGTCCCACTGAGCCGAGGTGTCGGGCGCCGGAATCTCAGCCAGTTTGCGTTCGATGTCCTCCGCTGCCGACTGGGCGTACACGATGCACTCCAGGAGCGAGTTGCTGGCCATGCGGTTGGCACCGTGCAGGCCGGTAAAGGAGGCTTCGCCAATGGCGTAGAGGTTGCGCAGGTCACTCTGGCCGTTGTGATCGACCATGATGCCGCCGCAGGTGTAGTGCGCGGCCGGTACCACGGGGATCGGTTCTTTGGTGATGTCGATGCCGAACTCGAGACAGCGGGCCTTGACCGTGGGAAAGTGCTCGGCAATAAAATCGGCGGGTTTGTGGCTGATATCCAGATACAGGCAATCGCAGCCCAGGCGCTTCATCTCGTGGTCAATGGCCCGGGCCACCACATCGCGCGGAGCCAGCTCCGCCCGTTCGTCGAATTTGGGCATGAAGCGCTCGCCGTTGGGCAGGCGCAGGTAGGCCCCCTCGCCGCGCAGGGCCTCGGTAATCAGAAAGGTCTTGGCGCGCGGATGATACAGGCAGGTGGGGTGAAACTGGTTGAATTCCATATTGGCCACCCGGCAACCGGCGCGCCACGCCATGGCAATACCGTCGCCACTGGCGCTGTCCGGATTGCTGGTATACAGGTAGACCTTGCTGGCGCCGCCGGTGGCGAGGACCACAACCCGGGACTGAAAAACGTGCACGTGGTCATCGCTGCGATTGAGGGCGTAAGCGCCCGTGCAGCGCACTTTGCGCGAGTCCTTGTCCGCCTGGGTGATCAGGTTCAGCGCCACGTGGTTTTCGAACAGTTCAATATTGGGTTCCTGCCGGATCCGGTCGATCAGGGTGCTGTGCACGGCCTGGCCGGTGGCGTCGGCACTGTGAATGATCCGCCGGTGGCTGTGGCCGCCCTCCTGGGTGAGATGGTAGTCTCCCCCGTTGCCCTCACGGGTAAAATTGACGCCCTGGTCGATCAGCCAGCGGATGGCACTTTTGCTCCGCTCGACGGTGAAGCGCACCGCGTCTTCGTGACAGAGCCCGGCCCCGGCATCCAGGGTGTCGGCCACATGAGCCTCAACGGAATCGTCGTCGTCCAGCACCGCCGCGATGCCTCCCTGTGCGAACCAGGTCGAGCCCTCGTTGACGGCGTTTTTGCTCAGCACGTGCACGCGGGCGTGGCGCGCCAGCTGCAGGGCCAACGTCAGGCCGGCCGCACCAGAGCCGATGACCAGGACATCGCTGCTGAAATACTTGCTCATTATCTGCTCACTTGTTACGCAATTGCGGGGTGGACATGAAGGGCAGGGTGACGGCATCGCCGCCGCCCTTCCAGCATTTACGTGCAGTATAGCGCCGAAGGATCAGTTAGTTACAGACGCATCCATTGGCGGGTAAACTCGGACACCGGTCGCTGACGTGTTTTACCATTAGAGGTAGAATGCATAAGGCCGTATAATACCACCAATATTGGTAATATCAGCCGGGCCTTTTAGATCGTTATGAACTTTTTATACCCTGAAGAGTCAGTCAAAGCGCACTTCAGGGAAACGCGGGGGTCAGGACGGCGACCCGGGAATACAACAATAGACTATCAATGTCGGCGTGGGCCTGAAGGCCGAATCGCTTGGGGGTTTTGGGAATGACAGCGCACGCTGCGCAGGACACAGATCAACAGCTGGTAGAGCGGGTTCAGAAAGGCGACAAGCGCGCCTTTGACTTGCTGGTGCTCAAGTATCAGCACAAAATTTTTGCCATTATCAGCCGCTACATCCGCGATCAGGCGGAGGTGCAGGACGTGGCTCAGGAGGCCTTTATCAAGGCCTATCGGGCGCTCGCCAAGTTTCGCGGCGACAGCGCCTTTTATACCTGGCTGTACCGCATTGCCATCAACACCGCCAAGAATCATCTGGTGGCGCGCAACCGCCGTCCGCCCTCGGGCGACGTCGAGATCGAGGACGCCGAGTTCTACAGTGGCAGTGAAGCGCTGAAAGATCTGGAAACACCGGAGAACAATCTGGCGCGCGACCAGCTGCAGGCGGCGGTCGACCAGGCCATCACCGACCTGCCCGAGGACTTGCGCACCGCTGTGACCCTCAGGGAGATGGAAGGGCTCAGCTACGAGGATATCGCGACCATCATGGACTGCCCGGTGGGCACCGTGCGGTCGCGTATTTTCCGGGCGCGTGAGGCGATTGATCGCTGCATCCAGCCTCTGATGTCGGATGTATAGCGGGCGTAAATCTTTGTTAAGATTTTTGTGAATTGGGCTGAACCTTTGGGAATTGAGCCAGTCAGAGCCATTAACAGCGCCTGTTCGACCCCTCCCGCAGGGTAGACAGGCTCTATTTGATGTCGCACTTTTAAGGTACTTCTCGCGATGACAGAGCAAAGCAATCACTCACTGACGGAATCTCTCTCGGCCCTCGCCGACGGTGAAGCCACCCCCCTGGAAGTCCGGCGCTTGCTCAAAGCGAGTGAGACCGACCCGCAGTTGGGTGCTCGTTGGGCGCGCTATAACCTGGCCGGAGCGGCCATGCGCCGTGATGTGTCCGTGATGGCACCCGAGGGATTTGCCGCGGGGCTCAGCGAAGCGATTGCCAATGAGCCCAGCGCAAGAGCGAGTGGTTCCGGTTGGTGGCAACACCTGGGTCGTGCGGCAGTGGCGGCGTCTGTGGCCGGAGCGGTGTTGCTGGGTGTGCAACAGTACCCGGCGGGCCCGGCAGGTGGCGAAGTCGCCTCCAGTCAGGGCGGTAGTGAAACCAGCAGTGAGCCCGTGTCTCTGCCGGCGGGTCACAACTCCCCGATTCAACCCACGGCGCGGACCGTAAGCGCTCAGAGCGGGTATGAACCGGCACCGCGTCGGTCGAAAGACGTGGTCTTCATTCCGGTTCAGTCCGGCACTGTCCAGGTTCCCGCCGAGGAAGTCCGGGCTTACCTGAATCAGTTGATGCAGGAGCACAGTGACAATGCGGCGCGCAACAGCAACCAGGGCGTATTGCCCTATGCACGGGTTCCCTCCGACGCCGACGAACAAGGCAACTGAGGCTTCTTTCATGCGGCGCGCGCGTTGCCTGACTCTCGTCACCCTGGTGCTGTTGGCCACAGCGGCGCGCGCTGAAGATCCACGCCCCCTGGCGCTGCTTGAGGCCATGGCGGGCGCGGGCCAATCGATACACTACCGCGGCTCCTTCACTTACGAACACAGCAACTCCATGGAGAGTTTCCGGGTTTTCCACTGGGTCGATGACGGGCGAGCCCACGACCGGGTGGAAGCGCTGAACGGCCCCGAAAGCTCACTGCAGCGCCTGGGCCCCGGAGATACCTGCCAGCCCCTGGGCTATCGACTGCTACAGACCGGCCCGACAGAAACGGGGGAAGAAGCATCAGGCGATGACTCAGCGCCCGAACTCGACCGACTCGACAACTACTACCAACTCAGTCTTCGGGGCGAGGAGCGAATTGCCGGCCGGCCCACTTACACGCTGGAAGTGCGACCCCGGGATCTGCTGCGCTACGGCTATATCCTCAACATTGATCAGGAAACAGGGCTGTTGTTGCGCTCCCTCCTGATTGATGAAAATCACGGCGTGCTTGAGCGCTTCCAGTTTGTGGAGCTGGAGCTCGAAGATGAAGCCGACACCGTGCGCCGCGAGGCGAAATCTCTCCCCGGCGAAACCGCCTCCAGCCCCGAGTGCGATACCCGCAGCCCGAAGACGCCCTCTGACTGGATGCTCTCCTGGGTGCCGCCCGGCTTTGTTTTCTCCGGCGAGCGCCAGCTGGCCGAGGATATCGACATGCTGATGTACACGGACGGTCTGGCGAGTTTCTCGGTGTTTCTGCAGCCTTTCTCCGGTCAGATCAGCGTCGAAGGCCGCGCCAAAAGCGGCGCCACCTCGGCGTTCATGGGCCAATTGGCCGCCGGCGCCCGGGACTTCCGGGTCACGGTGGTGGGTGAGATTCCCGTCCACGTGGCCGAGCAGCTGGCACGCGGCATCAGCCCCCGCTTGATCCCCGCCCTCCAGGACTAGTCGGCGGCGCTTTGTTCAAGCATCGCGGCGACTGGTACAATGGTTTTATTCTGTTGACAGTGTCCGAGGCACGCCATGATTACCGAAACCGGTCGCATCGTCGCTATTGAACCCCAGGGCCTCTGGGTGGAAACCATCCAGCGCTCCACCTGCGGCAGCTGTGCCGCCCAGAAAGGCTGCGGCCAGAGCCTGATGGCGCGTCTGATGGGGCACACCAGCTACCTCTGGGTACTGCTCGAAGGGCGCGACCCGGACAAATACCAACTGGGTGATGAAATCCAGATCGGCGTCCCGGAAACCGTGGTCGTCAAAGGCTCACTGTTTGTCTACATGGTCCCGCTGCTGGGCATGCTGGCCGGCGCCGGACTGGGCCAGTCCGCGCTGCAATCCGATGGCTGGAGCGCCCTGGGCGCCGTGGCGGGGCTGGTGCTCGGGGGCCTGATCGTGCGCTGGCGGGCCCACCAGACCCGTCACGATCGACGCCTGCAACCGGTGTTGCTGGATGACACCGACGCGGTCACCCTGGTCACGCCCTGATGGTTGCTCTGACCCCCTCCCTGTCGGTCCCGGAGCACGAGATCGAGATGACCGCCATTCGCGCCCAGGGCGCCGGTGGCCAGAATGTCAACAAAGTGAATAGCGCGGTGCACCTGCGCTTTGACATCTTCGCCTCCTCACTGCCCGAGGAGGTCAAAACCCGCATGAGCCAGATCGCCGATCAGCGCATCTCGCGTGAAGGCGTGGTCGTGATCAAGGGGCAGCGCTTTCGCACCTGGGAGAAGAACCGGGCCGATGCCCTGGAGCGGCTGGGTGAGCTGGTGGCCCGCGCCAGCCACCGGCCCAAAAGCCGTCGGCCCACGCGCCCGACCAAGGCAGCCAAACGCCGTCGGGTCGATCACAAAACCCGGCGAGGTGCCATCAAGCGCAATCGCGGTAAAGTCGACCTCTAGACCTTTATACCCCCAGGCCCCTAGGCCGACTCGAACGGCATCTGCTGCACTTCCGGCTCGGGCACGCTGCGCCAGAGCGTCGCCTGTAATTCGCTGAAATCTTCCTCACCAGAAACCAACCACTGGGCCAGTGCGCTGGCAACGTCCGGGTAGAATACCGGGCGGGGCTTGGGCATGCTCAGCCAGTCGCTGATGGCGCTTTCGGTCAATGTCTGGGTCACCGCGCCATAGCCCAGCTGACTGAGCGCCAGAGCGTTGGATTGCTGTTCCATCTGCCCGGCCACGGGCTGGACCAGCAGCTTCTTGCCCAGTTGAATGGCTTCGCTTGGCAACTCAAAGCCGGCACTGGCAATCACTCCTTCACAGCGATGCAGGTCGGCCTGAAATCCCTCGCGGGAAAAGGGCCGGATGTGAATATGGCCCTCATCGTAAGGTTCCGAGACCTTCTGGTAAACGTAGAACTGGCAGTGGGTGAAAGCTCGCAGCTGGGGAACAATGTCCTCCAGCTCGGCAAACGGCAAATACACCATGTAATGATTGGACAGGCACTCGTTGGGGTAGTGCGAGGGCTCGATCAGCGGTGGTAGTATCGGCTGGTCAAAGTGGTGCCAGTGCAGCCCGATGGCGGTTGTGGTCGGCGCAAAGTAGCGCATGAACCCGCGCACAAACAGGTTTTCCCCCCGCTTGGGAATGTCGTGCAGAAAGGCACACTGGTGCGAAATGCCGATCACCGGTTTGCCGGCCCGCCGTCCCGCCCAGGCGGAGACGGGCTCGAAGTCGTTGATGATCAGATCGTAGCCCGAGACATCCAGCGCCCTGATGTCCCGGTACAGCTGGGGCAGATTGCTGCGCAGGATGGTCTGGGGGTAGCGGACCTGACCGTGCCGGGTGACAAAAGTCAGCCCGCGAAAACAGCGGTAGTCTCCGAATACCTCCATGTCGAAGTAGTCCTCTGGCGGCCGCCCGGAAAACACCCAGTCAATGTCGGCGCCGGTCCTGGCCAGGGCCTCTGCCATGATGCGTGCACGGGTAATATGGCCGTTGCCCGTGCCCTGAACGCCGTACAGTATTTTCATGGGGCTCCCGTGGTGGCAATCAGTGTGGGATAGACAAACAGGCCGACCAGGGCTGCACCGGTACCCAGCAGAGCGCCGGCGGCGATATCGCTGGGGTAGTGCACGCCCAGCAGCACCCGGCTGCTACCAATGAGGCTGGCCCAGAGGTAGCAGGGCAGGGCGAACGCCGGGTAGAAGTAGGCCACCAGTGTGGCAAAAAGAAAGGCGGCGGCTGTGTGGCCCGAGGGAAAGCTGAACTGATCCGAGGGGGTGATCCAGGCCTCGTAAAAGTCGATGCGCATGGCGGGCCGGTCCCGCTTGATCACATTTTTCAAAACCAGGTAAAGGCTGATATCCAGGCTGTAGGCCACCAGCCCGGCGACCAGAAAGGCTGTGCCCTGATCTGGCTCGAGCAGTGACAGCGCCAGAGCGGCGAGAATATAGAGGTAGCCGTCACCGGTTCGGGAAATCCAGCGGATGGATTTGCGGTAGGCAAAGCGTTTGCTGGCATGCACCCAGAGAAACGCCAGGGTGTCGAGCTGGTGGACGCGTTGGAAGAGACTGTTCATGGTTGCACCGCCTTGTTGTCAGGCTAATGACGCGGAGCCTCGGCTCCGAAGACAGCCTATTGATAACAGCCAATGATGAATCTTCTGTGACAGTGAGGCCGGGCGCTTTTATTTTCTTGAGACAATCGGCTAACGTAGCGCTCCGTTAACTTCTACGAACAACCACCCAAAGAGAAAACCGCTATGCCCAAACCGGGAAAAACCGGGATCCGCCGGATCATTGATGCCTTTGGCTACTCCATGAAAGGCTTTGCCGCCGCCTGGCGCTTTGAAGCGGCGTTCCGTCAGGAGGTCACCCTGGGAGTCGTCTTGGTCCCGGCGGCCTTCTGGCTGGCCGAGACCCATATAGAGCTGATTCTGTTGCTGATGAGCGTCGGCTGGGTGCTGATGGCGGAGCTGGCGAACTCCGCCGTGGAGGCCGCGATCGATCGCACGGGGAATGAGCACCATGTGCTTTCGGCCCGGGCCAAAGACATCGGCTCGGCCCTGGTTCTGGTCAGTCTGGTGCTGCTGGCCATTGTCTGGGGGCTGATCGGATTCCACCGGTTTTCCTGACCCGGTGCCCGTCAGGGGTGTCGTCAGTGGTGTTTAGGGGGGTGAATAGGCTACACTCGGGGCCTGTCACCATAAGGCCCCAAAAGAAGCATCTATGGATTTTCTGAGCGACTTCTCCGTCCTGTCGCTGGTGCTGATGGCACTGATCGCGATCATGACGATCTATTTCATCGGCCCCGGCTATTCGGCTCAAAGTGCGGCGCACTCTCCGACCATTCTGACCAGCACCGGTATCTTCGGGACCTTCATCGGGGTGGCCCTGGGGCTGCTGGAGTTCGACCCCGACAACATCCAGGCGAGCGTGCCGGGGCTGATCGACGGCCTGCAGACCGCCTTCTGGACCTCGATCGCGGGCCTGCTGGGGGCGCTGCTGGTCAAATTCCGCCACCTCGCCTCCACCCTGCGCCAGACCCGGGTTCAGGCCACCTATGAAGCCGCCACCATCGACGATCTGGCCAATCTTCTGGCCGAGATCAACCGGTCGCTCTCCGACCCGCAGGCCGGTGGCCTGAATACCGCTGTCAACGACCTGCGGCGCGAGCAGAAAAACGAGTTTGCCGGTCTGTCCCAATCGCTCGAGCGCTATCAGACCGACATGACCGAAGCCAATACCCGCGCGTTGATTGGTGCACTGGAAACGGTCATGCGCGATTTCAACTCCCAGATCGACGTCCAGTACGGCGAGAACTTCAAGCAGCTCAACGAAGCTGTGGGCAACATGCTGCTCTGGCAACAGAACTACAAGCAGGAGTTGCAGGAGCTGCTGGTGACCCAGAAATCCAATGGAGAACTGCTGGATAAAGCCAGTCGTGCCTACGAAAAGGTGGTCACCCATTCAGAGGTGTTCAATACCGTCTCCGAATCCCTGGGAGGGCTGCTGGAATCGCTGCAGACCCAGTCCGAAGGCATGGAGCGCTATCTCGCGCAGCTGTCCACCGTTGCCGAGAAAGCCGCCGCGGGCCTGCCCTCGCTTGAGGGCCGGGTGGATGCGTTGACCGACCAGCTCGCCCAGAGCGTCACCCGCAACCAGCAGCAGTTGAGTGAAGTGCTTGAGGAGGCCTCACGCGCGCTGCGCGATACCTCCGCCGAGGTGAACCGCAATATGGTGCAAAGTCTGGAGCAAAGTCAGAATGGCATGCATCGTCAGGTGGAAACGCTGGTCACCCGAACCAGTGAACAGCTGGAACAGCTCGACCAGGCCCTGGAGTCCGAGCTGACCAAGGCGCTGACGACCTTCGGTTACCAGATGACCTCGCTGTCCGAGAAATTTGTCAACGATTACGCGCCGTTGACCGACAAGCTGCGCGCCCTGATCCAGGTGGCAGAGCAATCTTCCCGTGTCCAAGATAAAGCCCATGACCCAGCGCCCCAACGAGCCAAACCCGTTCGCACCCCGACCCAATCATGATGTAGAGCACGAAGAGCATTGGGTTTCCGTCAGTGATCTGATGGGTGGCCTGATGATGGTGTTTCTGCTGATTGCCGTGGTCTATATGGTGCAACTGGAAATCGAGAGTCGTAAGGTACGCGATGTCGCCGTGCTGTACGACCGCCTGCGTACGCAGTTGTATGAAGACCTGCACGAGGAATTCAGCGAGGATCTCCCGCGCTGGGGGGCGGAGCTCAATCGCGACCTGAGTCTGCGCTTTTACAATACCGAGGTGCTGTTTCCCCAGGGGGAAGATGAGCTTCGTCCGGCTTTTGAGGTGATCCTGGCCGACTTTTTCCCACGCTATCTGGACATCATTACCCTGCCCAAATACCGGGAGGACGTTCTGGAAGTCCGTATCGAGGGCCATACGTCCAGCGACTGGGGCGATCTGCCGGAAGATGAAGCCTATATTCGCAATATGGCCCTGTCCCAGGCGCGCACCCGGACCACGCTGGCCTACCTGCTCGATCTGCCGGAGGTCGCCCGGGAGCGGGCCTGGATCAAGTCCCACCTGACGGCCAACGGGCTCTCGTCCTCAAAACTGATTGAGGAGAACGGCGAGGAAGATCCGGTGCGTTCGCGCCGGGTGGAATTCCGGGTGCGGACCGATGCCGAGTCCCGCATCGAGGGCATGCTGGAGGAGGAGCGCCAGTGAAGCTGCCCGACTTTCTGCAGTTTCAGCCCTTCAATACCCTGCGCTCCGCCATGGGCGCCGAGCGGCTGGGGGCGTTTGAGTTCTTTGACCCGCGCCTGCACCTGAGCGCCACGGAGCGGGAACGGTTGGCGGGCGGACTCACCCTGAACTGGTCCCACCTGCGATGTCTGCACGACTACACCCTGGCCTACAAGAACAGTCGGGTGCTGTTGTGGCTGGAGGAGCCGGGACAGTCCTGGGCCGCGCCCAACTACCACCTGGCTTACTGCCGGGTACTGCAACAGCTGCGCCGGGAGCGGCCGACGCAGCCGCTGCAGATCTCGACCGAACTGCCGCCCCCGGACCCCTGGCCCTGGCAGGTGTGCCCGAAGTGTCTGCAGCAGCTGCAGTTTCAGGGATACGATGCGGCCCGCACCCGCCATCGGGAGTACAGTGACCGGGTGATGGAGCGCTTCGATATTGCCGATTTTTACGCGCAATACCCGCTCTACCCGGTCACCTCCAAGGTCTTGCGGGCGCTGGATTCAGTGGGATGAGAGCTTTTCTTCCTCGCCCATGAAGGCGTAGTAGTCCTGCTCCAGAGACCGGCCGGGCGCACGCCGCTCCGGCGCCTTGCGTCGTTTGCGGTGGTATAGATCGAGCGGCATGTGCTTGCACGGATCCCGGTCGAGTCGCCGGTCCCGGCCGCACCGCCGATCGATGAAAATCCGGTGCTGATTGCGCATAGGGTGGTTTATTGGTTGTTTTTGCGGTGCGTCAACACAGTGTAGACGGCATCCGGTAAAATGCCGAATTGTTTTTGGTAGGAGTGTGAACCATGAAGCCTGTAGAAGCGTCGATTGTCAGTCAGCTGAAGGAGGCCTTCGATCCCGTGCACCTGGAGGTCCTGAACGAGAGCCACCAGCACAATGTGCCGCCCGGCTCGGAGAGCCACTTCAAGGTCGTCCTGGTCAGCCCCGAGTTCAGCGGCCGGCGGCAGGTCCAGCGGCATCAGGCCATTTACGGGGTGCTGGCCGAACAGCTGCGCGGCCCGGTTCACGCCCTGGCGCTTCACACCTACAGCCCCGAGGAGTGGTCCGGCCCGCAATCGGTGCCCGGCTCACCTCCCTGCCTGGGCGGCGGGGCCTGAACGGCGCCGTGTTGAGCGATCGGCCAAATAGGCTGGCTGCACAAAATTTAAGCGTTTATAATGGCCGCTATTTTTTGAGAATCGAGGTTACCAGCCCCCCTTATGAGTGAGATCGTCGTTGCCGCTCTGTATAAATTTGTCGCCCTGCCTGACTTTCGCCAGATCTGCGCGCCGCTCAAGGCCAAATGCGAAGAGCTGGGGCTGAAAGGCACGCTGCTGTTGGCCCACGAGGGTATCAACGGCACGGTGGCGGGCAACCGCGAGGGTATTGACGCACTGTTGGCCTATCTGCGCGCCGATGAGCGGCTGGCCGATGTGCAGCACAAGGAGTCGCCCAGTGATGGTCAGCCGTTCTATCGGATGAAGGTCAAACTGAAAAAAGAGATCGTTACCATGGGGGTGGAAGGAATTGACCCGCTCAGCAGCGCCGGCACCTACGTGGCGCCCGGCGACTGGAATGCGTTGATCAGCGACCCCGACGTGCTGGTCATCGACACCCGCAACCACTACGAGTATGCCATCGGGACCTTTGAGCGGGCGCTGGATCCGGAAACCGAAACCTTTCGCGAATTTCCCGACTATGTCCAGAAAGAGCTCAATCCGGGGCAGCACAAGAAAGTGGCCATGTTCTGCACCGGCGGTATCCGCTGTGAGAAAGCCACCGCCTACATGCGGGAACAGGGATTTGACGAGGTGTACCACCTGGAGGGCGGTATCCTGAAGTACCTCGAAGAGGTACCCGAAGAGCAGAGCCTGTGGCGCGGGGAGTGTTTTGTCTTTGACAATCGGGTCGCGGTCAACCACAAGCTGGAGCCGGGATCCTACGACCAGTGCCACGGCTGTCGTCATCCGATCACCGAAGAGGACAAAGCCTCCGAGCATTACATGAAAGGGGTGTGCTGTCCGCGCTGCTACCATCAGCTGACCGAGGATCAGAAGGCGCGTTTTGCCGAGCGGCAGAAGCAGATCGAGCTGGCCCGGCAGCGCAACGAGGTGCACCTGGGCGCTCCGCCGCCCGCGCGGCAACGGCACTCAACCACACAGTGACTGACACGGATGAGGCGCCGGGCCCCATCCCCCTGAAAATTGGAGCTGGAGAGTAACAGCCATGGAACCGATTGATTACGAGGCCTGGGAGGTGGATCTCCCCAGTGGGAGAGCACGGCACGCCAGTGGTTTCACTGTGACGGTGGAAGGGGATGTGCGCGATCCGTCGGCCGTCGCCCCCGCCGATTACCCCGCCGGGTTAAGCTATGCCGAGCAGGCGCGTCTGCTGCGCTATGGCATGGAGGCTCTGGCCTCGGCGCCCGAAGGGCAGGGTCGCAGTCAACGGGTGCCCCAGCAGACAAGCCGTGCCCGGCAGGCGGAAGAGAAAGCCAGGCTGTTTGCCGAGCGGAAAGACCGCCCGGAGCGGCCCAAACTATCGCTTAAAAAGCCTCGAAGCTGAATGGTTCAACTCGCCGGACGCCTCGTATCGAGGCGCCCGGCGAGTGGTTCACGTTAGCGGATGACGAGCTGACCGCGAAGCTGCAGGTCGGTGCGGTGTGTGTCCACCACCATGAACAGCTGATCGAAACGGGCGGTCGCCCCGCCCAGCTGGTTGGTAGGCACGTAAATACCACCGCCGACCGACATCAACCGCTCGAGCTCATTGGACACGGAGTCAATGGACGAGACAATTCTCTCGGTGGTTTCCTTATCCTTGAATACACGCCCCTGCCCGGTCAGTAACAAGTAGTTGTCGCACTCGAGCAGCCATTGCTTGCGTTGCTGCAGGTAGTTGCGGATATTGCGGATACCGCCCTTATGACCGGTTTCAAGCTTGCCATCCCGATATTTCTGCAGACTTTCGCGCGCGCGCAACAGGAAGTCGACGCTGGTGTCCTGGCAATAGCTGGCATTGAGGTAGCCGGGAAAGTCGACATTGTGTTCTTCCATGGCGGCATTGCGCTTGCATTCTTCATCGCACGCCAATACCGGCAGGCAAAAGAATAACAGTAAGAGAGGAGTCAGTTTTTTCATAGTCGTGCCACTGGTTTGTTATAAGATTTCGTACCACTGTCACCAGATATAAATTATTTGGGTGCCACGGTCAATAGAGTGTGATGAAAGTCACCTCTGTTATTAGAAAATAGTCTAGATCCTCGGATCTTATAAAAAATCGCTGTTAAAACGCCGCCGACGAGTGGGTTGTCAGGCTATGACGGGTTACTCGGTTTCTCCGCTCCTGGCGTCTTTCTGCTCCTGGTGGTGAGCCGCCAGCAACCAGGCATAAATGCCCTGCACTTGCCGGGCGAACGCCTCGGTGGAGTTCTGTCGGGCGAACTCCTGGGCATTGTGCGCCAGGGTGTCGCGCAAGCCGTCATCCTCGAGGCATTGGCGGACACGCTGGCACCAGTGATCCAGGTTGTCCGGGGTCTTATAGCCGTTTTCTCCCTCGCGAATGACGTCATCGATGCCGCTGGAGCGAATGGCGACGACCGGCACTCGCGCCGCCATGGCCTCCAGTATGACCATGCCCTGGGTTTCGGATTTGGAAGCAAAGACAAACAGGTCACCCAGGTGGTAATACAGCGCCATATCGTCCGGGGGCACCGAGCCGGTAAAACTCATCCAGTCATTGAGCTGCAGTTCGTCGAGGCGCTTCTGCAGGCGTTTGCGCTGGTGTCCGTCGCCGATCATCAATAAATGAAACGCCGGAGCCTGCTGATCCCGCAGTCGGGCGACGGCATCGATGAGAAAGTCGATGTTTTTCTCATTGGACAGGCGCGACACGCTGACCAGGATTTTGCGATCTCCCAGCGCCAGTTGATCTCTCAGTTCTTTGACCTGTTCGGGCTTCACGGCCTGGAAACGATCGAAGTCGATGCCGGTGGGCTGAACGAACACCGAGCTCTTCACCCCGATCATGCGCAAGTACTCTTCGGCCGAATTGGTCGGTACGATGACGCCATCGCAGCGGTTGGCAAAGCGCTTGATCAGTGCGTGGGATATCAGGTTGCGGAACAGTGCGCCCGGCAGGGGCACAAAGTGGGCGTAGTGTTCCAGGCGCGTGTGGTAGGTGTAGACAGCGGGGATATGCAGCCGGTGGGCGATCCACAGACCCAGAGAACCGAGCCAGATGGGGTGGTGCAAATGGATGATCTCCGGCTTGAAACGGCGCACCTCACGGCGGATACGGGCCAGGAAAATATTGGCCAGGCGAAATTCACGCCGGGCACCCAGGGTAAACAGGGACGGAACCCGGATGATCTGGTCCTCATCGGCGGAGGTCTCCCGGTAGCGGGGGGCCACGATAATGACCTTGTGGCCCAGTTGGCGCAGACCCCGGCGCAGGCGCTCGATGGACAGGGGCACTCCGCCGATGAAGGGCAGGTAGTTGTTGGTGAACATGGCCACGCGCAGCGGCCGGTTCAGCCAGGGCGTCGGATCGAGGTCAAAATTGGGGTAGTAGTCGCGCTCCACAAACACCAGTTGGTAGAGCTTGATGGCGGCCAGAGCCAGCGCACAGACCAGCAGAATAAAATTGACATAGCTGACGTAAAAAAGCGAGTAGACAAAAAACCACAGGCTCTCCAGCTGCTTCAGTATCGGATTCTGACCAATATCCAGAGGCTCCAGCTCGGTGTGTATCTGGCCGTCCTCCACGGTGACTTTGACGTAATGATAGAAGCTGGTTTCATTGTTCAGAACCAGACCGCCCGCACCGCCCGTGGTAATAAACAGCGTCTCCCGGTCCAGCTGGCGTGAAAACACGGGGAGGTTGGCGGAAAATACCGCGTCGACCGGGTGCCGGTGTATGAGCTCGAGTAGCGCTTCGCGAAAAGCGGCGGGTCTGAGGTAGTGGTCCTGCCGTTCGAACAGCAGTGGTTTCTGAACCTCGTGAATGGGATGGCCCATGAACAGAAAGGTCGGGCCATTGGAGTCCTGTTGCAGCACGCCTTTCAGCCATTCGATCTGCCAGCGCCAGGCGGTTTTCCCGGTGGTGTCGAGAAATATGAACTGACTGTCGCCCAGGGTAAAGTTGTAGAAGTAGGGGCCAAAGTGCTCATAGAACCGGAAGGTTCCGAAATCGCCGTACTCTTTCTCGCCAAAGGTCAGCAAAAAGGGGATCTCGAGGTGGCTCAGGGTGCCGTACAGGGCCCGGTAATTGTCTTCACCGCCACTGCTGACCGCATTCCCGGCCGAGATCATGAAGTCCACTCCGGACTGGTTCAGCTCCGGAACGATCCGTTGTTCGAAAATCCCCACGGAGTTGTTGATATTGCCCACGACGGCAAAACTGAAGCGATTCGGGTCAGACAGTTTGTCCTGCAGTTGTGACAGCTGTTCGGTATGAATATCGTCAAACGTGGGCTGGGACAGGTTCAGGTAGACCTTGTAGCCGATCAGAAACAGAACGATGCCCAGATTCAGATAGAACAACCATTTGAGTGACCGTTTTCCCATCATGAGGCTTTGTCATGCTCCCGAGCGCTGAGGAGTTCCTCGTGCAGTGTCCGACGAAACAGCAGCAGGCCAATGATCATTCCCAGGTAAATGGTCAGCAGTCGCCAGGCGACAGTCACCAGAAGCAGGTGCTGTCCTCCCAGTATATCGCGAAAAAACCGCCCGAACAGGCCCTCGGAAATACCCGAGGCTCCGGGTGTGGGCGAGAAGTACATGACAAAGGTGGTCACCAGCAGCAAACCCAGGGTGGTGAGGTAGTCCACCGAGTACCCCAGGGCGACGATCAACAGGGCGGGAAAGCTGAACATGGTCAGTAGAAACAGGCCGGTAAAGATGATGGACAGCAACACGTACCGGGCGCCGCCGCGCCAATAGAGGCCAAAGCTGGTCGAGAACCTCAGCATTTCCCGGCGGGCCTTGTACTGCCAACGCCGGTGTCGCTGTTCACTGATCAGGTGCAGTCGGTGCAGGCGGGACAGCAGCCCGCTGAGAGGGCCGATCAACCAGCGGGTGCGGAAAAACACAATGGCAAAAAATCCCAGATACAGGAAGATGAACAGTGAGAGTGCCAGGCCGATATCACGGCCGATCACTTCACCGTCCAGCGCGGGCAGCGTCAGCAGACAAACGGGTGTCAGGGTAAAAATGAAGGCGACGGCAAGCAGGGTGCGAATGGTGGTGGCGGCGGTGGCGTGCCCAACATGGACGCCCTGGCGCTTGAGGTACCATATCTGCGCAAAGCCGCCGCCGGTGGCCATGGGTGTGATGTTGGAGAAAAAAAGGTTGATGAATACCAGCCTCAGCACCGACGCGAATGGCAAATGGTGCCCCAGGGCCTTGAGGGTGTAGTGCAGTCGCAGCGCATCCGAGCCGTAATAAAGGCCGAGCATCGCGAGCACTGCCAGGATCACCCAGGGGTGAAGCAGTCGTGTGTCAAAGGCCAGCTCCTGCTGGGCCATCTGCTCATACACAATGTAGAGCCCAACGGCCGTCAGGGCGACAAACAGCACCCCCGAAAGCGCCAGTCGGCGCGTCGAGGTGGGGATGGAGTCAAAGCTGGCCACTGCGCTGACTTAGCTCAAGGACAGCAGAAAGCCCATCGGGTGCTTGCTGAAAGCGACGCTGACGATATAGAGAAAGACAATCAGTGCCGCCACCCAGGCGCCCGTGCGGACCGCCTTATTCGGGTGGCGAAAGGCCAACACACCGAGGCCGATGTACACGAACAGGGCGATGATCTTGGTCAGCAGCCAGGGATGTGCCCCCGGGGAAAGTCCCATCATGCCTGCCAACACCAGCGCGCTCAGCAGCAACAGGGTGTCGTTGATATGCGGCAGGATTTTGACCCAGCGCCGGCGCAGCAGGTCTGACTCCATCAGCATCCAGATTCCGCGGAGGGTAAAGCCCAGAAAGGAGAGCAGGGCGAAGGTCATGTGCAGGTGTTTGAGTATGGGAAGCATGGTGTGGACCTGTTCAGGGTTTGCGGACCAGTTTGGGTTTTTTGCGCACAGGGTAGCAGGTGCGACAGATATCGCACACAGTACCATCGCAGCCACGGGCCGAACAGTGTTCGCGCCCGTAGTAAATGATCTGTAAGTGCAGGGCGTTCCATCGGTCGCGTGGGAAGAGCCGTTTGAGATCCTTTTCGGTCTGTACCACATTCTTGCCGTTGGTCAGGCCCCAACGTTGCGCCAACCGGTGAATATGGGTGTCCACAGGAAAGGCGGGCTCGCCGAACGCCTGGGCCATGACCACGCTGGCGGTTTTGTGGCCGACGCCGGGCAGTCGCTCCAGTGCCTCCATATCGGCGGGCAGCTCGCCTCCGTGCTCGTCGACAAGCAGGCGCGAGAGCCTGGAAATGGCCTTGGCTTTCTGTGGCGACAGGCCGCAGGGGCGGATGATTTCCTGAATTTTTTCCACCGGCTGTTCGGCCATGTCCCGGGGGTTGTCAGCCAGTTGCCAGAGCCTGGGCGTGACCTGGTTGACGCGCTCGTCGGTGCACTGGGCCGACAGCAGCACCGCGACCAGCAGGGTATAGGGGTCGCGGTGATTGAGCGGAATGGGCGGGTCGGGGTAGAGCTCCTGCAACCGCTGCAGTATGTGTTCGACCCGCTCGGCCTTTTTCAGGTTGCTGGCTTCGGTCATAGTGACTCTACAAATACCTTGATGCGTCTCGCCGCTTCGATGCATTCCCCCAGTGAGGCGACCAGGGCCATCCGCACGTATTGATCCCCCGGGTTGCCGGAGGCGGTCGGGCGGGCCAGGTAACTGCCGGGCAACACGGTGACATTCTGTTGGCGGAACAGCTCGCGCGCAAAGGCCTCACTGTCGACGGGCGTGCGTGGCCAGAGATAGAAGCCGGCTTCGGGGCGCTGGACGTCCAGGCAGTCTCCGAGAATATCCAGTACCGCGTCAAACTTCTCCCGGTACTGATCCCGGTTGGCGATCACGTGAGTTTCGTCTTCCCAGGCGGCAATGCTCGCCAGCTGCACCGGCACCGGCATGGCGCAGCCATGATAGGTGCGGTAGCGCAAAAACTCCGCCAGCAATCGGGCATCACCCGCGACAAAGCCCGAGCGCAGTCCCGGAAGGTTGGAGCGTTTGGACAGGCTGTGAAAGACCACGCAGCGCTCGAAGCCCGGGCGGTCCAGCTCGGTGCAGGCCTGCAGCAGACCGGTGGGCGGTTGTTGTTCGTCAAAGTACAGTTCCGAATAGCACTCGTCCGAAGCAATGACAAAGTCATGGCGGTCGGCCAGCGTCAGCAGCGTGCGCCAGTGCTCGAGGGTCAGTACCGCGCCGGTCGGATTGCCCGGGGAGCAGATATAGAGCAGCTGGCAGTCGTCCCAGATTTGTGGATCAACGGCGGCAAAATCGGGGATATAGCCATTGTCGGTGGTGCAGTTCAGAAAGGCGGTGCCGGCCCCTGCCAACAGGGCGGCGCCCTCGTAAATCTGGTAGAAGGGGTTGGGACTGACGACCAAGGGCCGGGTTTGAGTCCGGTCGACCACCGCCTGCGCAAAAGCGAACAGGGCTTCGCGGGTACCGTTGACGGGCAGTACCTGGCGCTCGGGGTCCAGCCCCTGAGCGCCGAGCCGGAAACGCCGCTCGGCCCAGCGGGCAATGGCGGCGCGCAATTCCGGCAGTCCCCTGGTGGCCGGATAGTTGGCCAGGCGGTCCAGATTCTGACTCAGTGTGTCCAGTACGAAGGCGGGCGGTTCGTGCTTGGGCTCGCCGATCGACAGCGCAATGTGACTCAGCGAGCCCGGTGGCTCAACACCGGCTTTCAGGGACGCCAGTTTTTCAAAAGGGTAGGGGTAGAGCGCTTGCAGGTCCGGGTTCATGAATAGCTACTGTTCCGTTCGCGGTCTTAAAAATTGACGACTGAATCGCTGTTGGTCGCCCGTTTGTCCAGCTGTTCGCAGATCTCCCGCTGCAGGGCTTCGCACAAAGCCGGGTCGCTCAACGGTTCCCCCTCGGCGTCGGTAATAAAAAACACGTCCTCCACCCGCTCGCCCAGGGTCGCAATCTTGGCATTCTGCAACTGAACATTGAATTGCAGAAAGATCCGGCCAATGCACGCCAGCAGGCCCGGCCGGTCGGGGCTGATCACTTCCAGCGCGGTATAGCCGCTGATCATGTCGTTGCTCAGGTGCGTGCGCGTGGGCATGGTGAAGTGTTTGAGACGGCGCGGGGTGCGCCGACGGATTACCTCAGAGTAGTCGTCGGCCAGGCGCAGCTCTTCCATCAGTTCACGCTTGATGCGTTCCAGTACGGCCGGGTCATCGCCCAGCGGTTCGCCGTCCTGGTTGAGCACGAAGAAGGTATCCACCGTATAGCCGGTATTGGAGTTGTAGATGCGTGCGTCCTGAATGCTCAGGTTCAGTTGGTCCAGGGCGGTGGCGACAGCGGCAAAGGCATTCTTCCGGCCCTTGCTGCGCACAAAAATCTGGGTGGCGCCCTCCAGCTCCCGGCTGGTGGTTTTCTTGATCAGGATCAGGGGCGAGTCGTCCTGGTGCTGGATCATGGCCTCGCTGTGCCAGGCAATATCCAGAGGCGATTCGCGCAGGAAGTACTCCTCGCCCATGTCACTCCACAGTGCCCAGGCGGTATCGGCATCAATGTGCTTGCGGGCCAGTTTGCGCAGCGCCGACTCCTGGGTCTCTTCAATCAGCTCGTGTTTGTCGATGTTGTTTTCCAGGCCGCGACGCAGGGCACGCTTGGTTTCCAGGTACAACTGACGCATCAGACTGGCACGCCAGGTGTTCCACAGCTCGCGGTTGGTGCCGTTGATGTCCGCCACGGTCAGCGCATAGAGGTAGTCCAGACGCTGCTGGTCGCCCACAATCAGCGCGAAGTTGTGGATCACATCCGGGTCGGAGATGTCCTGTTTCTGCGCGACGGTGGACATGAACAGGTGCTGCTCTACCAGCCAGGCCACCAGCCGGGTTTCCCGGGGGGAGAGGCCGTGGCGCAGGCAGAAGTCTTCGGCGTCAACGGCGCCCAGTATGGAATGGTCGCCGCCGCGCCCTTTGGCGATATCGTGGTAGAGGCCGGCAACGTAGAGCAACTCCGGCTTGGGCAGACGTTTCATGATGTGCGCCGCAATCGGAAAGTCCTCCTTGGCCTCCGGCTGCAGGAAGTCGCACATGTTCTGCATCACTTTCAGGGTGTGCGCATCCACGGTGTAGATGTGGAAGAGGTCGTGCTGCATCTGCCCGGTCACCAGTCCGAATTCCGGCAGGTAGAGGCCCAGAATGCCATAGCGGGACATGCGTTTGAGTTGTTCAACCAGGCCGTCAGGGTACTGGAACAGCTTCATGAACAGCTGGGTGTTTTCCGGGTTGCGCCGGAACTCATCATCAATCAGATGGCGGTTCTCGCGCATCAGGCGAATGGTCGAGGCGCGAACACCTTCAATTTCCGGGTGCTGCGCCATCAGCACAAAGATTTCCAGCAGGGCCGAGGGCTTTTCCTCGAACACGTAAATGTGCGCTGCTTCAATGTAGCGGTCGCGCAGCTGGAAACGTTCGTTCAGTGCGGTAACGTTCTTGTTGACGCCCCGCTGCAGAATCACTTCGTGCAGAAACTGCAGCAGCACATCGTTGAGCTCGCGCAGGGACATGACCAGGCGGTAATAGGTGTGCATGAACTGCTCGACCGCGAGGTTTTCGCTGTTGTCTTTGTAGCCGAACATGGCAGCGAGTTCGCGTTGATGGTCGAACAGCAGGCGCTCTTCGGCGCGGCCAGCGATCAGGTGCAGGCCGTAGCGCACCCGCCAGAGAAACTCCTCACCGCTCTGCAGCAGAGAAAACTCCTCTTCGGTAAAAAATCCCTTGCCTTCGAGTTGCCTGAGAGTCCGGACCTGGAAGTAGCGCTTGGCGACCCAGCCGATCATCTGGATGTCGCGCAGCCCGCCCGGCGCATTTTTGATGTTGGGCTCGAGGTTGTATTCGGTGTCGTTGTATTTCTGGTGACGCTCGATCTGCTCGTGCCATTTGGCCCGGAAGAATTCGTCGGCCGGCCAGAGTCGATCGGGCGCGGTTTCCTGCAGCAGGTGCATGCGCAGTGATTCATCGCCCACCAGCGTGCGCGATTCCATCAGGTTGGTGGCCACGGTGATGTCGTCCCGGGCATAGGCGACACAGTCTTCCAGCGTACGCACGCTGTGGCCGATCTCAAGACCGATATCCCAGAGAAAGGTCAGTAGCTGCTCAATCTGGCTCTGGCATTGCCTCAGTGTGCTCTGGCTGGCGGCGAGCACCAGCAGGTCGGTATCCGAATGGGGATGCAGCTCGCAGCGACCGTAGCCGCCCACCGCCTCCAGGCTGATGCCGCGGGGCCACTCATGCTGGTGCCAGGCGTAGTGCAGGATGCAGTCTATGAACAGGGCCCGCTCGTGGATCAGGGTGCGGATATCCTCCCCTTCACGAAAGCGGGCATCGAACTGGTAGTTGGCCGCGGCAATGGCGTCCTTGAAAACGGTGATCAGCGGTTGCTCGGCCAGCGCCCGGCGAAAGCGCGCCTGATCGAAAAAGAACAGGGGACGCTCGAAATAGGGGAGCGACACAGCGTCCGGCATTAAAAGCTTTCCTCGTGACGGGCGGTCAGCACTTCCACGCCGTCTTTGGTGACCGCCAGGGTGTGTTCCCACTGGGCGGACAGGCGTCCGTCTTTGGTTTCCACTGTCCAGCCGTCGGGCTTGGTTTTGGTGTGGCGCTTGCCGGCGTTGATCATCGGCTCGATGGTGAAGGTCATGCCCTCCTGCAGCTCCATTCCGGTGTCGGGGCGCCCGTAATGCAATACCTGCGGATCTTCGTGGAAGACGGTGCCAATGCCGTGGCCGCAGTACTCGCGCACGACTGAGTAGTGGTTGCTTTCGGCGTGCTGCTGGATCACATGGCCGATGTCCCCCAGTTTGGCGCCGGGCTTGACCGCCTCGATGCCCTTGTACAGGCACTCCTGGGTGACGGCGACCAGTCGCTCCGCATGGGGCGCGGGCGTGCCGACAAAATACATCTTGCTGGTATCGCCGTGGAAGCCATCGTAGATCACGGTCACGTCGATATTGAGAATATCGCCGGCCTTGAGCTTTTTCTTGTCCGAGGGGATGCCGTGGCACACCACCTGATTGATGGAGGTGCAGATGGACTTGGGAAAGCCGCGATAATTGAGACAGGCCGGGATGCCTTTCTGCACATTGACGATGTGGTCGTGGCAGATACGGTCGAGCTCGGCGGTGGTGACGCCCGGCTGCACGTGGGGCTCAATCAGCTCGAGCACTTCGGCCGCCATGCGCCCGGCCACGCGCATCTTTTCGATTTCTTCGGGAGTTTTGATACTGACAGACATGACTTCTCGCTAAAATTGAGGCTAAAAGCCCATTCTAAACGATCTGTGGTCACTCTGACAGTCCACTCCCCGGCCGGCTAGTGGGGCTGCAACTGCTCCAGGGTATGGATCACGCCGCGCAGCTCGGCCAGACCTTTCAGGCGACCGCCGTAGGAGTAGCCCGGGTTGATGCCCGGCCGGCCGATCTCGTCGGCCATCAGGTGGCCATGGTCCGGGCGCATGGGCATGGCCGGCAACGGGGAATTTGCTGCCTGGCGACGGCGTTCCTCTTCCAGCAGCGCCTGAATGACGCCTACCATGTCGTTGTCCCCACCCAGGTGGTCGGCCTCGAAGAAAGAGCCGTCCGCCTCGCGGGTGATGTTGCGCAAATGCACAAAGTAGATGCGGGGGCCAAACTCCCGGGCCATGGCCACCAGGTCGTTGTCCGCCCGGACGCCGTAGGAGCCGACGCAGAGGGTCAGGCCATTGGCCTTGCTCGGCACCGCCTCAAGCAGCGCGCGGGCATCCGCCGCCGTGGACAGTACCCGCGGCAGGCCAAAGAGGGAGAAGGGCGGGTCGTCGGGGTGGATGCACAGGCGGACCCCCACCTCTTCGGCGGTGGGAACCACATCGCGCAGGAAGCTGAAGAGGTTGGCGCGCATTGCCTCCTCCCCGAGACGGATGAACTGATCGATGGCGGCGCGGATGCCCTCCCGGTCATAGGAGCCCTCGCCGCCGGGCAGGCCGGCAATGACGTTCTTCTCCAGTTGGAGCTGTTCCTCGCCGGACATCTGGGCGAAACGCCGGGCGGCGCGCTCGCGGATATCGGCCGGGTAATCCCGCTCGGCGCCGGTCCGGGCCAGGATATGGATGTCGTAGGAGGCAAAGTCGGTCATCTCGAAGCGCAGGGCCTGGCTGCCGTTGGGCAGGGTGTAGCTCAGGTTGGTGCGGGTCCAGTCCACGACCGGCATGAAGTTGTAACAGACGTCGTGAATGCCGGCCTCGGCCAGGTGGCGCAGCGTGGCACGGTAGTTGTCGATGTGCCGGCGGTAGTCGCCGCTGCGGGTCTTGATGTCGTTGTGCAGGGGCACGCTCTCCACCACGGACCACTCCAGCCCCCGGGCCTCAATGGTCGCCTTGCGCTCCAGAATATCGGCCAGAGGCCAGGTTTCACCGGTGGGTATCTGGTGCAGGGCGGTCACCACGCCGGTGGCGCCTGCCTGGGCAATGTGATCGAGGGTGACAGTGTCCTGAGGGCCGAACCAGCGCCAGGTTTCTTTCATAAGCTTAGGGGTCCAAATAGTTGTTGAGAGTGGGAGTCAATATGACTATTAGGCCTCAGTTTCCAGTATCCCGCAATAGCGTTTCAGCTTTCACTGTATCGCAAATTATGGTATAAAGCGCGCCTCCGCGGCGGGTCTTGGCCCAATTTCTGGTCCCCGACGCGGGGTGCAGCCCCTCCGGGGGCGGCAAAAAACCGAAACCATGAACGTCACACATATACCGTCACGTCTGGCCTGGGTGCCCATCTTAGAATTGGGTTGGTCGGCGGGGTGTATGGAGGCCTAACCCGATAGGAATGACACAATGCCTACAGTAAGCATGCGCGATATGTTGCAAGCTGGTGCCCACTTTGGCCACCAGACCCGCTATTGGAACCCCAAGATGAACCGCTTCATCTTTGGCGCCCGCAACAAGATTCACATCATCAACCTTGAGCAGACCGTTCCCGCTTTCCACGAAGCGATGGACCTGGTCAAGAAGATGGCGTCCCAGAAGAAGAAAATCCTGTTTGTCGGCACCAAGCGCGCCGCACAGAAAACCATCAAAGAACAGGCCGAACGTGCCGGCATGCCCTATGTCTGCAACCGCTGGCTCGGTGGCATGCTCACCAACTACAAGACCATCCGTGCCTCCATCCGTCGCTATCGCGATCTGGAAGCCCAGAGCCAGGACGGCACCTTCGATAAGTTGACCAAGCGCGAAGCGCTGTCACGCACCCGCGACATGGACAAGCTGGAGCGCTCCATCGGTGGTATCAAGGACATGAGCGGCCTGCCGGATGCGCTGTTCATCATCGACGTGGACCACGAGGGCATCGCCGTTCAGGAAGCCAAGAAGCTGGGCATTCCGATTGTCGGCGTGGTCGACAGTAACAGCAACCCGGACGACATCGATTATGTGATCCCGGGCAACGATGACGCCATCCGCGCCATCAAGCTGTACGTGACCGCCATGGCCGACGCCTGCATCGAAGGCGCCAAAGAAGCGCAGGCTGCGCCCAATAAAGACGAGTACGTGCCCGCCGAAGGCGAGGCCTCTGCCGAGTAACCCCGTTTCTCGGTTGGCAAGACAGAAAGGGGGCAGGCCAGACGGCGGCCCCCTTTTTTCGAATTCAGAACAGACCCGTATTCAAGAGGATAGCAACATGGCAGGTATTTCTGCATCAATGGTAAAAGAGCTGCGCGAGCGCACCGGACTGGGCATGATGGAGTGCAAAAAAGCACTGGGCGAAGCCGATGGCGACGTGGAAATCGCAATTGAAAATCTGCGTAAGGCCAGTGGCCTGAAAGCGGCCAAAAAGGCCGGCCGTACCGCCGCCGATGGCGTGGTAGCGATCAAGGTTGCCGACGACAACAGCTACGCCGCTGTGGTTGAAGTGAATAGCGAGACCGACTTCGCCGCGCGGGACGAGGGTTTCACCGCCTTTGTCAACAAAATCCTGGACAAGGCGTTTGCCGACAAGCAGGCGGATGTGACCGCTCTGATGAGTGGTGAGCTGGAAGCGGACCGCGAAGCGCTGGTTCAGAAGATTGGCGAGAACATCACCGCCCGTCGTGTGGCGATTCTCGAAGGTGGCGTGATTGATGGCTACGTTCACTCCAACAACCGTATTGCGGTCTTGACCCAGCTTGAAGGCGGCGACGCCGAGCTGGCTCGGGATATCGCCATGCACGTGGCAGCGGTGAACCCCCAGGTGATCAAGCCTGAAGACATGCCCACTGAAATCGTGGACAAAGAGAAGGAAATCATCAAGGCGCAGCCGGATATGGAAGGCAAGCCGGCTGAAATCGTCGAGAAGATGATGATGGGGCGGATTAACAAGTTCCTCAAAGAGGGCAGCCTGATAGAGCAGCCGTTTGTGAAAGACCCCGAAATGAAGGTCGGCAAACTGCTTTCCAACGCCGGTGCCAGCATCCAGAGCTTTGTGCGCTTTGAAGTGGGTGACGGTATCGAGAAGGAGTCAGTGGACTTTGCCGACGAAGTAGCGGCTCAGGTCAAGGCTTCTTCCAAAGGCTAAGCTCCGCACTCAATGGCAGGCGCAGCGGAGACAATCCGCTGCGCCACTCTCAACCCAATTGTGAGCACTCATGCGGAGACCCATTATGCCTAGCGCACGCGACAAGAAGTACAAGCGAATTCTGTTAAAGCTCAGCGGCGAAGAGCTGATGGGCACTGAGGGCTTTGGGATTGACCCCAAGGTACTCGATAAAATGGCGCTGGAAATCGGCCAGCTGGTCGGTATCGGCGTTCAGGTAGGCCTGGTCGTGGGTGGTGGCAACCTGTTTCGGGGCGCAGCGCTCAGCACGGCGGGTCTGAATCGGGTCACCGGCGACCACATGGGCATGTTGGCCACGGTCATGAATGCGCTTGCGCTGCGCGACGCTCTGGAGCGCTCCAATATTTCCTCCCGTGTCATGTCGGCCATTCCCATGAGCGGTATTGTCGAGCACTACGACAACCGTCAGGCCAACCGGGCCCTGATGGGTGGAGAGGTGGTCATTTTCTCGGCCGGCACCGGCAATCCCTTTTTCACGACGGATTCGGCCGCCTGTTTACGGGCGATCGAAGTCGGCGCTGATATCGTACTCAAAGCGACCAAGGTCGACGGTGTTTACACGGCGGATCCGATGAAAGATCCGACCGCGACCAAGTACGATCGCTTGACTTATGATCAGGTGTTGCAGGATCAGTTGGGCGTAATGGATTTGACCGCGATCTGTCTTTGTCGCGAACATGATATGCCAGTGCGTGTTTTTCGTATGAACAAAACGGGCGCTCTGCTCAATATCGTTGTCGGTAGCAACGAGGGCACCCTGATCGAAGAGGGTAACAACCATGCTGAATGACTTGAAAAAAGATGCCGATAGCCGCATGAGCAAAGCGGTGGACGCCATGAGCAACAACTTCAACAAGATCCGTACCGGACGGGCTCATCCGAGCATTCTGGATGGTATCCAGGTGTCCTACTACGGCGCGGATACGCCGCTCAGCCAGCTGGCGAACATCGGCGTGGAAGATTCGCGCACTCTGACCATCAGCCCCTGGGAAAAGCAGCTGGTGCCGGAAATTGAAAAGGCGATCATGAAATCCGACCTGGGGCTCAATCCGTCCACCAATGGTGGCCTGATCCGCATCCCCATGCCGGCCCTGACCGAAGAAACCCGCAAAAACTACATCAAGCAGGCGCGCGCCGAAGCCGAGCATGGTCGTGTGGCGATTCGCAACGTGCGGCGCGATGTCATGTCGGATATCAAGGCGCTGCTCAAAGAAAAGGAAATCAGTGAAGACGAAGAGCACCGCGCTCAGGATGAAATCCAGAAAATCACGGACAAGTACATCGCTCAGATTGATAAAGCCCTGACGGCCAAGGAAGCCGATTTGATGGAAATATAAACCCCGGGGCCGCGCACTGGCGCGGCCACCGTCGGCCCGCGCGGTCACAAACCAGGAGTTTTTTGTGAGCAGTAATTCCCTGCGCCATATCGCCATCATCATGGACGGCAACAACCGCTGGGCGAAGCAGCGGGGCATGTCCGGAGTGGCGGGTCACAAAGCTGGCGCTGAACGTATCCGCGACATGATGACCGCCTGTCAGGAACTCAAGGTTGAGGTGCTGACATTGTTCGCCTTCAGCAGCGAGAACTGGAAGCGTCCCACCAAAGAGGTGGAAGCGCTCCTGTCCCTGTTCCAGTGGTACCTGAAGCAGGAGGCCAAAGAGCTGCGCAAGAAAAATGTCCGGTTGCGCGTGGTCGGCAATCGCTCACGCTTCAGCGCGTCATTGCAGAAGGCCATTACTCAGGCCGAGGAGCTGACCCGCGATGGCGACACCACTCTGGTGATCGCCGCCGACTACGGCGGCCGCTGGGATATCGCCAATGCCGCGCGCGTGTTGGCCGAGCAGGTGGCCGCCGGAACGCTGAGCCCCTCCGATATTGATGAGACCCGTCTGCACGAGCATACCAGCCTGGCCGAATTGCCCGCGCCGGACCTTCTGATTCGCACCGGCGGGGAGCTTCGCATCAGTAACTTCCTGCTCTGGCAGTTTGCGTACACCGAGCTGTATTTCACTCAGACTCTCTGGCCGGACTTTGGCAAAGACGACCTGGTGCTTGCGGCCGAAGACTTCTGGCAGCGTCAGCGTCGCTTCGGTCTGACCGGTGAGCAGGTGAGTCGGTCCAGGCGCTCCGAGGGGGTTGGCCATGCTTAAACAACGGGTGGTCACCGCCATCGTGCTCGCCTCGGTCTTTCTCGCGGCGCTGATATTTTTGCCGGTACCGCTGTTTTCCGCCTTCGCGGCCACCATCACGCTGATTGGCGCCTGGGAGTGGTCCAACCTCGCCGGCCTGAGCCGCCGTTGGCAGCGGGCGCTCTGCGTCCTGCTGAGCGCTGCGGTTATCGGGCTGGCCGCCGTCTACCTCGATCTTGGTGCTCTTGCTCACGGCGATGCTCTGGCGCCCGGGTTGAACCCCGAGCAAGTGCTGGGGTTCCGCAACCTGCTGGTGGCCGGTTGTCTGTGGTGGGCGCTGGCCCTGTTGTGGGTTCAGGGTTACCCGCAGAGTGCGCTGCTCTGGCAGAGCGTCTGGATGCGCGCCCTGATGGGACTTCTGGTTCTGGTTCCCGCCTGGGTGGGCTTGACCTACCTGCGGGTGCTACAGGACGGTCAATGGCTGCTGGTGCTGCTGGTCGCCGTGGTGGCCTGCGCCGACATCGGCGGCTTTTTTACCGGTCGGCGTTGGGGCAAGCGCAAGCTCGCAGCCAGTGTGAGTCCGGGTAAAACCTGGGAGGGCTTCGCTGGCGGCGTGGCGGCCAATATTTTGTTGGCCATTGTGATCGGCCTGGTGGGCCCGGCCAGCATCGGCTTCTGGTTACTCATTATCATCCCGACCAGCCTGGTCTCGGTGCTCGGCGATCTGCTCGAGAGCATGGTCAAGCGCCAGCGCGGGGTCAAGGACAGCAGCGCGCTCCTGCCGGGGCATGGCGGTGTGCTGGACCGGGTGGACAGTCTGACGTCGGCGGCGCCGGTGTTTGCTCTGGCGCTGTTGGCCGGTGGTTGGCCCCTTGGTTGAGGTGCGTATGCAGTCGGTCACCATCCTCGGGGCTTCGGGCTCGATCGGCGAAAGCACGCTCGATGTGCTCGGCCGCCACCCCGATCGCTATCGGGTCTATGCGCTCACCGCCCACAGTCGGTGGCAACCGCTGGCGCAGGCCTGCCTGACACATCGCCCACGCTATGCCGTGGTGGGAGAAGCCGGAGCGGCGGAGGCGCTGACTGACTGGTTGGCCCGGAACGGCTGTGATACTCAGGTGCTGTGTGGGCCCGAGGCTCTGGCCCAGGTCGCCTCGGCGCCCGAGGTGGACACCGTGATGGCCGCCATTGTCGGAGCGGCGGGGCTGCTCCCGACGCTGGCGGCGGTCAGGGCGGGCAAGAAAGTACTGCTGGCCAATAAAGAGGCGCTGGTCATGGCCGGCGCCCTGTTCACCCGGGCGGTCACCGAACACAAGGCCACCGTGCTTCCGATTGATAGCGAGCACAACGCCATTTTCCAGTGCCTGCCAGGCCACCCGCGCGACAGCCTGGTCAATGGCCTGGCGGGCAGTGGCGTCAGGCGGATTCTGTTGACCGCCTCGGGCGGGCCTTTTCGCAACAGCTCCCCGGAAGAGCTGGCCCGCGTGACGCCGGAGCAGGCCTGCGCTCATCCGAACTGGAGCATGGGTCAGAAAATCTCGGTCGATTCCGCCACGATGATGAACAAGGGGCTGGAGCTGATTGAAGCCTGCTGGCTGTTCAACGCCCGGCCGGAACAGATTGAGGTGGTGGTTCATCCCCAGAGCGTCATTCACTCCATGGTGGAATACGCCGACGGTTCGGTCCTGGCCCAACTGGGTAACCCGGACATGCGCACGCCCATTGCTCACGCCCTGGCGTGGCCGGAGCGCATCGCCTCGGGGGTCGCCAGTCTGGACATCATTGCCACGGCCCGACTGGATTTCTGCCAACCCGACAGCGACCGCTTTCCCTGTCTGCGTCTGGCGGCCGAAGCGGCCCGCCGGGGTGGGACCGCACCGGCGATGCTGAACGCGGCCAACGAAGTGGCGGTGGCTGCGTTTCTTGAGCGCCGCCTGGCTTTTACTGACATCCCGAGAGTGATCGAGGCCGTAATGACTCAGCTGGAAGTGGCTGAACCGGTCAGCCTCGATGTTGTCCAAAGCGCGGACTCACAGGCCCGTGCTCTGGCTCAGTCCCTCGTCGAATCCCTCTGAGAGGTAACTAGTGGCATTAGTTCAGACAATCATCTGGTTCCTGGTCGCCCTGGCGATACTGGTTTCCGTGCACGAGTTTGGTCATTTTTACGTGGCGCGGCGTTGCGGCGTCAAAGTGCTGCGTTTTTCCATCGGGTTTGGCAAGATCCTGTTTCGCTGGCATGACCGGCAGGGCACCGAGTACGCCATTGCAGCGGTGCCCCTGGGCGGCTACGTCAAAATGCTGGACGAGCGCGAGGGTGAGGTGCCCGAAGACGAAAAACATCGGGCCTTCAACCGCAAAAATGTCTGGCAGCGCATTGCGGTGGTGGCCGCCGGACCGATCGCGAACTTTATTCTGGCGGTGCTGCTGTTCTGGGCGCTGATGCTGCCGGGCGTCCGGGGGGCGATTCCGATCATCGGCTCTGTTGAACCGGATTCGGTGGCCGCCAGTGCCGGGCTGGAAGCGGGGCAGGAAATCCTGTCCGTGGATGGCGCCGAGACTCCCACCTGGCAGGCACTGCATCAGCAGCTGCTCAAGCGCCTGGGCGAGAGTGGAACCATCAGTTTTCGGGTCAAGTATCCGGATTCGAGCCTGCAGTATCTGTCCGAGGCGCAGCTGGATGGCTGGTTGCGTGGTGTGGAAGAGCCCGACCCGGTGGCGGGGCTGGGGCTGACACTGGATATCCCCACCAACGAGGCGCTGGTGGGCCAGGTCTTGCCGGACACGCCCGCTGAGCGCGCCGGGCTGCGCACCGGAGACCGGGTGGTCTCGGCCGACGGCGAGCCCATTGAGGACTGGAATGCCTGGGTTGAATATGTCAGAGCCCGGCCCGGTGAGGAAATTTCGCTCACCGTGGAACGCGATGGCGCTGAAGAGAGTCTACAGCTGACACCGGAACGGGTGGAGGAGCAAGGAGAGACCTTCGGTCGGGTGGGGGTTGCTCCCCAGCCACAACCCTGGCCCGAAGACCGCGTACGAGTGTATGAGTACGGCCCGGTTGGATCCTTTGTGGCCGGTGTGGACCGGACCTGGGAGACGGCCGGCTTTGTTCTGCTCTCCGTCAAGAAACTGCTGGTGGGAGAAATCTCGACGAAAAACTTGAGTGGCCCTATCACCATTGCTAAGGTGGCGGGCTCCTCGGCCGAGAGTGGCTGGAAGAGCTTCGTCGGGTTTGTGGCTCTGCTGAGCATTTTTCTCGGTGTCTTCAATTTGCTGCCGATTCCCGTGCTGGACGGAGGGCACCTGCTCTATTACTTCATCGAAGTGGTCAAGGGCAGCCCGGTCTCGGATAGAGTCCAGCAGGTGGGGTTCCAGATTGGACTTTTTGTTGTCGTGGGTCTGATGGCGTTGGCGCTGTATAATGATGTCATGCGGCTTTAGTGCGAGGCGTCATCGCGATGCCTCCTTCAGTCGAAGACACAGGCCTGAAAATCTGGTGGCGAACGTTGCCGCCTCTGAATACCAATGATCAAAACAGAACTGATTCTATGAGACGAGTTTGGATGCGAGTTGTTAGCCTGTTTGCCCTGTTGTTGTTGTCGGCAACGCTCCAGGCGCAAAGTTTTCAAATCAGTGACATTCGGGTTGAAGGCCTGCAGCGGGTATCGGCCGGCTCGGTATTCAGCGCTCTGCCGCTGAGGGTGGGGGATCAGGTCAGCGCTGAAGATATTCAGACGGCCACCCGGGCACTGTTCAAAGTGGGCTACTTTTCCGATGTGGCCATGGGCCGCGACGGCGATGTCCTGGTGGTCAGAGTGGAAGAGCGACCCGCCATCAATGAAATTGAAATTGAAGGCAACAAAGTCATCAAGACCGAAGACCTGATGACCAGCCTGAGGGACAATGATCTTTTCGAGGGCCAGATTTTTCAGCGCGCCACACTTGAAGGGATCAGTCAGTCGCTCGAGCGGGAGTACATCGGTCAGGGCCGCTACGGCGCCTCGGTCGATATTGAAATTGAAGATCTGCCGCGCAACCAGGTCAAAGTGCTGATCAACGTCAATGAAGGCAAGCCGGCTCGCATCAAGGGCATCAACATCGTCGGCAATGAAATCTATGACGATGAGACCCTGGTGGATCTGTTCGAGCTCCAGTCTTCCGGTCTGTTCTCCTTTATCAGCGGTAACGACAAATACTCCCGGGAGAAGCTGTCCGGGGATATCGAAACCCTGGAATCCTATTACCTGGACCGCGGTTATCTCGATTTCAACATCGACTCCACCCAGGTTGCGTTAAGCCCCGATAAATCCAAAATCTACATTACGCTCAACGTGACCGAGGGTGACATCTATACCGTGAGCGACGTCGAGCTCGCCGGTGACCTCAAATTGCCGGAAAGTCTGATCCGGCGCATGATCATGGTGAAAGAGGGGGAGGACTTCTCGCAGGTTCTCATGACCACCTCATCGGATTACATTACCCAGCGTCTGGGCAACGACGGCTATACTTTTGCCGAGGTGGAGGGGATACCCGAGAAGAACGACGAGGACAACACCGTCAAGGTGACCTTCTTTGTCGATCCCGGTCAGCGCGCTTATGTCCGCCGTATCAATTTCAACGGCAACACCAAAACCATTGATGAAGTCTTGCGCCGGGAGATGCGCCAGATGGAAGGTGGGGCGGCCTCAACGTCCCAGATTGAGCACTCGAAGGTCCGTCTGGACCGGCTCGGATTCTTTAAAACGGTCGAAGTCGAAACCGAAGAAGTGCCCGGCACCAGTGACCAGGTGGATGTGGAGTACACGGTCGAGGAGTCACCCTCGGGTAGCATGGGGCTGCAGATCGGCTACGCCGAATACTCGGGCCTGTTGCTGTCGGCCAACATCCAGCAGAACAACTGGTTTGGCACGGGCAAGCAGGTCGGTTTCTCATTGAGCAACAGCCGTTTCCGCACCTCCTACAACTTCAGTTACAACGACCCCTACTTTACCCGCGACGGTGTCAGTCGGGGTGTGAACCTGTATTACACCAAAAGCAATTTCGCCAATATCAACGTGGCGGGTTACAGCACGGATACTTATGGTGCCAAGCTGAATTTCGGTTATCCGATTTCGGAGATCGAGCGCATCGGCTTCAGCGTTGAAGCGCGGGATCTGACAGTCAAGCCCAGCTCGGCCTCGCCCCAGGAAATCATCCGCAGCCCCCGGTTGCCCCCCAATGCTCAGTATATCCGTCAGTCCGACTTCGATGAGATAGTGGATTTGATCAATGAGGGGAGGGACTTTCCCGAGGGTCTGAACAACCAGACGGTGACCGAAGAGGTTCTGGGAGAACCGGGTTATCTGGATATCAACGGTACCGAATACCAGGACGTATTGGTCGGGTTCAACTACGGCAAGTCGACACTGAACCGGGGTATGCTTGCCACTCGCGGTTCATCCCAGCGGCTGTCCCTGGAAGTGGCTTTGCCCGGCGGTGATCTGGAGTATTACAAGCTCCAGCACGAAGCGGAAGCCTACAAGCCACTGACCCGGCATCTGACTCTGAAGTTGCGCTCACACCTGGGCTATGCCGATGGCTATGGCGACAGCGGTGAGTTGCCCTTCTTTGAGAACTTTTACGCGGGTGGTTTCGGTTCCGTACGCGGGTTTGAGCGCAACAGTCTCGGGCCGCGCACCACACCGCCGCAAACCGGATTCCAGTACCCCTATGCCTGGAATGACGCCAACGGTGACGGGCAGGCCAGCGGCAACGAGTTGACCGAGGGCTATGTTCTGTGTGAAGACCCCTCTGACTTTGATACCAACCGGATCAAATGTAAGCCGGGTGAGCTGGTGGCCGAATACCGTATCCCGCAGGATCAGCTGCGCCGGCGCGACAGCCGCCGGGACGCCTTCGGTGGCAACATTCTGGTTCAGGGCGGCGCTGAAATACTGTTCCCGCTGCCGTTCATTGAGGACCAGCGCATGATGCAGAGCAGCTTCTTCGTCGAGGCGGGCAACGTGTTCAGCACCAACTGCCGGGAGGGACAGCGTAATTGTTATTCTCCCGACGTCGACCGGATCAGTGCCTCGGCCGGGTTCGGGTTGACCTGGATTACCGGTTTCGGCCCTCTGACGTTCGCGGTGGCTCGGCCCCTGAACGAAAACGAGGGAGATAAGGCGGAATTTTTCCAGTTTTCGTTGGGTGGGTCCTTCTAACACGGTATGATTGCACCTTATGCACAGCCTTTGTAGGGCCCGATCGCCGGCTGCCATGGTCATGGCTGTCGGCTGGCAGGTTCGTTATTCATTGAAATTGAGAGGAAAATAAAGATGAGTTTGAAAACTAAAAGTATCTCGCTTGGCTTGATGTTGTTGCTCGGAACAGCACTGGGTGCCCCCCTGGCCACAGCGCAGGACAAGATTGTCGTGCTCGACTTGCAGGCGGCGGTCCTCAGTACCGACGCGGCGCAGCAGCAGCTCCAGACCCTCGATCAGAACGAAGATTACGTTGAGCTGCGCTCGCGCTATGAAAATCTCACCGCCGAGCTGGAAGCTTTCCAGGAAGATGCCCAGAAGAACAGCATGACCTGGTCCGATGAGAAAAAGCAGGAGAAGCAGCAAGAAGCTCAACAGCTGCGCCAGCAGTACGAACGGACCGTCCAGACGCTCCAGGGCGAGCGGCAGCGGGTGATGCAGGCGGTCATGCAGCAGATGGGTGACAAAACCCAGCGGGTCGTCGCGCAGTTGATTGAGGCGGAAGAGATCGATCTGGTACTCAACAGTCAGGGCGCGATTCATGCCGCACCGGATTATGACATCACCGAAAAAGTGACCGAATTGCTGAACAAGGCCAACTAGTCGGAGGCCTTGAGCGTGTCCCGACGTTACACCCTGGCGGAATTGGCCGAGTACCTGGAGGCCGATTTCGCCGGAGATCCCGACTGTCCCCTGAGTGCGTTGGCGACACTGCAGAACGCACAGTCGGGGGATGTCAGCTTTATAGCCAACCCCGCTTACAAGAAGTTCCTGGCGACTACTCGGGCCTCGGCGGTGATCATCAGCCCCGAACTGGCATCGGAGTTTCCCGGGAACTGCTTGCTGACAGCGACCCCCTATCAGGCCTACGCTCGTCTTACCGCGCTCTTCGCCCGCCGTTCCACCCCATCGGGTGGCCGGCACGAAAGCGCCGTCATCGGAGCCGGATGCACCCTGGCGCCGGATGCGATTGTGGGGCCAAATGCGGTTCTCGGTAACGATGTGGTGATTGGCGCGGGGGCGGAGATCGGCCCGGGCGTCAGTATCGGCGACGGTTGCGTCATCGGAGCTGATTGCCGATTGGCGGCCGGTGTGGTTCTCTATCACGACGTGCGTCTGGGAGAGCGCTGTATCGTCCACAGTGGCGCGGTACTGGGGGCCGACGGGTTCGGGTTTGCGCCCCAGAAAGACGGTGGCTGGTTAAAAATCCATCAGCTCGGCGGCGTTGTCCTGGGCAACGATGTGGAAGTCGGTGCGGGCACCACCATTGACCGGGGTGCTCTGGACGATACGGTCATCGGCGATGGCGTAAAGATCGATAATCAGGTCCAGATCGCCCATAATGTGCGTATTGGCAAAAACTCGGCGATTGCGGGGCAGGCAGGGATTGCCGGGAGCACGACGCTGGGGCAGAATTGCACGATTGCCGGAGGCGTTGGCATCATCGGGCATCTGACGATTGCCGATAACGTGCATGTGACGGCCATGAGCCTGGTGACGCGCTCCATTGACAAGGCGGGCTCTTACTCATCGGGCACGCCCCTGTCTCCTTCGCGGGAATGGCGGCGCAACGCCGTGCGCTTTCGACAGCTCGACGGGCTGTTCAACCGGCTGAAACGGGCCGAAAAGCCCGAGAAATAGATCGGGTAGACACATCCGATCACCAGAGAATTTCAGGCATTACCCGTGTGGTGCCGTTGACTGAATAGCTACCGCAGACGTGGCTACTACCGAATACCCAGGGTCGTTGACTATGATGGATGTAAGAGAAATACGTGAATACCTGCCTCACCGCTATCCCTTTCTGCTGGTGGACCGAGTCACCGAGTTGGTCGAAGGTGAGTCAATCATTGCCTACAAGAACATTACCGGCAATGAGGAGGTATTCAACGGACACTTTCCGCAAAGCCCCATATTCCCGGGGGTCATGATCCTGGAGGCCATGGCTCAGGCTTCGGGTATTCTGGGCTTCAAAACCATGAACAAGAAGCCGGAAGACGGCTCAATCTACTTGTTCGCCGGTGTCGATCAGGTTCGTTTCAAGCGCCAGGTCATACCGGGCGACCGCCTGACCCTGGAATCCCGGGTGGTGTCGGTCAAGCGTGGTATCTGGAAATTCGAGTGCAAGGCGACGGTTGACGGCGCCCTGGCCGCGGCCGCCAATATTCTGTGTGCGGACCGCAAGGTATAAGCACGCGTCGTTGAGCGAACGGCTCGAGCTATCCTAAGTAACACTCAGCCGACGTGACACTCAGAATGTAGCGAGAGAAACTTTGATTCATTCCACTGCGATTATTCACCCGGATGCCCGTCTGGCCGCTGACGTGGAAGTGGGGCCCTGGACCATCATCGGTGCCGATGTCGAGATCGGTGAGGGTACCGTGGTGGCCTCTCATGTAGTGATCAAGGGGCCGACGCGGATCGGCCGACACAACCACATCTACCAGTTTTCATCGGTGGGGGAAGATACGCCCGACCTGAAATACAAAGGTGAACCCACCCGGCTGGTGATTGGCGATCACAATGTCATCCGCGAGGGTGTGACCATCCATCGCGGTACCGTCCAGGACCGCAGTGAGACCACCATCGGCAACCACAACCTTCTGATGGCCTACGTTCATATCGGGCACGACAGCGTGTTGGGCGATCACTGTATCCTGGTGAACAATACCGCGCTGGCGGGTCATGTTCACATTGGCGACTGGGCCATTCTCAGTGGCTTCACCCTGGTGCATCAGTATTGCCACCTGGGCGCCCACAGCTTTACCGGTATGGGGACGGCCATTGGCAAGGATCTACCCGCGTATGTGATGGCCAACGGCAATCCGGCGGCGGCCAAGAGCATCAATGCCGAGGGGCTCAAACGCCGCGGTTTTGAGAAAAGCGATATCGCGGTGATTCAGAAAGCCTACAAGATCCTCTACCGTCGCGGGCTGACTCTCGACGAAGCGCTGGCCCAGATGGAGCCGCTTCAGGCCGACTGCGCGGCGATGCAACCTTTGATTGAATCCATAAGAACCTCATCGCGCGGTATCGTTCGCTAGGAGCGCGTATGAACGCATCGACTCAGACGGGCAGCGTTCAGACCGGACGAATGCAGATTGGTATCGTCGCGGGCGAAGCCTCGGGCGATATCCTGGGCGCCGCGCTGATGCGGGCGCTGCGCCGCCACTACCCCAATTGTGAATTCTCCGGTATCGGCGGTCCCCGCATGTCGGCGCAGGGGTTCCACTCCTACTTTCCCATGGATCGGCTCTCGGTCATGGGATTTGTCGAGCCCCTCAAGCGCCTGCCAGAACTGTTGAAAATCCGCCGCTTTATCAAGGAGCATTTCACCGAACGGCCACCGGCGGTGTTCATCGGCATCGACTCACCGGACTTTACTCTGAACATCGAGCGCCACCTCAAAGCCTCGGGTGTGCCGACCGTGCACTATGTGAGTCCCTCGGTCTGGGCCTGGCGCCAGGGGCGGATTCACGGCATCGCCCGCAGCGTGGATCTGATGTTGACGCTCCTGCCGTTTGAAGCCGACTTTTATCGCCAGCACCAGGTGCCGGTGGAGTTTGTCGGCCATCACCTCGCCGACGAAATCCCGATCGAGGTAGACAGTAGCGACCCGCGCCACGAACTGGGGATTTCCGCCGAGGGGCCCCTGGTGGCGTTGTTGCCCGGCAGCCGGGGCGGGGAAGTGGAAAAGCTGGGCCCGTTGTTTCTACAGGCGGCCCGATTGTGCCGCGAGCAGCGCCCCAACATCCAGTTTGTGATCCCGGCGGCCAGCCCGGATCGTTACCGGCAGATCCACCATCAATTGGCCCAGTTTGTGGATCTGTCCGTTCACCTGGTACAGGGCCAGTCACAGAAGGTGATGGCGGCCGCCGATGTGGCCCTGATCTCCTCAGGCACCACGGCGCTGGAGGCGATGTTGCTCAAAACACCGATGGTGGTGGCCTATAAAATGGCCAGCCTGTCCTACGCCATTCTCTCCCGGCTGGTCAAAACCGAGCATGTGTCGCTGCCCAACCTCCTGGCCGGTCGCGCACTGGTACCCGAGCTGCTGCAGAAGGCGGCGACGCCCGAAGCGCTCAGCGCTGCGGTGCTGGAATACATCGACCATCCGGAGCAGACCGGAGAGTTGCTCGAGACCTTTACCGACATCCACCGGGAGCTGGCGCGCGATGCCAGCAACCGCGCCGCCGATGCCATCGCCGGATTGCTGGAGGCTCGAGCGTGAGCCGGGTGGCGCTGGGCCCGTTTGAATCCCGCTATCAGGGCCAATGGCTGGCGGGCGTGGATGAAGTGGGGCGGGGCCCATTGGCGGGGGATGTAGTCGCCGCCGCGGTGATTCTCAACCCGGCCGACCCCATCGAGGGGCTGAACGATTCCAAAAAGCTGACCGAAAAGCGCCGGGAAATTCTGTTTGACCAGATCCAGTTGCGGGCGCAGGCTTGGTGTATTGCCCGGGCGAGCGTGGCCGAAATCGATCGGATGAATATCCTGCAGGCCAGTCTGCTGGCCATGACCCGGGCGGTAGAGGGGCTCAAGCCCCAACCCGAGCATGTGCTGGTGGACGGCAACCGCCTTCCCAAATGGGCCTATGCGGCCGAAGCGGTGGTCAAGGGCGACAGCCGCCACCCGGCCATCAGCGCCGCCTCCATCCTGGCCAAGGTGGCGCGAGACCGCGAAATGGTGGCGCTCGAGGCGCAGTACCCCGGCTACGGCTTTGCCGGGCACAAGGGCTACCCCACAAAAACGCACCTGGCGGCGCTGGCCTCACTTGGGGTCACCCCGGTGCACCGCACTTCATTTGGCCCCGTGCGTGAACTACTCGCTCAAATCGAACTGTTTTGAGGTCTTGAGACATCCTATTTAGACAAACCGGTACATTATGACCACAAATTTTGTTCACTTAAGAGTCCACACCGAATTCTCCCTGGCCGACAGCCTGGTGCGGATCAAGCCGCTGGTCAAACGGGTGGCCGAGCTGGGTATGCCCGCCTGTGCGGTCACGGATCAGTGCAATTTCTACGGCCTGATCAAATACTACAAGGCCGCCCAGTCGGCGGGTCTCAAGCCCATTGCCGGCAGCGACTTTCTGGTCACCAACAGCGACCCGGAGGGCAAGCCCAATCTGATCACCCTCCTGGCCATGGATAATCGTGGCTACAAGAACATCATCGAGCTGATCTCCCGTGCCTGGCGCGAGGGACAGCAGCAGGGCGTGGCCTATATCCAGCGCGACTGGATCAGCCACTACAGCGAGGGGGTGATCGCGCTCTCGGGTGGCAAGTACGGGGATATTGGCGTCGCCCTGACCGCCGGGCGCAAACCCCAGTCGCGCGAGCTGCTGCAGGGCTGGATGGCCGATTTTCCCCAGCGCTTCTATCTCGAGCTGCAGCGCACCGGCCGGGAGAACGATGAGGACTATCTGCACCAGGCCGTGGAACTGGCGACCGAATGCCAGTGCCCGGTGGTGGCCACCAATGACGTGCGCTTTCTCGCTCAGGATGAGTTCGAGGCTCACGAGGCCCGGGTCTGCATCAGCGAAGGGCGGGCCCTGGACGACCCGCGGCGCGAGCGTCGCTACAGCGACCAGCAGTACCTGCGCTCCCCCGAGGAGATGGAGGCGCTTTTCAGCGATGTTCCCGAGGCGCTGCAGAACTCCGTGGAGATCGCCAAGCGCTGCAATCTGGATATTGAACTGGGCAAGTACTACCTGCCCGAGTACCCCATTCCAGAAGGCATGACTGAAAACCAGTTTTTCGAGAAAATCTCCTTCGACGGCCTCTACAAGCGGCTCGAGCGGATTCTGGACCCGGCCGCCGCCGACTATCAGGAGCGGGTCAAGACCTACGAGCAGCGGCTGCGCTTTGAGCTGGACATCATCATCCAGATGGGGTTCCCCGGTTACTTCCTGATCGTGATGGACTTCATCCAGTGGGCCAAGGATCACGATATTCCCGTAGGCCCCGGCCGGGGTTCGGGCGCCGGCTCTCTGGTGGCCTATTCGCTCGATATTACCGACCTGGACCCGCTGCAGTACGATCTGCTGTTCGAACGGTTCCTCAACCCCGAGCGGGTTTCCATGCCCGACTTTGACGTCGACTTCTGCATGGACAACCGCGACCGGGTGATTTCCTACGTGGCCGAGCGCTACGGGCGCGAGGCGGTGAGTCAGATCATCACCTTCGGCACCATGGCGGCCAAGGCGGTGGTGCGCGATGTGGCACGGGTGCTGGGCAAATCCTACGGCCTGGCCGACAAACTCTCCAAAATGATTCCGGCCACCCCCGGCATGACCCTGGAGGTGGCGCTTGAGCAGGAAGAGGTGCTGCGCGACTTCCTGCGTCAGGACGAAGAGGCCCAGGAAATCTGGGACATGGCCACCCAGCTCGAAGGCCTGGCGCGCAACGTGGGCAAACACGCCGGTGGCGTGGTCATTGCCCCCACCAAGCTCACCGACTTTGCCCCCCTGTACTGTGACGACGCCGGCGGCGGGCTGGTGACCCAGTACGACAAGAACGACGTGGAAGACGCGGGTCTGGTCAAGTTCGACTTTCTGGGTTTGCGAACGCTCACCATCATCGACTGGGCCAAGGCGATGATCGACCAGCATCGGGCCAAATCCGGCGAGCCGCCGCTGGATATTGCCGCCATCCCGCTGGATGACCCCGAAACCTTCGCCATGCTCAAGCGGGCCGAGACCACGGCCGTGTTCCAGCTCGAATCCCGGGGCATGAAAGACCTGATCAAACGCATGATTCCCGAGAGCTTCGAGGAAATGATCGCCCTGGTCGCGCTCTTCCGTCCCGGCCCGCTGGACTCCGGCATGGTGGATGACTTCATCAACCGCAAGCACGGCCGCGCCCAGGTGGCCTACCCGGATGCCAAGTATCAGCACCCGCGCCTTGAGCCGATCCTGAAACCCACCTACGGGGTGATCGTCTACCAGGAGCAGGTGATGCAGATCGCCCAGGTCCTGGCGGGCTACAGTCTGGGCGGCGCCGACATGCTGCGCCGGGCCATGGGCAAGAAAAAGCTCGAAGAGATGGAAAAGCAGCGGGAGGTGTTCGCCCAGGGCGCGAAAGAGCAGGGGATCGACCCGGATCTGGCGATGAAGATCTTCGATCTGGTGGAAAAGTTCGCCGGTTACGGTTTCAACAAATCCCACTCGGCCGCTTACGCCCTGGTCTCCTACCAGACCGCCTGGCTCAAGGCCCATTACCCGGCGCACTTCATGGCCGCCACCATGTCCTCGGACATGGACAAGACCGACAAGGTGGTGACCTTCATCGAAGAGTGCCGGCAGATGAAACTGCAGCTGCTGCCGCCGGATGTGAACACCGGCGAGTTCCAGTTCAGCGCCGATGAAGACGACAACATCATCTACGGCCTCGGCGCCATCAAGGGCCTGGGCGAGGGTCCGGTGGAGAGCATCATCGCCGCGCGCAAAGAGGGTCCCTTCAAGGACCTGTTTGATTTCTGCTCACGGGTGGACCCGCGCAAGGTGAACAAACGCGCGCTCGAGGCGCTGATCCGCTCCGGCGCCGCGGACAAGCTCGGGCCGGGTGTGGACATCGACTACGACCGGGCGGTGATGTTCGCCGCCATCAACGAAGCGGTGAAAACCGCCGAGCAGCAGGCCGCCAACCAGAGCGCGGGCATGGTCGACCTGTTCGGTGAAGTGATCCCCGGCGGCGACCCAGAGGGTGACGCCTACGGTGAGTTCCACAAGGTCCGAAGCTGGAGCATGAAAGAACGCCTGCACCACGAAAAGGAAACCCTGGGCCTCTACCTGACCGGCCACCCGATCGACGAATACGAAAGCGAGCTGAACCATCTGGTGAGTTCGCGGATCGCCCAGCTCAAGCCCGAGAAAAGCGCCCAGACCGTGGTCGGCCTGGTGGTGGCCATGCGGGTGATGAAAACCAAACGCGGCGACAGCATGGGGTTTGTGACCCTGGATGACCGCACCGGGCGAATCGAAGTGGCGGTATTCAGCGATGTGTTCAACGAGGCGCGCGAACTCCTGTTGAAAGACAGCCTGCTGGTAGTGACCGGACAGGTGAGCCACGACGACTACAGCGGTTCATTGAAAATGCGCGCAGACAATCTGCGCCTGTTATCCGATGTCCGTCAGGAACGCGCCCGGGAGCTGTGTCTGGCCCTGGAGGCCGGAGCGCTGTCGGCCAATTTTCCCCGTCAGTTGAGTGACCTGCTTGATCCGTACCGGGAAGGGCGCTGCCCGATTGTGATCGACTACACCCGTAATGGAGCGCGCGGCCAGGTACGCCTGGGCGCCTCCTGGCAGGTGCGTCCCGAAGACGACCTGCTGCAGCGTCTACGCGATACCTATGGTCCGGGCAGTGTGCACCTGGTTTACGCTTAAGTGATTTAAAAGATTAGAACCAGGCAGGCACAGTCACCAACCTCGTTGGTCACTCGTTCCACAGAGAAAGGGCGTTCCTTCGCCCTGAGATGGTTACAGACTGTCGAGGGTTTCTTCGACCACAACGCCCTCGGGGTTGTCAGCTTCAATTACGTCGTAGACGCTGTTCGGGTCCTGCAGGTCAGTGGCATCAACGCTTATGGAGAGGCTTTCACCGGCTTGATCCTCTGCCGGGAAATCGACGGTAATGGTTTGCGGCGGCTGATCGCCGCTGATCAGAGTCACTGCATCCCGGGTGACCTCCAGTTGCTCGGTATCTGATAGCGGGATCGTTACTGTCTGGTCGCCCAGCGCGGATTCAAAGACGACATCCAGCTCCAGCGCGTTCTCGTTTCCGCTTTTCTCATTGACCTGAACGGCTCCATAGCGAACCCGCTCGAAGCGTTCGATGGCTTGCAGGTCGGAGGCGGCACCGTCGAAGTCTGCGTCTGAAACGGCGAACTCCAGTGCAATGCCGACACCGACCCGGGACTCGTCGACCAGACGGGGTTGATTACTGCCGCTGGACACCCATACGCCTTCGCTGTCGATAGTCAGGGCGTGTGTATCGAATACAATGCGGGTGTGGTGTTCTTGATTGATGTTGCCAGCAAACTCCACCAATCCCAGGTACTCGCTCTGGCCTTCCAGCTCACTGTAGTAGAGCAGGTCGGAGCCCGCGGGGCCGGAGCCTTCGCTGCCGAAGAGTAAGCGGTTAGCAGTGTCCCAGTCGCGCGGGTTGCCGTCTATGCGCACCAAGTCGGCGGGGGTAATGGCCCGCAGCGTGAGGATTGCGACCGGGCTGGCCTCGTAGACTTGGGTGTTCAGGGTTTCGCCTTCGATGGTCATCTCACCGACCACAGTGGCGCCGTCGCTATAGCGCAGGCCTTCAAATACGATGCGATCTCCCATGGGGTCGTAGTTGGTGACCTCGAAGTTCTGGTCGAACTCAAAGGTAATGCTTTCCATATTGGCGGGGTTGTAGCGTACGATAATGGGCGAGCCGTCGTCAGCCTGACCCGAGAGCCATACGTAGCGCTCTGTCGGGATCACGGGGATGTCTCCGGTGAGCTGCGAATCGCCAAACGGTTCGTATGCCGAGTCATGGCTGATGACTGTGCGGTTGGCAATATCCACCTCATACATGGCACTTGGGAACGCTTCAAAGTACATCAATCGGCCACTGACTACCTGACGGCCGTGGGACCACACCCGAAGACCAAATGAGTTTCCGGTGAAGTTCCGCAGGATATCATCGTACTGGTCTTCATTGCCGCTGGCGAACCTGCCCGTGAGTGTGGCCTGGCTTTCACCGGTCAGTGCGCCTGTATCATCTCGGGTCAGTTGAATCAGTTCATACTCGCTCTCGAAAGTCCCTGAGCCTTCAATCGTGCGCTCGTAAACCAGATAGAGCTCGCCATCAAGGCCGCGAATGGCGGCCTTGGGCTCACTGTCGTCATAGATGCCCTGGATGCTGCGGATGGTCATCGATTCATCGTTCAGCAAGTCGTGAGCCATGTAAACGGTGTCTTCGTTGGAGTTGTTGCCGCGGTAGACCAGAAAACTGCCGTCGCCCGTCATTTCAAAGCCGATCAGATTATGGGGCAGGTTGATGACGTTTTGCGCGGTCAGGTCGCCGTTGCCCAGGTTGCTGATGTCAACTCGCATTAGCCCGTCTTCGTACGGTTTAATAAAATAGAGGTTGCCGTCCGGGTCAGTTCGAACCTGATTGCTAAAGCGCCCCTGGCCTCTCTCGCTGGTATTGATGGCCATATCCCAGGCCGGACCGAAGACCTCTCCGGCGAGATACGCCAGACCGGTGGACTTGTTAACCAGCAAGCCAACCATCTCCCGTTCGGTCCAGCCCGAGCCCTCGGGGTTATTCGGGTCATCCGGGTGAAACTGGGTCAATTCGATGGCGATGTAGAGAAAGTCGGGCCCTATCTCCAATATGGCGGCGGGCTCGAAGTTGCCTCGGGGCAGCTCGGTGCCGTCTGAGTCGTTATAGGACACGGGCTCCAAGCGGCCGTCGCTGGTTACTTTATAAAGCGTTGCGGCTTCGAGGTTCTCCTCGTGACTGCTTAGTGACTCCATGTCAGCGGCGATGGGAAGCCGCTGAATTTGACGCTGCCCATCCGTGCTGTTAGCGTCACCATTCGCCTGGTCGGTGGTGCGAAAACCCAGGGCGTCGCTTACGCTGGTGCTGTCAGCGTCATCATCTGCCCGATCGGTGATGACAAAGCCCTGGGCGCCGCTTACATCCATGCTGTGGAGCTGGCGGGCCAAATCCATCAGGGTGTCCTGATCGTCGGCATCCGCTGGGTCGTCATTGTTCTCGTCGTCGGTATCCGCCGGATCGTCATTGTTTGACGTTGGCGTTGGAGAACCACCGTCGTCACCGGAACTTCCGCCACAGCCGGTCAGCGCGGCTGCGAGACTGAATAGAGTGATAAAGAGCAGGGTCAGGGGAGGGGGGTGCATGGCGAGTGGCTCCGTATGTTGAGTGTTGTTCGTTTTTTTACAGATTTTAGCGGCAGTCTACCAAGATTTAGGCGCCAGTTCATCCCTCAAGTAGGTTAATTCGACCGACATTTCTTATTGGCCTTAAGCTTGGGTTGGTCTGTCAGCCTTGTCCGATTATCAGCACTATCAATTCTATTTGTTCGGCCGGTAGCACCGATGAGGTCGACTAATTCGCGGATTTCGCGTATCTTTGTCCCCATTCGTCTTGTGTTTCATCAATACATAATGACCAGGGTCTCTATAAGCTGATTATGAATCTGAATTATCTGGAATTTGAACAGCCCATCGCCGAACTCGAAGGTAAAATCGAGGAACTGCAACTGGTGGGCAGCGACAACGACCTCAATATTACCGAGGAAATTGCCAAGCTGCGTGAGAAAAGCACCAAACTCACCGAAAGCATCTACTCGCACCTGACCCCCTGGCAGGTCGTGCAGGTCGCCCGGCATCCCCATCGGCCCTATACCTCCGACTACATCAAGCGGCTGTTCACCGACTGGGACGAACTGCACGGCGACCGCCACTTCGGTGACGATCACGCCATCATCGGCGGTGTGGCACGCCTCGACGGCAAGCCGGTGATGGTCATCGGCGAAGAAAAAGGCCGCAGTGTGCACGAAAAGGTTCACCGCAACTTCGGTATGCCCCGGCCCGAAGGCTACCGCAAGGCGCTGCGCCTGATGGAAATGGCCGAGCGTTTCAAGCTGCCCGTGCTGACCCTGATCGACACCCCGGGGGCCTACCCCGGCATCGACTCGGAACAGCGCGGTATCAGCGAATCCATCGCCCAGAACCTGGCGGTCATGTCCCGGCTGCGTACGCCCATCATCTGCACCGTGATCGGTGAGGGCTCCTCCGGCGGGGCACTGGCCATCGGCGTGGGTGACCAGCTCAACATGCTGCAGTACTCCACCTACTTCGTCATCTCCCCGGAAGGTTGCGCCAATATCATCTGGAAAACCGTGGCCAAGGCCCCGCAGGCCGCGGAGGCCATGGGCGTGACCTCCACCGTGCTGGAAGAGCTGGGTATTGTGGATGAGACCATCCCCGAGCCCCTGGGCGGTGCCCACCGGGACATCGAAGCCATGTCCGAAAACCTCAAAGCGCGCCTGACCGACCAGGTCGACCGGCTCAGCAGTGAGCCCATTGATGCCCTGCTGGAACGCCGCTACGAGCGCCTCATGAGCTACGGCAATCCCTGATCGGATGCCCGGACGCCATCGATAAAAAAACCCGCTCGGTAACACCGGCGGGTTTTTTTGTATTTGACGCTAAAGCCGAGACTTAAGCGCTGGCAAGCAGGCGGTCGTACTTGCGGCTGAGCAGCTCGTAGAACTTCTCCCGGGCGCGGGCGGTCTCCTGCTTGAGGGCCGCGACCTGTTCCAGACTGATATCCGGTCGGCCCACATAGACCTGCTTGCGGAACAGGGCAATCTGGCGGCCGTACAGACTCAGGCTGCGCTCCAGATTTTTCTCCCCCAGCATCAGCAACTTGGCCTCGGCGTCGGCCAGGCGGCGAAACTCGTTCACCAGCTCGGCACTGATCGTCTCCAGCTCTTTTCGGCGCTCGCGCGGCCAGCGTTCGCCAAACTGCACCGATTCCGCCGCCAGTGACGAGTATTTGGCGAAAATATGGCTGACCTGGCCGACCTGGCCGGAAATCTGTTCGAGCATGTTCAGACAGCGCTCTTCCCGGACCGAGCTTGAGCCCGCCGCCGCGTTGCGGCGCATCACCCACCAGCCCGCAACGCCCGCAATCAGGGCGCCCAGAGCCACTTTCAGAGAGGTATCCAGCAATTCGACAAAAATCGCGTTATCCACGGTGTGCATCCTCGAAGACAAAAACTTGACGTTGTGATGGTTTGTCTTCCGACTATTGCAATAATAGTGCCGTTTGCAATAATAGTGCCGTTCGCAATAATAATGCCGTTTCCTTGCAGCCGCGGCCGTTATCAGCCGCCCGCGATTTTTACCGTATAGCCTTTGGCTTCCAGCGCCGGTTTCAGCTTCTCCCGCTGATCGCCCTGAATGGTGATGACGCCGTCTTTGACCGAGCCGCCGGTGCCGCACAGTTGTTTGAGCTGCTTGCCGATGGCCTTGAGTTTGTCCCCCGCCTCAGGGATGCCCGTCACCAGCGTCACGGCCTTGCCGCCCCGTCCCTTGGTCTCCCGGTGCAGGCGCACAATGCCGTCACCGGCGGGAGGCGCTTCGGGTTCGGCTTGCTGGGGTTTGATGCGGCCGGTTTCGGTGGAGTACACCAGACGGCTGTTTTTACTCATGGATTCAGGCCTCACTGTCTGATACGAAAACGTGATGGGTTCCCATGATAACAAGTGGCGATGGTAGAATCGCCCGCAACTGATCGAGAGGAGTGAATCTGTGAACCCTACTAGCTTGCGTTATCCCCTGCTGGCGGCCCTCGCCGTGGCACTACTGTCAATGTTGATATTGGCCGCCTGTGGCGAAGGGCCGAGCAGCGACTATACCCAATCGCCCGATGATCTGACCGAGGAGCAACAGCGCCTGCAGACCGGCAAGCGCCAGTCCCGCTCCTGTATGGGCTGCCACGGGCCCGAGGGCATCTCCCGGGTGGATTCCTACCCGTCGCTCGCCGGGCGCTCCCAGGCGTATCTGGAAGAGCAGCTTAAGGCATTTCGCAGTGGTGAGCGGGACAATCCGATGATGGGCTCTGTTGCGCGCAATCTCAGCGATGAGGCAATTGCGGCCCTGAGCCATTACTACGCCAGCCTGCCGGGCCCGGAGAAAGGGCAATGATTGAGAGGGCAATGATCGAGGTTCAGGGCCACTGGAGCGAGCGCTGGGCACCGGTCGTCGAGGCTTTTTCGGACAATTTTGAAGCGTCCGGGGAGGAGGGCGCCGCGCTGGCGGTGTATCTGGCGGGGGAGCCCGTACTCAGCCTCTGGGCGGGCGAGGCGGCGCCCGGCGTTGCCTGGGAAGAAAACACCCGGACCAACCTCTTTTCGGCCAGCAAGGCGCTGGTGGCGCTCTCGGTCCTGCAACTGGCCGACGCCGGTGAACTGGAGCTGGATCGTCCCGTGGCGGACTACTGGCCCGACTTCGGCCAGGCGGGCAAAGCCGACATCACGCCCCGGCAGCTGCTCTGCCATCGCTCCGGCGTGTCGGCATTGCAGGAGCGGGTGCCGGATGATGCCATTTTTGACTGGTCGGCCATGACCGCCCGGGTCGAGCAGGCCGAGCCCTGGTGGACGCCCGGAGAGGGGCAGGGCTATTCCCCCTTCCTGTTTGGCTGGGCGCTGGGCGAGCTGGTGCGCCGCGTCAGTGGCTACGACAGCTTTGGCCAGTATGTGGAGAAGGCACTCGCCCAGCCCCTGGGGCTGGGATTGCGCATTGGCCTGAAAGAGGGTGATGCCAGCCCGGCGCAGATGCGCCCGCTCAAACGCCCTCTTGGGGGAGCCAACTCTGGAGGGGCCGACAGTCAATCGCTGGGTAAAATCATGAAAGCCGACCCGCGCGGTGTCACCAATCGGGCGTTCAGTAACCCCATGAGTCTGATGACCGCCAGTAACAGCGAGGCCTGGCAGCGGGCCGAAATCCCCGCCGCCAATGGCCATAGCAGTGCGCGCGATCTGGCGGCCGTTTACGGTGCTCTGGCCAATGATGGGCAGCTGGACAATACGACGGTCTTATCCCGGACCTCCGTGGCACTCTGCTCACAGGAGCTGACCTTTGAGGAGGACCGGGTACTCGGACTGCCCCTGCGGTTCGGGCACGGCTTCATGCTCTCCCAGAAGCGGGCCGACTGCCGCCTCGGGCGAGGGCGGGGCGCCTTCGGACACCCCGGCGCCGGTGGCTGTCTGGGCTTTGCTGACCCGGATTTCGGGATCGGGTTTGGCTATGTGACCGGCCGGATGGGGCAGAGTCTGTTGATCGACCCACGTCCGCAACAGCTGATCGACGCCCTTTATCAATGTGTGGGAGAAACGCCATGAATGAACACAGTGAGGGGTATCTGATCGAGGACCTGCAGGCAAGGGTGACCTTTCAGGAAGACGCGCTGCAGCAGCTGAATCAGGTGGTAGCGGGCCAGGCCAAGCAGATTGATCGGCTGGAGCAGCAATTGCAGATGCTCGCCGTCAAATACCGCGACTTGCGTCATGCCGTAGAGGAGGGCGCGGGCGATGCCGGTAGCCCGGCGGACGAGCGGCCGCCACACTATTGACGCCAAAATACCACCTGCGCGTCGATCTTGGTCTACAATTGTGGGGCAAATCCATCGATAACCAGAGAACACGGCGTCTATGCAGCAGGGATCACCCAGAAGTCTGAGTGCGAATCACTCCATGCTGTCTCTGCTCGACTCGGCCCTGGAGGCCTCGGAAATTGCCGTCTGGCAGCTTGATGCCCAGGCGCGCTCGGTGACACTGTCCGGCCCCATCTACCAACTCGTCCCGGAGTTGGGGCTGATTGAGCACGAAGAGCAGCTGCTGGGGCTGATGACCCCCGCCGATCAGTATATTTTTCAGCGCAGCTTTCCTACCAGGGCCACGGCGGGCGCCGCTGGGCCCGGCCGTGCCGGGGGTGGTTCCTTCGCCTGTGAAGTCTGTCTGGCGGGGTTGGCCAGCCAGCCCCGCCTGCGCTTTATCGGCCGGTTGCAGGCCGGCGCCGCTGGGGCCTGGGAATATGTCGGCGCGGTGGTCGACAGCCAGCACTGGCTCTCCAATCCCGGCTCCGAATACGTTCAGAGCCTCCTCTCCCGGCTGTTTGCCGAAAGCCCCATTCCGAGCCTGACCACTGACCCCAGTGGCGTTCTGCTCGAGTACAACCGGGCCGTCGAGCAATTGTTCCAGTTGACTCCCCGACAGGCCCTGTCCGGGGTGGGCCACTACCAAATACTGCGCGACCGCTCGCTTCGGGATCATCCAGAGCACCTGACGCGGTTGCGCCGGGTCTACCAGCGCGGTGAAGTCCAGAGCTTTGAGCTGGATTACTCCCTGGCCAATCTGCACCGGAATCAGCTGTTCCGGGAGCAGTGGGTGCCCATCAAAGTCAGCTTTGTCCCGATGCGGGATCGCCACGGCCAGGTCAGTCGGGTGCTGATCCAGTGTCAGGACCGCAGTGGGGAGTACAGCGCGCACCGGGAGCTGGAGCAGCGCGACCAGTTGCTTTACAGCGTGATCAACAACTCCCGCAACTTCGTCACGGTCAAGTCGGTCAGCGGGCATTACCTGTTGGTGAACGACAGCTTTGCCCGCTGGTTTGGCCGTGAGGCCGACGATATCTGCGGCCAGACCGACACCCAGCTGTTTCCGCCCGAGGTTGCCCGGCGCATGCTGGAGCGGGAGAAGAAACTGCTGGACGGGGAGTCGCTGCCACCGGTCGAGGAGGTGTTGCCGGGTCCCGATGGACAGAACCATACCTTCGTCACCGTCCGCTTTCTGATCGATGGGCCGAACGGTCAACGGCGCGGCATCGGCCAGATAATGACCGATGTCACCCGACAGAAATCGATCGAGCAGAGTCTGCAGAGTCAGCGCCAGGAGCTTCGCCTGCTGCTCGATTCCATGCGCGCGGCGGTCTGGTATTTTGATCGCTGGGGGTTGGTGAAGGACTACAACCAGCTCACCCAGGAGCTATTGAGCGGAACGCTCGCGGTCGGCAAAAGCTTTCTTGAAGTGGCGCCCCAATGGGACGACCCCTCCGAACGCCAGCGGGAGTTGATGCAGGTCATCCGCACGGGTGATCCGCAACTGGGCTCGGTCGAGAGTGCCGTGATCCGGGGAGAGCGGTTGTGGTTTTCGGTGGACAAGATTCCCACCAAAAACAGCCAGGGCTATGTCAGCGGCATCCTGATGGTGATGAACGATATCACCGAGAGCCGTTCCCGCGAGCAGGCGCTGACCCAGAGTGAGGCGCGCTACCGGGCGTTTATTGCCAACAGCTCGGAGGGCATCTGGCGCTATGACATGGAGCCGCCGGTGCCGGTTGATGGACCCCCAGAGCAGCAGGAAGCCGCGATTGTTGACAGTGCCCGGCTCGCGGAATGCAATCGCGTGCTGGCTCAGATGTTTGGGGCACCGTCTGTCGAATCATTGCTCGGGTCCAGCCTGATTGTGACTGGCTCCAATCATTACCGCTTCGATGTCAGTCGGTTCATTGCCGAGGGCTATCAGCTGGTGGATTACGAAATCGAGCGCAAGGATCTGCACGGTCGGGATATCCACTTTCAGATCTCCTGTGTGGGTGAGGTCGAAGACGGTTATCTGCGCCGGGTGTGGGGCACCAGCAAAGACATCACCGCGCGCAAGCGCTATGAAGAGCGGCTGGAATATCAGAATACCCACGATTCGCTGACGCATCTGCCCAATCGGACCAAACTCTACCGGGAGATGGAGCATTGGTTGAGTCGGCCGGAGTCACCGAAGTCGGCGCTTTTGTTGATCGATCTGGACCGCTTCAAAGAGATCAACGACACCCTCGGCCACCAGGTGGGCGACCGGTTGCTCTGCCAGATCGGGCCGCGACTGGAATCGGAGATGATGGAGTTGAGCGGGACGGTGGCGCGCCTCGGGGGCGATGAATTTGCCATTTTCCTGCCCGAAATCCGCCACAGCCGCCAGGCGCTGGTGTTCGGCCACCGGGTGCTGGATGCCCTGCGCGATGGGTTTGACATTGAGGGCTACGCCACCGAAATCAGCGCCAGTATCGGTATTTCCATCAGCCCCGAGCAGGCGAATGATGTAAGCACCCTGATGCGCTATTCCGATGTCGCCATGTACTGTGCCAAAACCGAGATGACCGGCGTGGCACTCTATGATGCCGAGAAAGATCCGCACTCACCCCAGCGCCTGTCGATGATGAATGAGCTGGGTCGCGGCATTCGCGACGATCAGCTATGCCTCTATTTTCAGCCCAAAATCGACCTCTCCGGGGCACGCTGTGTCGGGTGCGAAGCCCTGTTGCGCTGGCAGCATCCGGAGCTGGGGTTTGTCTCGCCCGTGGATTTCATTCCCATCGCCGAGGCGACCAACCTGATCCACCCGCTCACCCGCTGGGTCCTGGAGGAGAGTATTCGCACCTGCTGCGACTGGCATGAGGCGGGCTACCCGATCAGTGTGGCGGTCAACCTGTCGGCGCGCAATCTGATCGACGATACCCTGGTGCGGCATGTGGAAATCATGCTCAGAGAATATGGTCTGCCGCACTGGGCGCTGGAGCTGGAAATTACCGAGAGCTCGATCATGACCGACCCGCGTCGGGCCATGACGACGCTGGAGCGGTTGCATGAGTTGGGGGTCGGTCTGTCGATTGACGATTTCGGCACCGGCTACTCATCGCTCGCCTATCTCAAGCGCCTGCCGGTCCAGACTCTCAAAATTGACAACTCCTTTGTGCGCCAGATGCTGGAGGATGAGCAGGATGAAATCATCGTCAACTCGACCATCCATCTGGCGCACAACCTGGGGTTGAGTGTGGTCGCCGAGGGAGTTGAAACCGCCGAGGTACTCGAGCGGCTGAGCGACATGGGCTGTGATCTGGCGCAGGGCTACCATATCGCCCGGCCCATGCCCCTGGACGCCTTCTCCCGGTGGCTGGACGAGTCGGGCTGGTTGGAGCAGGCGCGGCCATAGGCGAGCGGCCACAGAGTGTCCGCCCCGGCGCCGCGCGACGCTACAGGCTGGCCGCCGTGCGCTGCATTTCCTCCACCTCTTTGATCCGCTGGCGCAGCAGTATCCGGGTGTGGGTGCTGTCATCGGCGCGCTTGAGGGCATTTTTCAGTTGTTGCAGTGCCTGACTGTAGGCCCCCACCTGAATGAAGTACTCCGCCCGCGCCTCATGGACGCCCTGAATATCGCCGGCCAGACCGCTGACTTCCGCCAGCCAGTACCAGACCTGGGGGTCGGTCGGGCGCTGGCGGGAGTAGCTGCGCAGAATCGAGGCGCTCTGTTCAAACTGACCGGCCTTCATGAGGGCCAGGGCGTAGCGCATGGTCAGAGCGTACTGATCGGGGTTGTTGTCCATCAGCGTGCGCAGGCGCGAAAGGGCCTCATCGTGACGCTCCCGCTCGGTGTCGATCTCGGCGGCCAGTAACTGATAGGTCATGCGCTCCGGGTCCTCCTCGAGCAGCGGCGCCAGCGTCTGCTCGGCCCGACCAAACTGGCCCGCTTCCATCTGCGCCAGGGCCAGGCCGTAGCGGCTGGCGGCGAGGGGGGCGACCTCCGCTTCCAGCTCGCTTTCAAAGCGCTGGACCGCCTTCTCGGGAGTCTGGTGGGCGATCCGGGTGCGGGCGCGCATCAGATGGTATTCGAGATTGTTATCGTATTCTTTTCGGGGCATGTTCAGCGTGCGGCTGCGGGTATCGGCGATCCGGCGCTCGGTAATCGGGTGGGTGAGCAGAAATTCCGGCGGACGCTGGCTGTAACGGCCGGCACGCATCATCTGCTCGAACATCTCGCTGGCGGCGCGCGGATCCATGCCGGCCCTGGCCATGATCTGCATGCCCAGACGGTCGGCCTCCTGCTCAAACTGACGGCTGAACCGCAGCTGTGCATCGAGAGCGGCGGCCTGGGTGCTCATGATGCCGGCAATACCCGCGTCCGAGCCGCTGGTCGCGGCCAGGATCAGGCTGCCCAGCAGCGCCGCGTACATGGGGATGGACATGTTCTGCTGCTGTTGCACGCGCCGGGCATAGTGGCGCTGACTCAGGTGGGCCAGTTCGTGACTGAGCACCGACGCCAGCTGGTGTTCGTTCTCGGCATAGTTGAGCAGGCCGGTATTGACCCCGATAATGCCGCCCGGAGCGGCGAAGGCGTTCATGGTGGAGCTTCTGACCAGCACCAGTTCCAGCTCGCGGTTGCTCAGATCACTGTGGGGAACCAGCCGGGCCAGCAGCTCCTCCAGGTACTGGATGATCTGGTAATCGGAGGACGTCGGCACCTGACTGCGGTACAATCTGAGCAGCTCACGACCCAGCTCCTGCTCCTGGCGGGGCGAGACGGTGCCGGAGCTGGTGTCTCCCAATACGGGCAATTCAATTTCGCGGCTGGCGTTGATCGTGCTCGAGACAACGAGTAGCAGCGCCAGCAAAAGGGTGGTGACATGTTTCACGTCGGTACAGACTCCTGTAGCGGCCCGAGAGGGCGACAGTGTAGCCTTGCGGCGGCGGCTCGCGCCAGCCTCCAGGGTTACTTCTTTCAGACCGCTGAAGGTTTCGGCGGTTCAACCCCCGGTGTCGGCCAACGTCCAGAGGGGGCGCCGCTTGAGTATTGATTCTCTGGATTCCGGGCCCGGTGATTCCGGCTCCGGGGAATGGCCGATCGCACGGGACGTGGATGCCCGGGACTTGCGTTGCCCCCTGCCGCTGCTGCGGGCCAAACAGGCGCTGCGCGATCTGGCCTCGGGGGAGGCGCTGCGGGTTCGCGCCACCGACGTCGGCTCGGTGCGCGACTTCCAGAGCTTTGCCGAGCTCTCCGGCCACCGGTTGCTGCACCAAAGCGAAGAGGCGGGGGTTTACACCCATATTCTGGTAAAATCCTGACCGATCGCACGGATCGGCTACCAAGGACACCCAAACCTTATGTTCAAAATTCTGCGCCGTTGGATTGATCGGTATTTTTCTGACGAGGAAGCGGTGCTGCTGCTGGTATTGCTCACCGCGGGCCTGGCCATCGTTCTGACCCTGGGCTCGGTGCTTGCCCCCATGATTGCCAGCGTCATTATCGCGTTTCTGATGCAGGGAATGGTCCTGCGGCTGGATCAGTGGCGTGTACCCCACTGGCTCTCGGTGATCATCACTTTTTTGGTATTGATCGCCGGTGTTGCCGCGATCATGCTGGTGCTGCTGCCCATCATCTGGCAGCAGTCCACCCGGTTCTTTGCCGAGGTGCCGCGGATGGTGCGCGAATGGCAGGACCTGATGCTGCTCCTGCCCGAGCGGTATCCCAACCTGATCAGCGAGGCCCAGGTCGAGCAGATGATGTCGGTCACTTCCACCGAGCTGGGGTATCTGGGCCAGCATATCGTCAGCTTCTCGGTGTCCAATCTTCCGGTGCTGGCCACGGTGCTGGTGTACTTCGTCCTAGTGCCGATCCTGGTGTTCTTCTTTCTGAAAGACAGTCAGAGAATTGTCGCCTGGTTCTCCGGCTTTTTACCCGAGCGCCGCCCCCTGATGAGCAAGATCTGGCAGGAAATGAACCAGCAGATTGCCAACTACGTCCGCGGTAAGGCCATTGAAATCGTGATCGTCGGCGTGGTGTCCTATGCCGTGTTCATGTTCATGGGGCTCAACTACAGTGCCCTGCTGGCCATCGGCGTCGGACTGTCGGTCTTGATTCCCTACATCGGGGCGGCCGTGGCCACCATTCCGGTGGCCATGGTGGGCTTTTTCCAGTGGGGCTGGGGCTCGGAGTTTGTCTATTTGCTGGTCTTCTATGGTCTGATCCAGGCGCTGGATGGCAACGTGCTGGTTCCCCTGCTATTTTCAGAAGCGGTCAATCTGCACCCGGTCGCCATCATTCTGGCCGTACTGGTGTTTGGTGGCCTCTGGGGATTCTGGGGCGTATTTTTCGCCATTCCTCTGGCGACCCTCGTCAAGGCGATTCTCTACGCCTGGCCGATCGGGATCAAAGAGGCCCACAGTCATGACCCTGAGAATGTTGGGCAAAGCGAGGCATGATGAGCGTTTGGAGTCGTACACAGGCCGGTCGTTGGGGCCTGCTTCTGGGCACTATGCTGTTGGCCGGGCTGGCGCAGGCGCTGGAGCCGGTCAAGCCCGAAATTGATGAGCGCGACTATCGCCATCTGACGCTGGACAACGGGTTGCAGGTGCTCTTGATCTCCGACCCCAATGCGGACAAATCGGCCGCTGCCCTGGACGTTCACATCGGGCACAATCAGAATCCCCTCGGACGGGAAGGGCTGGCGCACTTTCTCGAGCATATGCTGTTTCTCGGTACTGAAAAGTACCCCGAGCCCGATGCTTACCAGAATTTCATCAGCCGCCACGGCGGCCGTCACAACGCCTACACCGCGCCTGAGCATACCAACTATTACTTCGATATCGACCCCGATGCACTGGAGCCGGCGCTGGACCGGTTCGCCCAGTTTTTTATCGCTCCTCTGTTCAATGCCGACTATGTCGAACGCGAACGCCACGCTGTGGATTCCGAATACAAGGCGCGACTGAAAAACGATGCGCGGCGCGAGCAGGACGTGCATCGGGAGCTCATGAATCCGGCCCACCCGGCGGCGCGCTTCGCGGTGGGTAATCTGACCACGCTGGCGGATACCGAAGAGCGCCCGCTGCGGGCCGATCTGGTCCGCTTTTACGAACAGTATTACTCCGCCGACCGGATGGCGCTGGCGGTTCTGGGCAACGAGTCGCTGGATGACCTTCAGTCTATGGTGAAGGAGCGGTTTAACGAGGTTCCCAAACGCGAGGTCACTCTTCCCTCAAGCTACCCGCCACTGTTTGCCAAAAATCAGTTGCCACTGAAAGTGGAAATCGAGCCGGAAAAAGAGCGGCGCCAGTTATCGTTGCTTTTTCCGGTGCCCAGTGATCGTTCCCACCTCGGGGAGAAGCCGCTCAACTACATTGGCCACATGCTCGGGCACGAAGGGCAGGGCAGTCTGCTGTCCCTGCTCAAGGATCTGGGCTGGGCGGAAAATCTCAGTGCCGGCGCCCGCCACCGGGATCGGCACGATGCGTTGTTTCAGGTGTCCATCGAACTCACCGAGCTGGGGGTGCGTGCGACCGATCAGATTGTCGCACTGGCGTTTCATACCATTGAACAGCTGCGCCGCGATGGCGTGTCGGAGTGGCGCTATCGAGAGCTGAAACAGATGGGCGAGATCAACTTTCGCTTCAGCGAGCCGCAGCCGCCGATGGAAACCGTCCGCAGGCTCGCCTATCGCCTGCATCTGTACGCCCCCGAGGATGTGTTGCGCGGGGCCTATCACTACCGTCAGTACGATGCCGAATTGATCGCCCAGTATCTGGGCGCCATGCGCAGTGACAATGTCCTGATCAGCCTGGTGGCGCCCGAGGTGGAGGGCGAGGCGAAGTCGAGCTATTACCAGGCGCCTTTTCAGACCCGCCCCGTAGAATCGGATCACCCGAAAATCAAGGAGCGCATCCAGAAGCGCCTGACCTTTCCCGAGCCCAACGCCTTTATCCCCACGCGCCTCGATGTGAAAGAGGCGCCGATGCTGCCCGGGCCGGGCAGCCGCGGCGAGCAGAGCCCGGAGCACCCCGAGAAAGTGCTGGATCGCGAGCGTCTGCAAGTCTGGTTTCAGTGGGAAGAACGCTACGACGTGCCCAAGAGCCGCATGCGCCTGCGTTTGAAACTGCCCCGCGTGGCCGCGAGTGCCGAGGGCGCCGCGCGGATGGAGCTGGTAGCACGTCTGCTCGAAGACCAGCTGAACGAATTTGCCTATCCCGCCCAGATTGCCGGCCTGGATTTTTCCCTGCGCCCTCATGCCCGGGGGTTGGATATCGACATTTTCGGCTATAGCGGTCGCCAGAACCTGCTGTTCACCAAGATCGTCGAGGCCTTGCGCAAGGGACGCTTTGATGAGGACCGGTTCGACGACCTCAAAAGCCGTGTCATCCGCCAGTGGCGCAATGAGGACAAAGAGACTCCCTACGCTGTGATCGCCCGCGAGATTCCGCGCCTGCACTACGCCCCCTATTGGCGGGGCCGGGATCTGATCGAGCCCCTGGAGGCCACCAGCCTGAAGCAACTGCACGAGTTCACCGACGCCCTGGTCAAGGATGCCAGTGTCGAGGCGCTGCTCTATGGCAACCTCTACCGGCAGGAGGCCGTGCGCCTGGCGGCCTATATCGAGCATCAATTACTGGGCGATGTCACCCGCCGCGAGCTCAAGCCCGCCCGGGTCTACCGCCAGAAGGGTGGGGAGGAAACCCCCTGGGTCTATCGCTACCCGCTGGATCACGACGACCAGGTGGTCATGCTCTACCTTCAGGGGCTCTCGACCCGCCCGGAGGATGCCGCCCACATGCGGCTGGTGCGCCAGATCCTGCGCCCGGCGTTTTTTCACGAGCTCAGAACCGAGCGCCAACTGGGCTATGTGGCCACGCTGTTTGCCCTGCCTCTGCGCGACCAGGAGGGAACGGCCCTGGTGGTGCAGACGCCCTCAGCGAGTGTCGAGCGGGTGTGGCAGGAGATGGAGGCGTTTCTGGCCGACGGTGAGCAATACCTGGACGAGAACCTGGAAGACCAGCGGTCCGCCCTGGTGCGCGAACTGCGCAAACCGGCCAAGACCCTGCAGGAGCAGTCCGAGCGCTATTGGGACAGTCTGATGCTGGGCGATGAACGCTTTGATCGGCGAGAGCGTATAGCGCAGGAGGTAGAGGCCATTACCCCCGAATCGCTGAAGCGTTATTATCGCCAGGTGTTTGTCGAAAACGGCCGCCGACTCTGGCTGGTGACCGACGAGGCCGACCCGGAGCGGTCCGCCCGCGAGATAAGTGATATCATTGACTACCAGAGGTCGCTGGAGACGCTGATTTACCCCTGATTCCGGGGGTGGCGCCCGGACTGGTAAAAATGCCTTGAATATGTAAGAATTCGCTGATTTTTCGGCTCTACCAAAACTGGCCATGACCCCATATAAAATCCACCACAGGGGCACTATGGCGGTGCAGAGACACCTGTTTTCAATTCCAATTGATTGAATACAACGATTAGATGTGCCAATGCGTGCACGGCTGAGGAGATTTTAATGCAAGAAGATATCGATGCCCTCGAAACGAGAGAATGGCTGGATGCCCTTGAGTCAGTTGTTCGCCACGCAGGCAAAGAACGGGCCACTTTCCTTCTGAAGCAGTTGTCAGAAGATGCCGTAGATCATGGTATTGATCAGCCTTCGGCGATTACCACACCCTATCGCAATACCATTCCGGTATCGAAAGAAGTGCAGAGCCCGGGCGATGCCTACATTGAGCGGAAGATCCGCTCCATTGTCCGCTGGAACGCGATTGCGATGGTGGTGCGGGCGAACAAAAGCGCCGACGAGCTGGGCGGCCACATTGCCTCCTTCTCCTCAGCCGCCACTCTTTACGAAGTGGGGTTCAACCATTTCTGGCGTGGCAGTGAAAATGGCAAGCCGGGCGACCTGGTGTACTTCCAGGGTCACAGCTCTCCGGGCATGTACGCGCGCTCCTTCCTGGAAGGCCGTCTGACCGAAGATCAGCTTGATAACTTCCGTCGCGAAGTGGACGGCAAGGGTCTGTCCTCCTATCCCCACCCCTGGTTGATGCCGGACTACTGGCAGTTCCCCACCGTCTCCATGGGCCTGGGGCCGATTGCCGCGATTTATCAGGCGCACGTAATGCGCTACATGCATCAGCGCGAGCTGATCGACAAGGGCGACCGTAAGATCTGGGCCTTCCTGGGCGACGGCGAGTGCGACGAGCCGGAAAGCCTGGGCGCCATCTCCCTGGCCGGCCGTGAGAAGCTCGATAACCTGATCTTTGTCATCAACTGCAACCTGCAGCGTCTCGATGGCCCCGTGCGCGGTAACGCCAAAATCGTACAGGAGCTCGAGGGTGTCTTCCGCGGTGCCGGCTGGAACGTGGTAAAAGTTCTCTGGGGCGGCGCCTGGGACAAGCTGCTCGAGAAAGACAAAACCGGCCTGCTGCAAAAGCGCATGGACGAAGTGCTCGACGGCGAAATGCAGAACTACAAGGCCAATGGCGGCGCCTATACCCGCGAGAATTTCTTCGGCAAATACCCGGAGCTGCTGGAGTTGGTCAAAGACATGACCGACGACGAAATTCTGCATCTGGCACGTGGTGGCCACGATGCGCACAAGGTTTATAACGCCTACCATAACGCCGTCAACACCAAGGGCCAGCCCACGGTGATTCTGGCGCAGACGGTCAAGGGTTATGGCATGGGCCCCACCGGTGAAGCGGTCAACAACGCTCACCAGGTGAAAAAGCTCGATGTCGACGCGCTCAAAACCTTCCGCGATCGCTTCAATATCCCCATTGAAGATAAAGAGCTGGAAAAAATTCCGTACTACCGCCCGGCGGACGACAGTGCGGAAATGCAGTATCTGCACGAGCGCCGCAAAGAGTTGAACGGCTACCTGCCCGCGCGCAAGGCCGATTTCGAAGCACTGGAAATCCCCACGCTGGATGCCTTCAAAAAGCAGTTGGAAGGCTCCGGCGATCGCAAGATCTCCACCACCATGGCCTTTGTTCGGGTGCTCAATACCCTGATCAAAGACAAGAAAGTGGGTGATCGTGTGGTACCGATTGTCCCGGACGAAGCCCGGACCTTCGGTATGGAAGGCATGTTCCGCCAGGTCGGTATCTACTCGGCCGGTGGTCAGCAGTACACGCCCCAGGATGCGGGCCAGATCATGTACTACAAAGAGGACAAGAAGGGCCAGATTCTGGAAGAAGGCATCAACGAAGCCGGTTCCATGTCTGCCTGGATTGCCGCAGCGACCTCTTACAGCAATCACCACAAACCGCTGCTGCCGTTCTACATCTACTACTCCATGTTCGGTTTCCAGCGCATTGGTGACCTGGCCTGGTTGGCCGGCGACGCCCAGGCGCGCGGCTTCCTGCTCGGCGGCACCGCGGGTCGCACCACGCTCAACGGTGAGGGTCTGCAGCACCAGGACGGCCACAGCCATATCCTGGCCAACACCATCCCGAACTGCCGCAGTTACGATCCGACCTATTCCTATGAAGTGGCGGTCATCGTGCAGGATGGCCTGCAGCGGATGTATGGCGACAAGGAAAACTGCTACTACTACATCACCCTGATGAACGAGAACTACGAGCACCCGGACATGCCCAAGGGCGTGGAAGAGGGCATCATCAAGGGGATTTATCAGCTGGAAAAAGGCACCAGCAAAAAGAAAAACCGCGTGCAGCTGATGGGCTCCGGCACCATCCTGCAGGAAGTGCGGGCGGCGGCCGAAATGCTGCGTAAAGACTTCAGTGTCGAAGCGGATGTGTGGAGTGTGACCAGCGTCAACGAGCTGACTCGCGATGGCCAGCGTGCCGCGCGTTGGAACATGCTCAACCCCACAGAAACGCCGCGCAAGGCCTACATTACCGAACAGCTGGAAGGTCAGGATGGACCGGTAATCTGCGCGACCGATTACATGAAAAATTACGCCGAACAGCTGCGCGCGTATGTGCCGTCTGATTACTATGTGCTCGGTACCGATGGGTTTGGCCGCAGTGACAGCCGCGAGAAGCTGCGTCACTTCTTTGAAGTGGATCGCAACTTCGTGGTCATCGCGGCGCTCAAGTCTCTGGCGGATCAGGGCAAGATCAAGCCCGACGTGGTGAGCAAGGCCATCAAACAATTTGGTATTGATCCGGACAAGGCCGACCCCCTGACCGTGTAATACGTGCACGCCCGGGTTCGCCCGGGCGCTGGGTCGAACACCAAGAATACGAGTGAGGAGTTACTGTGGCCACAGAAACCATCAAAGTCCCCGATATCGGCGGCTCCGACGATGTTGAAGTGATTGAAATTAACGTCTCGGTGGGCGATACCATCAGCGTTGAAGATCCCCTGATTGTGCTGGAAACCGACAAGGCTTCCATGGACATCCCCAGCCCCAAAGCGGGCAAAATCACCTCGATCAAAGTGAAAGAGGGTGACAAGGTGTCTGAAGGCTCCGATATCCTGGAGCTGGAAGTGGAAGGCGCCGGAAGCTCGGACGAAAGCGCCGGCGGCTCGGACAAGAAAGAAAAGCCCGACGATGCCCCCAAGCAGGAAGAGGCCCCCAAAAAATCCGGGGCCAAGGCCAGCGGTGGCAGCGAGATGGATATCCCCGTGCCCGATATCGGCGGCTCCGAAGGGGTTGAAGTGATTGAAATCTGCGTGTCGGAAGGCGATGAAGTCTCCGAAGGTGACTCGCTGATCGTGCTGGAAACCGACAAGGCTTCCATGGAAATTCCCGCGCCGGCCAGTGGCACCATCAGCAGCATTGCGCTGAAAGAGGGTGACAAGGTTTCTGAGGGCGACACCATCGGCAAGATGAAAACCGCCGGTGGCGAATCCAGTGAATCGAGCGAGTCAGCACCCGCCGAAAGTGAAGCGTCCAGTGGTGAAGAAAGTGCCCAGAGCGGCGGCGACGCGGGCGGCGAACAGGACGTGCCGGTCCCCGACATCGGCGGCTCCGAAGGTGTGGAAGTCATCGAAGTCTGTGTTTCCGAAGGCGATGAAGTCTCCGAGGGCGACTCATTGATCGTGCTGGAGACCGACAAGGCCTCCATGGAAATTCCCGCACCGGCATCCGGCACCATCAAGAGCATCGCGCTCAAAGAGGGCGACAAGGTGTCTCAGGGCGACCTGATCGGGGTGATGGAAACCAAGGGCAGCAAGCCCGCGCCGAGCGAAAAGAAACCGGCTGAGTCCAAATCTTCTCAGGCGGCCGAGTCCAAGCCGCAGGCTTCCGAGCCGGCCCCGGCCAAAGCGGGCTCCGGTTCTCCGGCGACCGCCACGGCGGCCAGCTCCGAAGTGATCAACAGCAGCGAAGTCTACGCCGGCCCAGCCGTGCGCAAACTGGGCCGTCAGTTGGGCGTCGATCTGGCCAAGGTCAAGGGCTCCGGTCCCCGCGGTCGCATCACCAAAGACGATGTCCGTGGCTACGTGAAAAACATTGTCACCTCCTCCCAGTCCGGTGCGGCACCGGCTGCGGGTGGCGGCGCTATTCCACGCGTACCGGAGATTGATTTTTCCCAGTTCGGCGACGTGGAAGTGGTGAAGATGAGCAAGATCAAAAAGCTCACCGCTGACAACATGACCCGCAGCTGGCTCAATGTCCCGCACGTGACTCAGTGGGACGACATTGATATCACCGAGATGGAGAAATTCCGTCAGGGGCTCAAGGCCGAAGCCGAGAAGCGCGGAACCAAGCTCACACCGCTGCCGTTCCTGCTCAAAGCCTGCGCCGCGGCGCTGGAAGCCGAGCCCAGCTTCAACGTCTCGCTGCATCACGATGGCGAGCACATGGTGCAGAAGAAGTACATTCACATTGGTATTGCCGTTGATACGCCCAACGGGCTGATGGTGCCCGTGATTCGCGATGTCGACCAGAAAGGCCTGTGGGAGTTGACCGAAGAAATCAACGCCATGGCCAAGAAGGCGCGTGATGGCAAGCTCACCGGTGCCGACATGAAAGGCGGGTGCTTCACCATTTCCAGCCTGGGCGCCATGGGTGGCAGTGGCTTTACGCCGATTGTGAACACGCCGGAAGTCGGCATTCTGGGCGTCTCGCGCGCACAGATGAAGCCGGTGTGGAATGGCAGTGAATTTGTGCCGCGCAATATGCTGCCCATTTCCCTGTCCTACGACCACCGTGCGGTCAACGGTGCCGATGCCGGTCGGTTCTTTACCTACCTGGCTTCGGTACTCGCCGATATCCGCCGCCTCTTGCTCTGAAGTTGGTGAACAGGTAGTCGTATCAAAAAAAGGTCAGCAATCGCTGGCCTTTTTTTGTTTTTATATCCCCAAAAAAAACACAATGAAAAACAAATACGAGAGAGAATGAAAGATGAAATCGACCCTGATCCTGAGCTGTCTGCTGATGACGGCCTGTCAGCTTGCACCCGACAACGACGATGCGTCGGAGCCGCTGATCACCGAGCCTCCCGTCGCATTTGAAAACACTTACAACGCGGAAAACACCTACCGTCAAACGGTAAAATCGTTTCCCCATATCGAGATCGCCAGCCGCGAGTTGCCCGACGGGGTGTCTGAGAAAACCAACATTACCTATGTTCAATATGGCCGCCGGGCCTTGCAACTTGACCTCTATCGCCCCGAGGCCGAAGCGCATGGGCCGCGTCCGGCCATTGTGTTGGTGCACGGTGGGGGCTGGCGCTCCGGATACCGGGAAAATCTGACGCCACTGGCACAGGCGCTGGCCAAGCGCGGTATTGTCAGTGCCAATATCAGTTACCGTCTGGCGCCGGAAGCGCCATTTCCGGCGGCCATTCACGATGTCAAAGCGGCCATTCGCTGGTTGCGTAAAAACGCCGACCGCTACGGCGTTGATCCCGAGCGGATTGCGGTGGGCGGCACCTCGGCCGGCGGTCAGATCGCCAGCCTGACCGGCATTACCGCCGGCGATCCCTACTTCGATCCGCAGGCCGAGCACAGCTCCGTGTCCAGCGACGTTCAGGCGATCGTCAATATCGATGGCCTGTCCGACTTCACCTCGGAGGAGGCGCGCAAATACGAAGATGACCCGAGCAAGGATCCGTCTTCAGCGGGCTCCTGGTTTGGTGGTCGCTACGCCGAGCAGACCGAGCGCTGGCACCGTGGCTCGCCCATCTACTATGTGCACGAGCAGATGCCGCCCATTTTCTTTCTCAACAGTGCGATCGAACGCTTCGGCGTGGGTCGGGATGAAATGATTGAAAAAATGGAGCCTCTGGGCATTCCTTACCGGGTGGAAAAAATCGAAAATACTCCACACACCTTCTGGCTGTTCGATCCCTGGCTGGAGCCGACCGCGGATTATGTGGCAGAGACGCTTGAGGCCTTCTGGCAGTGAGTAGGGGGCTGGCGTATGATAGGAGCCAAACCCGCAAGTATCGAGATGCCCAGACGTTTATAGGAGCCTGGATTGACGCAACGTATGGAAAGTCGTTCGCCGCTATTGCTGCCCGCTATTGTCTTCCTTCTGGTCATCGGAATGATCGAAGGGGTGATACTGGCGTACAAGGGAAGTCTCGAAGCAGAACAACGGCTGCAGGCGGTCGCGTTCGGCACTGACGTGCGTTCACGTGCCGAACGTGAGCTGACCAGCGTGCTGAATCTGACCAGTGGCCTGGCCAGCTATTTTCCTGTAGCGGTACGCCGGGATTCGCTGGAGCGCGACGAAGTGCTCGATATTCTCGCCGTGGCCTATGAAACCAGTCCGATGGTCCGCAATTTCGGTGTAGCCCTGGGGTACGAATTGACTTACGTCTACCCGCCCGAGGGCAACGAAGAGGCCATTGGGCTGGACTACCGCGAACTGGAGGCTCAGTGGCCGGCGGTGCAGCGGGCCATTGAAGAACAGCGTCCCGTCCTGTCTGAAAAAGTGCCCCTGGTACAGGGTGGAGAGGGCTTCATCTACCGCAAGCCCATTTATATTGATGGCAAATTCTGGGGGCTCTTGTCCACGGTCATCGACGCTCAGCCCCTGCTGGAAGCCATGTTTGCGCAGGGCAATCGCTCGGATACCCCGTTTGAATTTGCGGTGCGTAGCACCAATGAGCAATCCTCACTGTTGCTCTGGGGGCCCGATGCGCTGTTTGACGATCCCGAGTCCGTCATCATTTATTCAGATCGCGGCTGGGAGTATGCGGTAAAACGGGCCAACGTCGATTCGCACTGGTTGCCGATTTTCATTCTGCGCATTCTGGGGTGGGTGTTGGCCCTGGTGCTGGGGCTGGTGACCTATTCGGCGCTGCTCCATCGCAGTGTGGCCCGCCAGAGCGTGCCCGGTCAGTAAAGCGCGGAACTCTTAATGCTTTCTCTATAGCGCTCAGGGCTTTCTCCATTGCGCTCAGGGCTTTTTTGAAACCGCTCAGGGCTGCTCTCCAAGCACTATCCGACTCAAGCGGGGGGCCTGACGGCGGATGAGGCCGAACAGTAGCAGTCCCGTGCCGGCACCGGCGACATTGGCCAGAATATCCAGCCAGCTGAAGGTGCGCGGCGGCATAAAGTGCTGGGCGATTTCAATGCCGGTCGAGTAGAGAATCAGCAGCAACCAGCGTTGCCACCAGGGACTGCGGGGCAGGGCGAAGGTGATCGAGAACCCCGCCACCAGATAACCCAGAAAGTGCATCAACTTGTCGTTATAGACCGGAACATGGTCTCCCGGAGAGCTGGTCAGGCTGAGGTAAGTGTAGGCCACTATCAGTAGGACGAACTGCAGACGGCACAGGGGGCGCCAAAGCGTGTAAAAATCAAAGGTCATAGCGATTGGTCAATCCGTCAGGGGCAGAAGTGCCTCGGCATTGTACAGATCCTGGGGATGGTTGATATTGAAAAACGGGTCGAAGCCCGCGTTATGAAACGACACCTCCACCGCATTCTGTGCCCGCACCCAGTCCTGGAGCCGTGGGCTGTGCTCGCCCCTCAACGCTTCGCTCACCGGCTCCAGCAACGAGTGGTGCCAGAGCGCAAAAATCGGATGCATGCGCCCCTCCGAGCTGGCGACAGCCACAGTTGCCTGGGCGGATTGGGCCGCGTCATACAGCCTCTCGACCAGGTCGGGTGGAAAAAAGGGAGTGTCGGCGGCAAAGCTCACCAGCCATTCGCTCTCGGGGCGATGGCTTTTGAGCCAGCTCAGCCCGGCGTGGATACCGGCCAGCGGCCCGGGGAAATCCGGGTACTCATCAGGCAGCACGGTCAGTCCACTGCGCGCAAAGCGAAGCTGGTTGCCATTGGCGCTGAGCAGCAGGTGATCCACCTGGGGGGTGGCTTTGTCGATGCTGCGCTGCAGCAGCGTCCGGCCACCCAGCGGCAACAGGCACTTGTCGCCACCTCCCATACGGCGGGCCTGGCCTCCAGCGAGAATTATGCCCAGAATAGGTTTGTTTTGCGTCATATCGTGGTTAACGGCGTGCCAAATAAACAGTACTATACCCTTACGGGTGCGGAGATGGCGACCGTTTTCCGCGACACAGACAACGGCTTGGGAGCAAATACGGTTATGACCCTGGATTTACAGAGCCTCAGACGCGAATACCTGCGCGGCGGCCTCAACCTCGAAGACCTGAGTGCCAGCCCCATCGATCAGTTCAGTGTCTGGATGGAACAGGCGGTCACGGCGGACATTCCCGACCCCACCGCCATGGTGCTGGCCAGTGCCGCTCCCGATGGTCAGCCGTCCCAGCGGATTGTGCTGCTGAAAAACCTGGATGAACAGGGCTTTGTGTTTTACACCAACTTCAACAGCCGCAAGGGGCGCGAGCTGCAGGCCAACCCCAAAGTGAGCCTGCATTTCCCCTGGCATGTGCTGGAGCGGCAGGTCGATGTGTGCGGCGTCGCCGAACGGCTGAGCGAGGACGAAGCCGCGCACTACTTTTCCCGCCGCCCGCGCGAAAGCCAGCTGTCCGCCTGGGCGTCGCATCAGAGCCGCACGATTGTCTCGCGCGAGGCACTGCTCGAGCAGTATCGCTCGGTGGAAGCGCGCTTCGAGGGCGGTGAAGTGCCCCTGCCGGACTTCTGGGGTGGCTACCGCGTAAGGCCGCACCAGGTGGAATTCTGGCAGGGCGGCGCCCACCGGCTGCACGATCGCTTTGAATACAACCGCCAACCCGACGGTAACTGGACCATCGACCGGCTGGAGCCGTGATATGAGTTTGCCCGACACCATGGAGGCTGTGGATTACCACCAGGCCGGCGGCCCGACGCCGCTGTTTATGGTGACCTGCCCCCGGCCCGAGCCGGGCGCGGACGAAGTTCTGATACGGGTGGCCGCCGCAGGCGTCAATCGCCCCGACGTGCTGCAGCGCAAGGGGCTCTACCCACCACCGGAGGGCGCCTCGCCCCGGCTGGGCCTGGAGGTGGCCGGAGAAGTGGTGGCCGTTGGCGCACAGGTCCAGCGCTGGCAGCCGGGCGACCGGGTGTGCGCTCTGGTCAATGGCGGCGGCTATGCCCAGTACGCCGTGGCACCGGCCAGTCAGTGCCTGCCCATTCCCGACTCACTCACTGAAGAAGACGCCGCCGCGCTACCGGAGGCGACCTTCACTGTCTGGCACAATCTGTGGCAGCGGGCGCGCCTGCAGCCGGGCGAGACTTTACTGGTCCATGGCGGGGCCAGCGGCATCGGCACCACCGCCATCCAGATGGCGAAAGCACTGGATGTCCGGGTGATCGTGACCGCCGGCGGGCCGGAAAAATGCCGGGCCTGCGAGGCGCTGGGAGCGGACGCGGCCATCGACTATCAGGCGCAGGATTACGTGGCCGAAGTCAAACGCCTCACGGAGGGCGAGGGCGCCCATGTCATTCTGGATATGGTGGGTGACGACTATATCCAACGCAACATCTCCTGTGCGGCAAAGGAAGGGCGCATCGTCAACATCGCCTTCCTTAAAGGTAGTCTGGCCAAGGTCGACTTTCTGCCGGTCATGCTCAAACGCCTGACCCTGACCGGCTCCACCCTCAGAGCCCAGAGCGACGAGGTCAAGGCGAGCATCGCCCGGGAACTGGAGCAGCGCATCTGGCCGCTGATCGCCCTCGGGCGAATCAAACCACTGGTTAATCATCGCTTCCCCCTGGCCCAGGTCGCGGACGCCCATCAACTGATGGAATCCAACCAACTGATTGGCAAAATAGTGCTGACGTTATGACCACCACCCGCCGCCCACTTGAAGGCATACGCGTGATCGAACTGGGCCAGCTCATTGCCGGCCCCTTTGCCGGCTGCATGCTGGCTTACTTCGGCGCCGAAGTGATTAAAATCGAGCCGCCGGGCAAGGGCGATGCCCTGCGTGGCTGGCGCACGGTGGAAGACGGCACCTCGCTCTGGTGGCGCAGCCTGGGGCGCAACAAAAAAAGCGTCACCCTGGATCTGAAACAGCCCGAGGGGCGCGCCCTTGCCCGGCAACTGATCGATGGCGCCGATGTCCTGATTGAGAACTTTCGGCCGGGCGTGATGGAAGACTGGGACCTGGGGCCGCAGAGCGTCAAACAGAGCAACCCCGGGCTGGTGTATACGCGCATCTCCGGCTTCGGCCAGACCGGGCCCTACGCAAAAAAGCCGGGCTTTGCCTCGGTGTGTGAGGGCATGAGCGGCTTTCGCTACGTCAACGGCTTTCCGGGCGAGGCGCCGGTGCGCCCCAACCTGAGCATCGGTGATACCATCGCCGGTATTCACGCCGCCTTGGGCATTACGTTGGCGCTGTTTGAGCGCGAGCGCAGCGACGAAGGCGAGGGGCAGGTAGTGGACGTGGCCCTCTACGAGGCCATGTTCAACCTGATGGAAGCGGTGGTGCCCGAGTACGACGGCGCGGGCATCGTGCGCGAGCCCTCGGGCACCACGGTCACCGGTATCGTGCCCACCAACACCTATCGCTGCCGGGACGGCAAGTACGTGGTCATTGGCGGCAATGGCGACTCCATCTTCAGGCGGCTGATGGACGCCACCGGTCGTCCCGAGATGGCGCTGGATCCGCGCATGGCGACCAACGCCGGGCGCGTGGAATGCGTTGAGGAAATCGACCGGGCACTGGCGGACTGGTGCCAGAGCCTGGACTCCCCGACGGTACTGGCGCAGCTCGAGCAGGCGCGGGTGCCCTCGGGCCCTATTTACAGCGTGGCGGATATGATGGCCGACCCGCACTTTCAGGCCCGGGGTCTGTTCGAGCAGGTGGAAATCAACGGCAAGCCGCTCAAAATACCGGCCATACTGCCGCGCCTGGCGGGCACGCCCGGTCGCACCGACTGGCCCGGCGCCGAAGTGGGCAGCCATACCGACAGCGTCCTGGGAGAAGTCCTGGGCCTGAAAGCGGAAGACCTGACGCGCCTGCGCGAGCAGGGCGTCGTCTGAAACCGAGAGAATGCACATGAAACGACACGAGGACAAAGCGCCCGGGACTGAAGTCAAACCCGGCCGTTATCGCCACTACAAGGGCAAGGACTATCAGGTCATGGAGGTGGCCACCCACAGCGAAACCGGCGAGCAGTTGGTGGTCTACAGCTGCCTGTACGGCGACTACAGCTGGTGGGTGCGCCCCCTGACCATGTTCACCGAGTCGGTCGAGGTGGCGGGCGAAAGCCTGCCCCGCTTCGCCTACCTGGGGCCCATGGAGCCGGCGGGGCCGTCGGACACCGACCAGTGGGCCGGCCAGTGAGTTCGATCGAACAGGACGAACACTGGATGACCCGCGCCCTGAGTCTGGCGGAGCAGGGCGCTGCCCTGGGGGAAGTGCCGGTAGGCGCCGTATTGGTGCGCGGGACTGAGGTGATCGGTGAAGGCTTCAACCAGCCCATCAGCGCCTGCGACCCCAGCGCCCACGCCGAAATCGTGGCCCTGCGCCAGGCCGCCCAGAGCGAGCGCAACTACCGCCTGCCCGAGACCACCCTCTACGTCACCCTGGAGCCCTGCACCATGTGCATCGGCGCCCTGATTCACGCCCGCGTGGCGCGCCTGGTGTACGGCACCACCGAGCCCAAGGCCGGAGTGGTGGAGAGCCGCAACCAACTGGCGCAGACCGACTACTACAACCACACCCTGGAGTGGCAGGGCGGTGTGCTGGCCGAGCAGTGCCAGCAACAGCTCAGTGATTTTTTCAGGCAGCGCCGGGCCGAGGCCAAAGCGCGCAAGCAGACCTCGCAGGCATCATGAAAGTATTCGATTGTGTGATCATCGGCGGGGGCGCGGCCGGTCTGATGTGCGCCGCCACCGCCGGTCAGCGCGGGCGGAGCGTGGCGGTGCTGGATCACGCCAACAAAGTCGGCAAAAAAATCCTGATGTCCGGCGGCGGTCGCTGCAACTTCACCAACTACGATGTCTCCCCCGACAACTTCATTTCCCGCAATCCGCATTTCTGCATCTCGGCGCTGCGCCGCTACACGCCCTACGACTTTCTTGAGCTGGTGCACCAATACGACCTGCCATACCACGAGAAAACCCTGGGCCAGCTGTTCTGCGATCATAAATCCAAGGACATCCTGAATATACTCCTGGCCGAATGCGACAAGGCCGGGGCAGAGATCCGCACTGGCTGCTCCGTGGACGCCATCGAACCCCTGGAGCCAGGGCCCGGATTCAGACTGACCACCAGCGAGGGGCTGATACAGTGCCAGTCCCTGGTGATCGCGACCGGCGGCCTGTCCATTCCGACCATGGGCGCCACCGGCTTCGGCTACGAGGTGGCCAAGCAGTTCGGCCTGCCGGTCACAAGAACCGACGCCGCCCTGGTGCCTTTCACCCTGGGCAGCCGGTGGCTCGAAATCGCCCAATCCCTCTCGGGCCTGTCACTGCCGGTCACGGCCGAATGCGGCGGGCAGCGCTTTGCCGAAGCGCTGCTGTTTACCCACCGGGGCCTGAGCGGGCCCGCCATCCTGCAGATCTCCAATTACTGGAAGCCGGGCGATACCGTCACCATCGATTTACTGCCCGGCGAATCGCTGGAGCAACTGATCGAGCAATGGCGCACCGACGGCCAGAAAACCAGCCTCAAAAACCGGCTGGCCCGGCTGCTACCCAAGCGCTTTGTGGAAACCTGGCTCAGCCTACCGCTGTTCCCGGAAGCCATCCACCACAAACCCCTGGCAGAACTCAGCCGCAAGGAGATCAACGCCCTATGCGAGGGCTTCCACCAGTGGCAACTGATCCCGCCCGGCACCGAAGGCTACCGCACTGCCGAAGTCACCCGGGGCGGCATCGACACGAATGCCGTTTCTTCCAAAACATTTGAAACCAAAACCGTACCCGGCCTCTACTTCATCGGCGAAGTGCTGGATGTGACCGGTTGGCTCGGCGGCTACAATTTTCAATGGGCCTGGGCGAGTGGGTATTGTGCGGGGCAGTACGTCTAATTATAACCGTTGGGGCTGCTTTAAGACTCCCGGAAGCTCCCACTGGTTTGAGTTTGATGTACGCGAGTGCGTCATTGAAGAACACATGCTAGGCTTACCCCATGTATTTCAGACCGAAATACAGTGCCTTCGCGGCATTGATCAAATTTTAGTCGGTTTGTACGGTGTGCTTTCAGCGTCGCTGGATTAGTACGCAATTTACAGCGTAGCAGTGCGCGTTATTTGCATTACAAAAGACGGTAATTTTGTAGTTTTCAATCGCTTAGCGATGAAGCTAAGATTAAGCCCCGGGGTTTGTATGAAAGTTCTAAGAATCAATAACTACTAAGGAGTCAATTTATGTTGTCAAAAATAGTTGTAAACCTTTATACCGTTCTATTGGAAATAGGGCTATGGCTTGTTCTGATTGTCGGCCTCGTAGGTGGCTGGCAGTCAGGAGGTGTTATAGGTGCAATTGTAGGGCTTGTAGGCGCTGCAATTTTTGGTGCAGTTTTTTTCGGTGCATTTTTAGTTATTAACGACATTCGGGCACGAGTTAAAGTTATTGAAGAAAGGCATAAAGGATGAAATTAACAAGCCAAACCAGCCGATCGCTATAAGCGCCTGCCTTGAAAGGCAGGTCGCCACTTATAGCGATCGTCTGTTTTGAGCGTTATTCTGGAAAATTATGGAGATGGACAATTGCTGAGCAGCATAAAAATCGAGAGATTTAAAAATATAGAAGATCTCGAATTGCCATTAGAAGGTATCAACTTACTAATAGGATCCAACAATGCTGGGAAAAGTAGTATTCAGCAGGCAATACAGTTTTCTATATCAATAGCACAATCAACAGGCCAGCAAAGCTCTCGCTGGACTGGAGATAGATGCCCTTCTTCACTATCAAGTGATCTTCTTATTTACTCCCCGCTTCGAGATATCGAGGCACTCGCACCCGGTGGTCATTTACAAACAAAACTCGAACATGCGATAAAAGTTACTTTCAATGAAGCTTCGAGCTGCAGCATCACAATCAGGAAAGGAAAGAACAGGAATGTAGCAACGGCTATCGAGGGAAAAGCCCTTGGGGAAAAGTTGCAGGATATCGAGAACCCATACTCTATTATTGTTCCTGGATTGGCTGGCATACCATCTGTAGAGGAATATAGTCCGCCTTCTATAGTGAGAAAGGCTGCTGCAAAAGGAGATTCCAATAGCGTCTTTAGGAATATTCTTTTGCTTCTAACTAAAGACGAAAACTCTTGGTCAGAATTCATTACAAAGTTTCAAGGCGTATTTCCTGACTATGATATTGCGGTCAGGTTTGACCCCAATGTTGATGAACATATCGACGTAAAAGTCATTAACAATGGTGTGTCACTGCCAATTGATTCTAGTGGAACCGGTATATTACAGGCGATTCAGATACCCCTATGTGTCAACCTGAATCCATACATCGGCTCATTGAGTTAAACTCTATTTCAGAGCCCGC